>SFEV01000006.1 GCA_004557975.1 Lachnospiraceae bacterium
TTAATTATTCGGTTGTTTTTCGTTAAACTCAGCAATAAATTCAGTAAACATGTTTTCTGTAAATCAAAAAAGGATTGGAGGATCGTTCCGTATCCAACAGAACGATTCTCCAATCCCTTTTGAATTTACGCTGCTTTTTATCCGTTCACGCCTGCCGCACCGCAGGCACTCTTTCCACTGATTTTCTCACCTGCATTATGCATGGCACCAGTATTTCCAACGCTTTTCCCGGCAGTTCCTCCCGCACCGCCCCCGTCTCAATCTTTTCCAGAAGAATTTTGATTGATTCCAAACCTATTTCGTTCAAGGGCAGCCTGGTCGTAGTAAGCGGCGGCCGGAAAAATTCAGCTATATCCTGATCGTCAAAACCAGCGACAGAAATATCCTTTCCCACTGTAAGGCCGTTCTCTTCAAGCCTGTCATAAACACCTCCTGCCATCCGGTCCGCCATGCAGAAAAAAGCTGTCACTCCCTTAGCCAGCAGCCCACTGGACTCCATATATCCGGACTCTCTTTTCCAGTTTCCATAACGGACAAGCTCCGGGTCGAAAAGCACCTGAGCTTCAAAGAGAGCTTTCTGATACCCCAGAAGACGCTTCTGTGTATGAATATTATCCGAACATCCGCCGATCACACCGATCTTGCGATGCCCCATATCCAGCAGATACTTCACGATCTCATACGCACTGGCAGTATCATCGATGGCAACAGAAGGCACCTCTTCCGAATCCGTATATGCATAGGCCATAACTGCCGGAATCCTGAAATTCTTCGGGAAACAGTGAATCACCCGGGCATGACCTGCAAGATAGATAATTCCGTCCACCTTCAGTGAAACCATCTCCTGCAGAACAGGGTCCAGTATGGAATGATAATCCTTATTCTTGTCGTACCACTGGTCACTCCATCTGGCATAAAGCCGGAGATTCTGAACGATGGTCCGGTATCCCTTTTCTTCGCAGTACTCCATAATCCCCTCGATAATTTTCGGAGTGGTAAACTGTGCGATATCCTCCGCGATGATCCCTATGGTTTTGGTTCTGCTGTTTCTGAGTCCCTGCGCAATATAATTGGGCTGATATCCCATTTCCTTCACGGTCTGCATCACCAGATCCCTGGTCTCCTTGCCGGCTTTCGCTTTTCCGTTCAGAATGTTGGACACAGTAGTAGCTGATACATTGCATTTCTGGGCAATATCCTTAATAGTAACCATTCACCCTGCTCCTTTTCATCTAGATTCGGGTATTTCAGTTAAACGATAAATAATGCTATAATATATTAAATTTTATACCATATTTGCCATCTTCCGTCAATTACTATTATAGAATTACGCTGCCGCAATTACCATTCACAAGTAATTTCTTCTTGCCATTTTCTTTCCTTCTTTTTATACTGTATACAGACTTCTCAGGTAGTGCACTTTACTCTTCCTGATTTTTACAGAATTATTTCTCATTGATAAGCGCATCGGACGTTCGGAGGCAGTTATGAATCATATCCGTTATGTAGAATATGGGGTATCACACCCGGCAGATTTTATTTTTGACCAACCCAAAGGGTACGACTGTTTTCTTCTCCTGCTGATCCATACACCGGCTGCTTTCTGGACTGACGGAAAACTTGCAGAGTATCCTGCCCATTCCGCCGTCCTGTTTCCACCTGATACAAAAATATATTACCGCGCCTGCCAGAACAGCTATGAAAATGACTGGATCCGTTTTGAGTCTGATGAAACTTTTGTAACTGCTTTTCCGCTGACGGGCATTCCTTTCCCTGTGGCTGATCCGGATTATATTCACAATCTTTTTCAGCTGCTTACCTGGGAACATTCTTTTCCTCAACCGGACAGTGAGCGGATCATCCATCAGTTTCTGCAGATTCTTTTTAACCGGCTCCGCACCGTTGCTGAATCTGCCCTGAACAATGAATATTCTCTTCCTCACATACCTGAACTGCTGGCTTTACGAAAGAGTATCTATCGCAATCCACAGCTTCCCTGGGACATCCCCTCCATGGCAGACCGGATGCATCTGAGCGAAGGTTATCTGCAGTCCATTTACCGCAAAGCGTTCAGAGTCTCCTGTATGGAAGATGTCATCACAGGGCGGCTTCGTATGGCCTGTGACCGTCTCGCCTGCACTGACCGGCCTGTGGCCGATATTGCAGAAGAATGCGGCTATCATAACGTAGAACATTTCTGCCGGCAGTTTCGCCGCAAAATGAAGGTCAGTCCAGGACAATACCGACGGCAGAAACTGTAGCCGGTCAGTTCTCCTCTTTCACCACTTCTGCCAGCAGGCGCACTGACGCCAGCTCCGGCTTCAGATCTTTATCCTCTGTCATATCCAGTACCGGAAATCCGTCCGCATTGAAATGCACCCGCCGGATTCCGGAACTTCTGGGTCCTGTGACACCCAATCTTGCGTGATATGTATTCCATATAAGGCCGTCATCATCCGTCACATAAGCATTGTGCCCTGTACCATATTCACCCTTTACGCTTCTGGAAGAAAGCAAAGGACAGTTTTCTTTGCACCATACGGAAGGATCCAGCAGATCCGCCGTCTCTTCTGCCGTCAGAAGCCCTACTACATAGGTGCTGTCCACAGCCGCGCTGGAGAAGGTGAGGTAAATCTTTCCATCATATTTTAATGCAAAAGGCCCTTCATCCACAAAGGTATGATTATTGGCCCAGCCGTATTCCGGAACAGAGAGAAGCACTGGATCAGAATCCAGCTTCCACGGCTCTTGCGCATTCAGCAAAGCAATATACAGCCATGCCCCCTGATCCACCGGTTTGAATTGTCTCTGAGACCAGCAGGCATAGTATTTCTCACCGGCTTCAAAAACCGTCATATCCAGTGTGATTCCCTCTTCTCCATAGAGAGGAGTCCCATCCTTTTTCAGGACTCTGACCGGCATTTCCCAGTCAGAAGCTTTCACAGGATTGCCTCCCTCCCGCAAAGCCATCACATGGGACTGTTCTTTCAGAAACTCCTGAGGCGTACCTGCATGGAACACATACAGCCGATTTTCGATGATATGAAACTCCGGTGCCCACAACAGATTGCCCAGATGCGGATAGGTATATGCATCCAGAATTTTAACCTGCTGCGCTGTCACCAGCGCCGGAATACTGTCTGCCTCCCGGATATAGATACTATGTTCATGATCCTGATCATTTGTAGAAATAAAATAATATTTTCCATTCCATTTTCCGATACATGGATCTGCTTTATGCCATGCCACAGGAAATTCATAGTGATCCTGATGGATTCTTCCCTCCACTTCATAAACTCCCGGAGTATCCCAGTCTATCGTATCCATATACCAGTCCACTCTCTTCTCAACAAAGCTTCCGTCACTGTATACGCACCGGGCTTTCACCTTTGCCAGCTCCTTCGGGCCGGAAATTCTGACATAGGATGGAACCTTATTGGCAGTATTCACCGGAGTCACAAAACGACATTTTAATTTTTCTGCCGTCTCCTGTGAAATATCCAGGGCATTGCACAGTACGGCGCCTTCCGGAAGAACTGTTCCTGCCGGTAATGTCAATTGGATAGTCTTTTTTATATATTCTGTTTCTGTCAGACTTCCCCAGGAATTTTTCAGATTCTTTTCATTCAGTCTCCGTGTTTTCAGCAGAAAACATTTTCCATTACGTTCCCTCCAGCTCAGAATATATTGTCCTTCCTCACGGTCAAACTGGCAGACCGCATCCTCGATACTGCAGATTCCTCCCAGATTCAGCAGAGGATGCTCTGTATAATGAATCAGATCATCAGAAGTACAATACAAAAGTTTTCCTCTGGAAGAATCATCTTCACTGCCATCTGCCTCCACTCTAAGAGCAATCACACCATAAGATCCGTCTGCAAGTTCAAACAGCCATGGGTTTTTCAGACATTTTGCATGCAAAGTCCCATCCTCATTCTGAACGGCTTTTGCGTACAAAATACCTGAATTATGATTTAGTTCCGTAATAGTTCCATCATCCTCCTGAATCGCAAGATGCATGCTGTAAGCAAGCTTTTCTGAATAAATCGCATCCTCCATCGGCTGTCTGGTATAACATAATATTTTCATATAGTTCGCCTCCTTATACATCTCATTTTTCCATGTTTTCTGCATTATGGCAATGACCTTTTCCGATGAAAATTTGATTTATACTCAGAATTAGCTGGAAGTTATCACATCAGAAGCAGACTCTAGTATGATCCACCCTAAATACCGTACTGTTTCGGTGAGGATGCTTTTTCGAGAGTGCGGTTGTAAAAACGCAGGCGTAGCGGGCTACGCTGAGGCTTTTACAACTGTGCTATCGGAAAAGCAGACCAGCGGAACATAGGGTAATTGATCGCGGGTTATATCAGTATCCGCAAATAAGTCTTCCGTACAGCCTGATATGAACCCGGACGCCTCGCGGGACAACCGCCCCGAAAACAATAACCGATGAAACAGAGAAAAAAGAACCGGCGAACAATCGTCTTTTGGACATACGGTTCTCCAGTTCTTTTATAAGGGGTAATAAACCCATGTACTTCAAACTATGCGCAGCTTATACCTGCCACAGAGCCGGTGCTCTTCCCACAGAACTTCTCACCTGCATCATGCAGGGCACCAGCGTCTCCAGGGCCTCTCCCGGCTGTTCTGCCGGCTATCTTCCCTGTTTCAATCTTTTCAAGAAGATAACGGACTGCCTCCAGGCCGATCTCATTCAGCGGAAGCCTGTAGTCGTAAGACCGGGATTAAACAGCACCCGTGCTTCAAACAGCGCTTTCTGATATCCCAGAAGACGCTTCTGTGTGTGAATATTGTCGGAACGTCCTCCGATCACTCCGATCCTGCGATGTCCCATATCCAACAGATACTTCACTATCTCATAGGTACTTGCCGTATCGTCGATGGCAACAGAAGGCACCTCATCAGATCCCGAATAAGCATAAGCCATGACCGCCGGGATACGGAACCCCTTCGGAAAGCAGTGAATCACACGGGCATGACCCACGACATAAATGATCCCGTCCACATGGATCGAAAGCATCTCCTACAGTACAGGATCCAGTATAGAATGATAATCCTTGTCTTTATCATACCACTGGTCACTCCATCTGGCATAGAGACGAAGGTTCTGAACGATAGTCCGGTACCCCTTTTCTTCACAGTGCTCCATGATCCCCTCAATGATTTTGGGGGGGGGTGGTAAACTGCGAGATATCTTCTGCGATGATCCCTATGATCCTGGTCCTGCTGTTCCGAAGTCCCTGGGCAATGTAGTTGGGCTGGTACCCCATCACTTTCACGGTCTGCATCACCAGTTCTCTCGTCTTTTTGCTGGCCTTCGCCTTTCCATTCAGGATATTGGACACAGTCGTCGCAGATACATTGCATTTCTCTGCTATATCCTTGATAGTAACCATTCACCCTGCTCCTTTTCATCTAGATTCGGGTATTTCAGTTAAACGATAAACATATGTTCCTGATATAAAATCTTATAACATATTCACAGGGCTACGTTAATTACTAACGCTGAAGTTTTTTCTGTCTTTACAAATGCAGCACTTTTATCTCATTATGATATTTCTGATTTCCTTCTGTCTTTACGGATACAGTCCCGCTTTCATCGGAGTAATAAATTTCCGTCAGACAGTACTCCCCCTGCTCATATCCATATCCGTCGCCTGCATCCTCATAGAGGGCAAACCAGCCGTCTGCTCCCGGATAGATGTGAAGCTCGACCGTTTTTTCCGCCTGCTCCGAAGTATTCATGCCTGTTTGCGCCATGGGCAGGATCGCTCCCGCCCGGACAAACAGCGGAATATGATCCATGGTAACTGTGACTGTAATTGTCTGTCCTCCGGCATACTGTTCCTGTGTATAATAGTCATACCAGCCCGTTCCTGCAGGCAGATAGATCTCCATCCGCTTATTGGATTCCTCCGCCGGCACTTGGCAAGATCCCCAGCAGATCGGTCTTGTTACAGGACATACCATGAGCGCCGGGCCGAACATATACTGATTTCCGATTCCGGCTGCCTGTCTGTCTTCCGGGAAATCATAGATCAGAGGCCGCATCATCAGCTCATCTTCCTTCCAAACCGCACCTGCCAGAGAGTAAATATAAGGCATCAGCTCATAGCGCAGTCGAACCGCTTTCTGAAGCGCGTCATAGAACATATCCCCCGGTTTTCCAAAATTCCATGGTTCTCTCGGGCAGTCGGTCCCATGGCTCCGAAATACCGGCAGAAAAGCTCCGTACTGAAACCATCTCACATATAGTTCCCGATACCCCGGGTCTTCCAGTCCTTCCGGAAAATCTCCGTTCCAGAACCAGGGTACGCCCTGTTTTACAAAAAATGCTCCGATATCCAGAGTCCAGTAGGGAAGTCCGCAGGCACAAAAAGAAATGCCTTCTGTCACCTGCTTTCTCAGAGTATCCCATGTCGCACTGATATCTCCCGACCATAGGATGGCTCCATATTTCTGGCTTCCGGGATACCCGCTTCTGGTCAGATTGAGAACCCTTTTCTCTCTGGTTATTCCTGTCTGCCCCTCAAAAACTCCCCGGGCATGATAAAGTCCATACGCATTTATTTTGTCAAGAGGCATGATCTTGCCCGCAGCATCCACAAAATCCTGATACATGACTGCCGGAGGAGGGCAGGTTCCTCTCTCCCATTCCGGACACACTGCTTCACTGGAATCACACCACCAACCGTCAACTCCATAACAATACAGCCCCCGTTCTGCCTGCTGCCAGTACAGTTCACGTCCTTCTTTCCTGAATGCGTCATAAACATTACTGTTTGGCAGCAAACACCCGGCATCTCTGAACTCTTCATAATTACTGCTCTCCTGGCTCATGTTCGGCCAGATGGAAATCATAAAGTGTACCTGTTTCTGATGCAGGGCATTCGTCATCCCCTCTGGATCCGGAAAACGCCTCTCATCCAGCGTTTTCTGTCCCCAGAGATTGTCCGGCCAGGACATCCAGTCCATCACAATCGCATCCAGCCCAAACTGCTCTTCCCGGAAACGCTCTGCGGTCTTTACCAGTTCTTCTGCGGTCTCATACCGTTCTTTGGACTGTATATAACCAAAGGCCCATCTCGGAAGCATGGCTGCCTTTCCGGTCAGTTTCCGGATTCCTTTCACCACTTCCGGAAGCTTTCCCGCAATCAGATAATAGTCCAGGTATTCATCTGCCTCCGTATACAGCCAGGAGCCATATACATCATCCTCAAAAATTGCCGTACTCTGTGTAGATAACAGAATTCCATATCCTTCTGAAGACAACAGTACCGGCACCGCAATTTTCATATTTGCCTGATGGAGATACTGTACTGTGCCTCTGAGATTCCATACGCCCTCCTGCGCCTGTCCCAGCCCAAACAGCACTTCCTCTTCTTTAAATTTTAATGAAAGACGTGTGTGATAAAGCATCCTGTCATATTCTCTGGCAGTTTCAAGTACCTTCTGTTTCACTCCATCCACAGTTTTGATCTGTGCCGTCTGTGCCTCTCCGTCCACCGGCCGGAAATACGGAAATTCTTCCACCTGTTTGCTCATCGCATCCGCTTCTGCCAGCAATAAAGAACCATCTTTTTCCTCATAAATAAGCGAACCTGTCTCCCGGTTCACCCGAACTCTCAATTCTTCTGTCCGAACCAGAATCTCCTGTCCCTCGGACCCCGTCCAGGCTGCCCCCTTTTCTTTCCCTGACAGATCCGCATATTCTTCTCCCTGATTCTCCGGAAATACACCATTTTCTGTATAGGATACACGAATGATACGGTCTGTCTGAGGCCAGATCCGGATCAGTCCCTGTTCCGATTCCAGAAACAGCGCACGATCCTGCTCATAAATGCTGCGGATCGCTCTGCTTTTTCTTACAACTACATCCATCATAGCAGCTGTCACTCCTTTCACAGGCAGACAGGTTCCGTGACTCACACATTACTGCCCCTGACTTTCTCCAGTTTATCATAGCTGTTCAGAGTCAACTTCCAAAATATCCCGCATTTCGTCAGTGTGACGTATCCGCCAAATAAAGTTACGAATTGCCTGGCTCTCAACAGTTCTCATTTCAATGTAAATCCCTTAAAGCTGGCACTTCCAGGTCCCCGGTAGGTAAAATAAAGAGAATCTGCTCCTTCCGGAAGCTTAATCTCTGTTTTGATATCTCTCCAGATATTAGAGTAGTGCAGGGGGATCGTTTTTACCGCCGGTCCCTCAAATGAAGTTCGGATCTCCATACTGCCATATGCATATCCACGGATCGTCAGTGTAATCTCCGACACATGACTCAGATCAAAATAGCGGAAGCCCGCAGTACACTGATCATACATATTGGTGATGTAGCCTTCATTCTGGTCTCCGTCCCATCCTTCTTTAACGATCTTCGGAAATGAGCCATTGACATATTCCGGTTTATCACTGTCTCCCACATAGATCACCGGTCGGTCAGTAAACAGATGGCATGCAATACAGGAGGGATAATAACCTTCTCCGGCAAGGGGCCCGCCGTTCAGGCCGCAGGAGGTAAGCTCTGCCTGCCCAAACAGTCCATCTTCACGAACAGGCAGTTTTTCTGCGCATCCCTGCCTGGAGAACCAGGTACCGTTGGTATGTCTGTGATAGAAAATATACCAGTCCCCGTTCATTTCCACGATACTTCCGTGATTGTTTGCTCCGAAGGCTGCCGGACGGTCTGCCGGTTTATACGTATCAATTCCCAGATCCACATTGCTGTTCAGCACTCCTCCATACTGAAATCCCTCCAGCGGAGACTTGCTGTACGCATAACAGAGTTCATGCATCACAACTGAGGAATAGATCAGAAGATAGAGATCGTCCTTCTTCCGGATGGATGCCGCTTCAAAATATTCATGACCCTCGAATCCGGTACCCTCACTGTACTCACAGCCAGGGGCCACGATCACCGGCCCCTCTAGGACAGTAAGCATATCGCGACCGAGCAGCATTCCCATGGCACCGTGTCTGGACTTGTCCCCACGTCCGCAGAAGCCGGTATACAGATACGTTTTATCTCCTTCTGTCAGAACACCCGGATCAAACTGGGGCTCATCACCCTCACGCTCTCCGATCCGGCGGTTTTCCTGATCGTGAACGTAGCCCAGGAAGGTATACTTTCCCGCCGGCTCATCACAGACTGCCACAGAGACAACCTGCAGATTGGACACTACATAATATAGATAATATCTTCCGTCCGGGCCTTTTGTCACATCCGGGGCGTAGAGACATCCTTCACCGTCGGGATTTCCGGGATCCTCATTTCTTTTGTATATGACCCCCTCATATCTCCAGTTTCCCAGATCATGGACATCAGCGGACCAGCACACATAATCTCCCATACAGAATACGTCTCCGTTGTAGAAATCGTGTGATCCGTAAATATAGACACGTCCGTCAAATACGTGGGGTTCTCCGTCCGGGACAAATTCCCAGGACGGAAGATAAGGGTTAAATGCCTGTTTCTTACTCATGATACCATCCTCCATCATCATACATTATTACTGTCATCAAACCACAGAAAAGACAAACTGTTTTTCCTCCAGATCCATTCCCGATATGGTAAATATCGCCGTGCCGTTCTCATATCCGGCACGCAGGACTGCCATTGCATGTCCCCTGTAACTTACCGTTTCTCCTTCCGTATAGTTTTCATCCGTCACAGGATTACCTGTGCCAAATCCGGCCAGTTCTGCGCAGCCTGACACCCCGGCCCGGAGTGTCACAGATGCATCTGTAACCACAACTCCTTCCGGATCCACGATATCGATCCCGATATAAAGAAGGTCATGGCCATCCGCCGCCAGTTCCGTTTTTTCAGGATGAAGCCTGATATCTGCAGGCTTCCGGGAAGTCTGTAACAGATCCCTGCTGATTTCCTTACCGCCCCGATAGCTGACGGCTTCCACCTTACCAGGGATATATATTGTCTCAAAACGCACTGTATTCGGCATAGGTTTCTCCTGATTTACTGCTTTTCTGCCCAGAGACCTGCCGTTTACAAGGATCTCCACCTCTTCCGCGCCGGAAAAGACCACCAGCTCCACCGGTCGGTTTTCATATCCTGCATAATTCCAGTTGGACAGAACAGCCGGAAATCCCCACATACTTATGATCTCCTCTTTGCCAAAGGTTTCCGGATGCATGGAGAATAAGTACGTCTTTTCACTTCCCCAAACCACACTTCGGTAGGCACCCTGGGGCATCATGCGGCCCGTAATGTCAAAATCAGCATCATTGGCCGTTCTCCAGGGATATGGTGACATAAACTGAGGCATTAATGCCCAAGGGCCTTTTTCTGCCAACGGATCATCTTTTTCTACATAAACTGCCTTGCCGATCCCGGCTTCCCCTATATAATCCCATGCAGTCCAGGTAAATTCACCGATTACATAGGGAAGTCGTTCCACCAGCGGCCACCGGTATCCTATTTCTTTCGGAAAATTTTCCGAACCAAGAATGACTCTTTCCGGAAACATTTCATGATCCCGTTCATAAATATCTTCCATATAATTATAACCCACAATATCCAGGCCATTGGTAAATGGCTCTGTAATTCTCTCCCACAATGCGGCATCCAGACCTTCCTTAGAATTTTGTTCCTGATTCTGTCCCTGTGCAAGAAAATCATCCAGTCCGCTCCATAAAGAGCAGATGCCATTGCTGACCGGTCTCGTGCCATCCAGTCTGCGTATGGTATCCGCCAGCCGCGTCGCCAGCGTATAACCATTGTTCAGTCCCCCGCGCTCTGGGATCTCATTTCCTGTAGACCACAGAATCACGGATGGATGAGTACGGTCTCTTTTCACAAAAGCCGTCAGATCCCGCTCCCACTGTTCCTCAAAATACTGGTGATAATCCCCGCCGCGTTTTGCGATTCCCCAGCAGTCAAAAGCCTCATCAAAAATATACATGCCCAGCCGGTCACAGGCCTCTATGAGCGCCTCTGACGGCGGATTGTGAGCAGTACGGATCGCGTTAAAGCCCACCTCTTTTAATTTCCGGACCTTCCTTGCCTCACATTCATACAGAGACACCGCGCCCAGCAGACCATTATCATGATGCAGGCAGCCGCCTTTCAGCTTGACCGTTTTTTCGTTGATCCGAAGGCCGCGGATGGCGTCCGCCGTGATCGTCCGGATACCGAACAGTACTTCCGCCTCATCCGCTTCCGTGATCTCATCTTTCACCAAATGAGTTCTGTAAACGCCAAGGCTGACTGCCTCCGCTTTCACCCTGTACAGCTCCGGATGCTCCGCATCCCACAGAAGCGGCTGTGCCAGCGTCAGGCTGAGTCTCGCGGTTTCTTCCTTCCCTGCATTGATCTGAATCACACGTTTCGTTCTTGCAAGAACCGCATCTTCCCCCTCTTTGAAGACCGACACCGTCACTTCCGCAAGCCGGTTCTCCGGGGTGGCATTTTTCACCTCCACCTGAGCCTCCAGAAACGCATACCCGTCAGCCACTTCCCTGGTCTGCACAAATACACCGTCCGGAATGATATGTACTCTTGGCCCCCGGCAGAGCTTCACCCCCCGGAACAATCCAGATCCCGTATACCACCTGGAATTGGGCTGCATAGATGTGTTCACATTGATTGTGATGCGATTTTCCGCGCCAAAAGTCACATAATCTGTCAGATCCATGTAAAACGGCGCATATCCATAATGCTGCAGCCCCACTTTATATCCATTGATCTCCACAGATGCATTCATCATGGCACCGTCGATCTTCAGTCCGACACAGCCGCCTTTCCATTCCTCCGGTATCCTGACAAACTTTGTATAATTTGTCAGATCTCCCGTAAAATAACCCATATCTGCCCGTGCCGGCGCATCCGGCGTCACAGAAGTTCCGATCATACCGTCATGCGGCAGATTCACCGTTTCACCCGGATCAGACTGAAGAATGGCGAGGGAATCCAGCAGCCCTCTGCGAAACGTCCATTTTGCATCTAAACATTGATATCTCATATATTTACCCCCATTTGATTTTGTAACTTTGTATTACAGAAAGATTATCCAACATGTCCTTTCACTCTGTCAATAGTTTCATACATAAGACAGACTTTCCTGGTCAACTATACTCTTTAAGAAAAGCTGTGAAAACTCGCACGCATCCACAGTCCTCAGTCCGGTCCATTCTGACAGTGTCTCCAGAAATCTGTCTTTTTCAGACTTCATCCCTTCCAGTTCTGAGATCAGCCTGACCCGCACCGCATTTCTGTGTATATAGCAGGGATCCGCATCATCGAAGAATTCCACACTTTTTTTCAGAATCACTTCTTCCGCCAGAGGAAGGTCATTCCATCTGCCGGAATATAATACACTGCCGTTACTCTCCAGCCTGGCATACAGTATCGTCTTTTTCTTAAACAGACTCACAGACAAGACCCCCTTCTGTCATTTTCAGCACGCACCGGCCATCTTCCGGAAGATCGATCTCACACTGTTGATCCAGATAGCAGATCCTGGTGCGGATTGCTCTGCGGGCACGGATCCTGCAAAGTTTCAGTTTGTTTTCTCTCCAGTAAATATCTGCTTTCGCGCCGCCGCAGAGCACCAGTCCCTCTATTTCGCCCTCTTCCCAGTCTCCGGGCAGAGCCGGCAGCAGTATGGTACGTTCCGGACTGCTCTGAAGAATCATCTCCGTGATACCGGCCGTTGCCCCAAAATTTCCGTCGATCTGAAATACAAAATAGTCAAACATCGGATGATTGTCCATCATATTCGGGAATGTGGATTTCTCATACAGCTTCTTCAGATTCTCCCACGCTGCGTCTCCGTCTCCCAACCGGGCATACAGATTCACGATCCAGGCACAGCTCCATCCCGTATGTCCTCCTCCGTAGGTCAGTCTCCGTGCCAGTGTGTTTGCAGCAGCCTGTGCCAGTTCCGGCGTACCGTCCCTGGTAATACGTCCGGAAGGATGCAGCGCATACAGCTGCGAAATATGACGATGGCCCGGTTCTTTTTCTTCATAATCCTCCCGCCATTCCATGATCTGTCCATGTTTTCCGATCTTCGTCTGCGGAAGACGGCCCAGGATCTCCCGGTTTTTCCCGGTATCTTCATCTTCTATACCCAGAAGCTGTGATACATTGGCATAGTTCTCCAGAAGATCTCTTACTATCTGTGTATCCATGGACGGTCCGGCGCACAGACAGCCCATAACACCATTTTCCATGATATAGGTATTTTCCGGCGAGATGGACGGGCTGGTCACCAGTTCTCCCTGATCCTCCGTGAGAAAATCGTGGAAGAAAACGGCCGCATCCTTCAGTACCGGATACATTTCTTTCAGGAAGGCTTCATCCCCCGTATGCTCATAGTGGTTCCTGATATGGGTACACAGCCAGGCGGCTCCCATGACCCAGTAGGTCGCGGAAATGCAGATATCCTGAGGCGCGCAGTCTGCCCAGATATCCGTATTATGATGGGCTGTCATCCCTCTGCATCCATACATCCTCCGGGCAGTCTCCCTCCCCCTCCTTCGCATCCGTTTCAGCAGATCAAACAGCGGACGGTGACACTCCGGAAGGTCACAGACCTCTGCCGGCCAGTAATTCATTTCCATATTGATATTGATCGTAAATTTGGAGTCCCAGCACGGCTGCATTTCTTCATTCCAGATCCCCTGCAGATTTGCAGGCAGGCTGCCGGGGCGGCTGCACGAAATCAGAAGATATCTTCCATAATCAAAATAAGTTCTGGTATATTCCAGACGTTCCGTATCCTGTCCTGCCAGGCGGAACCGGACACGTCCAAAGAGACTGCGGTAATCCGTCTCATGATCTCTCAGGATCTGTTCATATCCTTTCTCTGCCGCCGCATCCAAACGCTTCACGGCACGCCTTACGTACTGAAGCTGTTCTTCCTGTAGTCTCAGCATTGCCCTGACGGCAATAAGAGAATTCTCGCCGTTCTCCTCCGGATACTTCGGAAGTGTTCCGTCCTCCCCGCAGTAGAAAGTGGTCTCCGCAGCGACGTACAGTGTGACGCTCTTCGCTGCCTTTACCAGAAGATGCTCCCCAGCCACCTGTACTTCTCCGCCATCTGCCACAGCTTTCACAGCCACTGCCAGCCTGACGCCGCCTTCTCCGCAGGAGGCCAGCAGCATAACCGTATCATCACTGACCTTTTTCACCGTTTCATAGAACCTTCCCCTGGTGAGCAGAGCGCTTAAGGACAGTGTCTGTTCTCCGGGAGCATCCGCATGGATCACCATCACCTGATCCGGAGCCGACACAAAATAATGTCTCTTTGTCTCGCCGTATGCTCCTCTGCTGATGCTGCTCGCCACCGCCCGTTCCAGATCCAGTTCTCTCTCATATCCCGCTTCCGCATCCATGCTGCCTTCCCAGTTGATCCAGAGATCCCCGGCACTCTGATAGGGCCGCTGGCTCTGAGGAATCCCGGAAAAAGACTGCATCACTCTTTTTTCCGCTTCCGGAATCTTTCCCTGCCGGATCAGTTCTCTGACTTCAGGCAGGCTCTTCTTTGTCTCCGGATTGATCCGGTCGACCGGTTCTCCGTACCAGACGCTGTCTTCATTCAGCTGGATTCGTTCATAACCGGGCTGGCCAAATACCATTGCTCCGATTCTTCCGTTCCCCAGCGGATAGGCTTCCTCCCATTTTGCCGCCGGTTTTGTGTCAAACAATCTGCTCATATTTCCTCCTCTTATCTCACTCCGAAACCTGTCACAGAGAACATACCAGCATCCATGACAGGATCAGAAAGAATACTCCATTGATACATTTTATTGCAAGCATTCCCTCCAGAGTGATTCTGGAGACTGCCAGAAGATTTCTGCTTTTCTGAATGACAAGGATCAGAAGCAGAAGCGGCAGGCACATGGCTGATACATAAAGCAGCAGCCACAGAACGATTTCCGCCGTGATCCTGCTCTGCATCCGCGCCACATACAGCACCGAAGCCGCATACATCTGCCCGGTACAGAAAAACTCTCCCATAGAGATCACCATGCCAAGTCCAAACAGGAAAGGGACAAGAAACATAGCGGGTATCTGCTTCAGTTTTTCGATCCACCGGTGGTTTTTCTTGCGCAGTACTGCCGGCAGCTGAACGATCACCTTCCCGTACTGTTTTCTTCTCACGTTCCGGTAATCGACAAAGTTCAGAATACCTATGAGAAAAGCAAGTACCGCAAATGCAGCCGTAAGCCCCCGCTCCAGCTGCAAAAATCCTGAGGTTTCCACCGCGGCAAACAGGAAAAACGCACCGGTGCCCATAAAAAAATAGGCAATAAATTTCCCTGCCAGGTAACTCAGGCTCCCTTTCAGAAAACCGGATTCTGTGTTCATCAGAAGAGACAGTACCATAAGAAGCATGGACATCCCGCAGGGGTTCAGTCCATTGACGAATCCAGTCAGCAGGATCTTCCACCACGCCTGTTTTTCCGGCATCCTCTCTTCCCGGATATCATCCCCGATGTCTGTCCAGCTCCCCATATACGGTTCCTGCTCCAGAAGTACCAAAATCCCTTCACAGATGGCTTTTTCACCGGACAGATAGCCTCCCCGGTAAAAAAGTACCGGCACCTGCTGATCCTGATCGGGTACTTCATAATGCCGAATCATCATCTGCAGCAGCTCATAACCCGACGGTTCCATAATACTTTCTTCGGCTGTTTTCACCGGCAAACCGGAGAGATGCTCTTCCATCCATGTTTTTACATTCCGGCAGCTGTCGCAGGAGGCTGTGGTAAACAGCACAAACTCCGTATCTGTTTTCTCCAGCTCCTCCAGCCGTCCGCGTATCCCGTCAGATTTTTCCTCCTGCGAAATCCGATCCGCACTGTTTTCCGCAGTATTTTCCGGCTCCATATTTCCGGTCAGCTGCCGCGCGATCGTATCATATCAGCAGCGGTACAATAAATACAATCACATATGTGATCAGAAACTGTCTCAGAACACGATTCTTTCCGTTCAATGACCGGAACTTATGATTCATTCTTTCCATACTGTTACCTTTACTGTCT
This sequence comes from Lachnospiraceae bacterium, assembly GCA_004557975.1. GTDB lineage: Bacteria > Bacillota > Clostridia > Lachnospirales > Lachnospiraceae > Choladousia. The sequence goes on from SFEV01000006.1 coordinate 16,039, forward strand.
CCAAAAACAACGGACGCCTTCTGCTATTATACCACATTTCCGCAGATGGCGCCCCGTTTTTTTCAACAATCGTACCTTATTCTACAACGACACCTTTCTGAAGCATAATGTTCGCGTACAGCGCACTCTTTCCTGTCGCGATCACCGCATATGCCTTTTGGGCCTCTTCATAAAATGTGAACCGCTCGATCTGTCCGATCACAGCTTCTCCGCGGGTTTCGTGCCGTTTTACGATCTCTTTGTAGGTGTCCCAGATGGGCGTCTCCACATCGTCTCCCGGCATGACTTCCATCAGATTCACCGGATGTTCCACATAGCTGTCCAACGGAAATAACTGAAGTATCGCATCCAGTATTTCCGGCACACCATGCCCGTCCATCCGGATCACAATGGCATTTTTGCCGATGCTTTCCGACGGGAAATTGCCGTCCACGATCACCAGACGGTCACTGTGTCCCATCTCACACAACACCTTCAGCAGTTCAGGTGATAATAGTTTCGGAATCCCTTTCAGCATGTCTCTTTCCTCCCTCTTACTGTGTGATCACACCATCTACATCCCAGAGATCTTCCCAGCCTTTTGCACCTTCCCACAAAAATACCTGGCCTTTGATCAGACGACAATTCTTGTTCACACTCTGAATGATCTTCAGCTCCTCCTCCGTCAGAGGATCCTCTGTCACACATTTCAGATTGGAGACGTACTGCGGCTCTTTCACGGAAAACGGAATCGGAATCTGTCCTCTCTGGACTGCCCATTTCAGACAGACGATAGCCGGATGTACATTGTGTGCCTTTGCGATCTCAACGATCTCAGGCATCTGGGTATCCGCCACATCCTCTTCTGTGCGGTCACGCTCAGGCCTTGAAGGTGATCCGATGGGACAGTATCCCACCGGCTGGATCTGATGGGCAACTGCGTAGTCATACAGCTCCGGCTGCTGGAAAGACGGATGGCACTCCATCTCCAGCGCGGCCGGCCGAATCCGGCAAAGCGGCAGGACTGCTTTCAGTTTCGGTACCGTCATATTGGACATTCCGATATATCGCACCAGGCCCATGTCCACCAGCTGTTCGCACTGTCTCCAGGTCTTCATAAACTCCTCGACGGAAAACGGTCTGGAATCCTTGTTTCTGGCATTGCCGTCGCATCCCGGTGCGTGATAATTCGGAAACGGCCAGTGTACAAAATACAGATCAATCACATCCAGCTGCAGATCCTTCAGACTTTTTATTTTACAATAAACAATCCAGAGCCAGAACACCATAGATATCATCGGTATCAGTGCTTTTTTAATCACATCCTCAATCGTCATCTTTTTGCTCCTTTTAATCTTTTCAATATTTCTCTGATATTTCTGCAACCTTCTTACTGTATCTTCACTATTCATTTTTACCTTCTCTCTTTACCCACGACTCAAGTAACATAAAAATTATCTCCTCCATCTGATTCTTTGTATATGTCTCTGGGAAATACTGCTTCAGTTTCTTTGCTGGAATCTGCACTTGAAATTTTTCTGTTTTCTCTTTCATACAAATCTGATCAATCTCAAGATATGTCAGTGTCTGTTCCTTTGACATCTGCTTTAATTCCTGTGCCTGCTTCATTGAAGGTACCATGGCATGATTATTCATATATTGGAGTAATAGTTTCTGTTCTTCCAATTTCAAGTAAGATAATTCTACCGCAGTATTGAAAGGAATCTTTTTGTCATCCGCCAGACATAACATTTCCGGAATCAATTCTGTCAGATGGATATATCTCAAAATCTGTCGGGTACTATCTCCGGTATTCTGACTGACTTCCTCTGCCGCCAACTTCTTGCCAACTTGGCAAGAAGTTAAATCACTTCGTTTGCCCTGACGTTTCAATGCATCATATTTCATCTTATAGGCAAATGCCTTTTCACTGATCAACAGTTCTTCACGCTGAATGTTTGAGTCAACCATAATCACCGTCGATTCATCATCTGTCAGGTCCTTAATAATAACTGGCATAGTTTTCAAGCCTGCAATCTCACACGCCCTCTTGCGGCGGTGCCCCGCTATAATTTCATAACCGCCGGTATCCTTTATTCTCACAATACCAGGCACCAAAATCCCATGCGTCCTTACACTCTCAGACAACTCAGCCATTTTGTCATCATCCAGAACCTTAAACGGATGATTCGAGAAAGGATGCAGATTATCCAAAGCAATCTATTGGATGCCTGCCTGTTCCTCACTTGTTGTTCCGAATAGGGCATCTAATGACTGTAATGGAATTGGTGTTGATTTCTTTTTACCTGCCATGTTCAAGAACCTCCTCTGCAAAATTCATATATGCTTTCGCAACTTTACCTTTTGGTTCGTATTTAAAAATACTCTGTCCCTCTCTGACTGCTTCTTTCATCCTGACAGAAAATGGAATATAATTGTCAAACACATGAATCTGATTTCCATAGGCATTATGAAGCAATTCCATGTTGTTTCTGGCATCATTTGTATGGGCATCCACCATACTGAAAAGGATACCGGCAATCTGCAGTTTCGGGTTAATCTGTCTTCTGACTTTACCGATTGTCTTCAAGAGCTGTTGCAGTCCTTTGATTGGAAGATAGGATGCTTCTACCGGAATCAACACTTCATCCGACGCTGCCAGGGCATTGATAGTGATCATACCCAAAAATGGCATACAATCTATCAAAATTGTATCGTACCGGTCTTTTACCCTGTTTAATATCTGTTTCAGAACAAATTCACGGCTCATTGCATTTACAAGCTGAACCTCGGTTCCTGCCAGTCCAATATTGGAACAGATAATATCAATACCTTCCTCTGTATGCTGGATAAAGCAGTTCTCCGGAATATCTTCATCACTCAACACCATTTCCATCAGCGTTGTTAATGTTTCATTACTATTATCGCAGTCACGGAATCCAAATCCAGCAGACACATCTGACTGAGGATCAGCATCCACAACTAACACCTTCTTATTCATAAGAGCCAACCCTACACCAAGATTTGCCGCACATGCGGATTTTCCAGTTCCGCCTTTTTGGTTGACTACGGATATAATTTTTGCCATATTCATTCCTTTCCGGTATCAGGAAGGAAAAATAGTAAGAAATAATAGTGGATTTTTTACGAAGATTACGAAAATGAAAAGTTGCATTATAAATTACATTATAGATAGCTACCGAAATCGCCACATTTTTCTTAAAAATCATGCGAAGTTTACGTTAAGAAGTTCGTACAGGATCATTACGAAAACACTGACGAACCAATTACGAAAAATCACCTAAAAAGTTACATGAATTTATAATGCAATATATGAAGTGCCCTGGAAAGGAAAAACCCTTGAAAATACTGGATTTTCAAGGGTTATAAGGTTCTTATTTAAGATTTGCAAAATCGGGATTACATTCCCATCTGCTTAGCAACTTCTGCCGCAAAGTCCTCTTCCTTCTTCTCGATACCTTCGCCTGTCTCCCAACGAACAAAGCTCTTGATTGTAACCTTTGCGCCTGCTGCCTTTGCAACGCTGTCCACATACTGAGCTACGGACTGCTTTCCGTCCTCTGCCTTTACGTAAACCTGATCAAGCAGACAGATCTCTTTCAGCTCTTTATTGATACGTCCGTTGATCATGCCCTGGATAACCTTCTCAGGCTTCTGGGATTCCTTCGGGTCGTTCATGATCTGAGCCATAAGAATCTCTTTCTCGTGAGCGATGTAGTCTTCGCTTACTTCAGATCTGTTTGTATACTGCGGCTTCAGAGCTGCTACCTGCATAGCTACGTTCTTTGCCATCTCTCTGATCTCGTCGTTTACAACGTCTGTCTCAACATCTACGAGAACACCGATCTTGCCGCCCATGTGTGTGTAGTCTGCAACAAAGCCTGCATCCTCAGTTACCTGAACAAATCTTCTGATGTTCATGTTCTCGCCGATAACAGCAATCTGTCCTGCAAGGGCTTCCTTAACAGTCTTTGTTGTATCGAATTTCCACGGCTCTGCCAGGAAAGCGTCGATATCTGCTGCTGTTGTCTCCATAGCCTGCTCAGCAACCTGTGCAACATAGCCCTGGAATTTCTCGTTCTTTGCAACGAAGTCTGTCTCTGCATTTACTTCTACTGCAACTGCCTTCTTTGCATCCTCGGATACGATCAGCTTTACAAGACCTTCAGCTGCAATTCTTCCAGCCTTCTTCTGAGCGGTAGCCAGACCTTTCTCTCTCAGCCATTCTACTGCCTTGTCCATATCACCTTCAGTCGCTGTCAGTGCCTTCTTGCAGTCCATCATGCCAGCGCCTGTCATCTCTCTTAACTCTTTTACCATTCCTGCTGTGATAGCCATTGTATATTCCTCCTGGATTGTGGTTCTGTGCTCTTATTAACCAGGCCCCGGAAAACGGAGCCTGTATCTGATCTGCAATTACTCAGCAAGTGCCTCTACCGGAGCTTCCTCGAAAGCTTCCTCTACTACTTCCTCAGCACCCTGCTTTGCCTCGATTACTGCGTCTGCCATCTTGGAAACGATCAGTTTTACAGCACGGATTGCATCATCGTTACCCGGGATTACATAGTCCAGCTCTTCCGGATCACAGTTTGTATCACAGATACCGATAAGCGGAATACCAAGTGTATGTGCTTCCTGTACGCAGATTCTTTCCTTCTTCGGGTCTACTACAAAAATAGCATCCGGGATCTTCTTCATTTCCTTGATACCGCCAAGGTTCTTCTGAAGCTTCTCCTGCTCTTTCTTCAGCGCGATAACTTCCTTCTTCGGCAGTACATCAAAAGTTCCGTCCTCCTGCATTGTCTCAATGTCTTTCAGACGTTTGATTCTGCTCTGGATTGTCTTGAAGTTTGTCAGCATACCACCGAGCCATCTCTCATTTACATAGAACATACCGCATCTCTCAGCCTCTGTCTGCACTGCATCCTGAGCCTGTTTCTTTGTACCTACGAACAGGATGTTTCCGCCGTTGGCAGCGATGTCAGCGATCGCTCTGCATGCCTCGTCAACCTTTCCTACAGATTTCTGAAGGTCGATGATGTAGATGCCGTTACGCTCTGTGTAGATGTACTCTGCCATCTTCGGGTTCCATCTTCTTGTCTGATGTCCGAAATGAACGCCTGCCTCAAGTAACTGTTTCATTGAAATTACACTCATGTCTTTTCTCCTTTTGGTTGAATTCTTCCGCATGTCTCACGCTTCCAGAGAGACCTGACCCTTTCGGGAACCTGCGCTGCATATCTGCCGGCGCTGTGGCACCATCTCCAGAATCCACATGCGTGTTTAGTTTCGCAACTTCGATATTATAACATAAGGACCTGCCGCAAGGCAAGTCCTTTTTTGTTTACATCTCAACTATTCGCGTCTCAGCGCCTCGATTGGATCGAGATTGGCCGCCTTGATAGACGGGAGAAGTCCGAAAATAATACCGATCAGCATGGAAAACAGAACAGCTATTACAGAGGCAGGAACACTGATGGACACGGCCACCTTGGAAATACGGTTAATTACCTGTGCCATACCGATACCTGCAGCCACACCGATCATTCCGCCAAGGCTCGTCAGTACGGCAGCTTCTGTCAGAAACTGTCCCAGAATCGCTCCCTTTCTGGCTCCGATGGCTTTTTTCAGACCGATCTCACTGGTACGCTCCGTCACGGATACCAGCATAATGTTCATTACACCGATACCGCCCACCAGAAGAGAAATGCTGGCAATCCAGATCAGCTGGTTGTTCGTCGCCGAACTGAGCTCCTGCATCTGCCGGGCCTGTTCGATCAGATTATCAGCCTTATATTTGACCTCAGTCTGGTCGGAAGAGACTGTTTTTGTGAGAATTTCTTCGGTTTTCTGCCCTGCCTTTTCCATATCATCTGTGCTGACCGCCTTGACGATGACATTTTCAGGCTCGTCATAACAGTATGTAATGGGCCAGGATGATTTCGGCATGTACAGATATCCGGCAGAGTCCGAATACTCATAGCTGTACCAGTCAGAAATTGATTTGATATTCGGCGTAAAGCTGTTGGATTTCTCCACCACTCCGACGACAAGAAACGGTACCTTGCCAATCTCTATGGTCTTGCCGATGGGATTTTCTCCCGGAAAGACAGAATCACAGATAGACTGATCCACAATCAGCACCTTGCGGAAATTTTTGTAATCATCCTCAATAAAATTTCTGCCGGTCCTGATCACATAACCTGTCGTGTCAAAATAGCTGGTGTCAATTCCGCGCACCGCAACGTCAGAAATCACAGTATTCTGATAGTAAATATTATCAGAGTACGACATTCTCTCATTGTAGCAGGTCACATTTTTCACAGACTCGAGATCCAGAATCTCCTGACGCGTCTCATCACTCACCATGCGGATTCCAAAGGGAATATCAGCCTGGGACATGATGGAATAATCCCATCCGCCCTGCTGAAGCTTGATTTCCACCGTATTGTTTCCGGAACCGACGAGACTGTTTTTGATCTCCTCATTCGTCCCTTTAATCGTAGATACAATTGAAATAATAGAAGCAATACCAATAATAATTCCAAGCATGGTCAGAAAAGATCTCATTTTATGCGACCAGATTCCCTGGAAGGACAATCTTATATTTTCAAGCAAATCTTACACCTCCTGCTGCCATCACTGCTACATATAGGCAGCTTCCAGCATATCTACCTCTTTTGTCTTCGCGCCCTCGAACACATCGTCACCGTACGGGAAGGCAATTTTGTCTGTAAACTCCAGCCCGGATGTGATCTCCACCGCATAATTGGAGACAGTCTTTCCCGTCGTAACAGTCTGTTTCACCAGCAATCCGTCGCTCCCCTGCTTGTACACATAGGAGCTGCCGTCACTGTCCGTCCGCACAAAAAACAGTTCCAGATAAATGGCATCCATGGCATTCGTCATGGTCTCAGAAAGCTGAATTTCGGCCTCGCCCTCTTCCAGTCCCTCGGAATCTTCAATTAATGCGTAGAACGGATAGTAGGACGCATTGGAATTCTCGCTGCTGTAGTAGTAACCCGAACTGCTGTCGGCCTCCGGATACTCAGATATTTCCTTGATCACAGCAGTGAACGTCATCCCGCTGTCTGTCAGCATACCGGAAATTCTGTCGCCGACACTGATCTTTTCGAGTGCAAGCTCACTCATGGCACCTTTCGCAAAAAGTCCGGCCTCACTGGCCACCTTCACGAAATAGTCATTGTCAGAGCTTCCATCCTCGGAGCCGATGGTGATTACAGTTCCTTCCATGGTACTCTTTACCACCTTGCCGTCCACAATTCGCTGCTGCTTTCTGACGGCGATTTCAGACTCACGGATTTCAAGTTCACAGTCCTTGATCTCCCGCTCTTTATCCTTGATCATCTCCTGCAGCTCCTCAGCAGTGTAGTAATCACCGTCGGAGTAATCAAAATCTCCGTAGCCTCCACCGCCGCCGCCAGGCTCGGTCTGCGGTTCTGTCTCTGTCTCCGTATTCCACAGGTCATATTCTTTCAGCAGGTCAATCAGTGTCTGCTGATTCCATACCAGTGTTCTCTGTGTCTCCGTAAGATTCAGGTACGCTTCCTTGAGCTCCTGCAAATCTGCTTTCAGTTCATTTTTATCCTGCTGAAGGTCCAGCTCCTGAATCTTCAGAATCATATCGTATGCAGTCAGGTAATCCAGAAGCGACGGATATGTACCTGCCGCTTCAGATGCAGGTGTCTCTGCACCGGGCAAAGTGGCAGTATTCTGCGGATCTGTCGTCTGGAGAAGCTCACTGCTGCCCGCCTGCGTCGTCTGGCTGCCCTGGGCCAAAGCGCGCTGCTCCTGCTGCCACTGCTGTTCCAGTGCACTCTGCCATGTCAGGCCAAGGGCCGTATATGCCTCCACAGCTGCTGTCAGATCATCCCTCACAAGCGCCTTCGGATCCATTCTTGTCACCATGAATCTGACGTACGCAAAGCAGATCTGCCGATACGTATCCGATACTTCCTGTGAGGCTGTCTCACTCAGTGTATTCAGATACGCAGCTGCTTCCCCGCTCAGCTCATATTCTTCCATTTTAGCGCCTGTCTCAGCGCTTAATATATCTGCCTTCGGATTCGCCAGAAACTGCTGATACAGATCAATGGCAGACAGATAATCCTCTCTTGAGGGCTGAGCGCCCTCCATCAGAATCGCTTCTGCTTTTGTCCGGAAATCCGTAACTGCCACAGCCAGATCGGTCTCTGTCTCTGATTCGCCGGTTCCGCTCTCTGTTTCTGTCTCTGATTCACCGGTTCCGGTCTCCGTCTCTGTCTCTGATTCGCCGGTTTCTGTCTCCGTTTCTGTACCGGATTCACCGGTTTCCGTCTCCGTTTCTGTACCGGATTCGCCGGTTTCCGTCTCTGTTTCTGTACCGGATTCACCGGTTTCCGTCTCCGTTTCTGTACCGGATTCGTCGGTTTCCGTCTCTGTTTCTGTACCGGATTCACTTGTTTCCGCCTCTGTTGCACCGGTCTCGCTTTCGCCCTGTCCGCCATTTTCACTGCTGTCGGTAATCTCCTCCGCCCGATCCCGCAGTGATTCAAGCAGCTCTGTATTCTTAAGATCCTCCTGCATTTTAGTGGACAGGAGCTCATAATGTTCTTCTATGGTCTCCATCGCAGCCACAAGCTGCTCCCCGCTCAGAGCCTGCGCTTCCTCAATCATCATATCCACACAGAGTACCTGGTAATTGTCCAGCATCTGACTGAAATTCTGTAATATTGCGGTTTTCTCTTCTCCGAGTTCACTCTGCACATTCTGACGGATAATATATTCACGAATCTCTTTCACTGTACCGTCATCCGCATCTTCCTCACGGATATTCTCATCCGCCAGATGCTTCCGGTAATACAGCACAGCTTCCTTAATCGGGGAGGAAATATCTCCGGAACGGATATCTTCCCCATGCGCACGATACAGCTCATCAATGGCTGTCACAAGCTGTTCGTAGGCATTCACCATACTTTCCACCGAGAAAAGATCCTCTGATGTATTCTGTGTATCATCCTCTTCACTTTCTGCTGCGTTTAATTCCGCGGCCTGGCCCGGCTCAGACACTGCGCTTTCCGCCTGGTTTTCCAGGGGAACAGAATCCACAGCTTCTATTCCGTCGATCCGGATTCCCTCATCAGACGAAACACCTGATCCGTTATCCTGGCCTTCGTCGGCTTTGCTTCCATTCGTCTGCTGTTCACCCGTCTGGCCTGTCACGTCCGTCTCTCCGGGCGTCGGCTCAACCAGAAGCTCTTCCTCTCCGGAAGCTGCCGTAAACAGCGAATCCTGTGTCTCGAGAGACGCTGTCGCATTGGTATTTTTCAGCTTTGTCAGATCTTTCTCCAGCCTTGCAAGTGTCAGTTCCTGTGTCTGAAGTGAAAGCTGCTCCATCTCCAGTTCCAACTCAGGAAGCGTCATATCATAAGAAAAAAGAGGACTCCCTTCCTTTACACTGTCTCCCGGTTCCACATAAATCTTTTCAATCGGATACTCCTCATCCAGCATAACTATCTGTGAGACCTGTGAAGTGACAGTCCCGTAAATTGAGTCTGTTGATCCCCAGTATCCTGTATTCACATTGGAGACAGGCACTACCTCCACAGGAACCTTTTTGCTCTGCATGGAAAAGTATGCACCGTAACCGATTCCACCGACTGCTGCCACAGTCACCAGTCCGCAGATAAATACTGTCCTCAGCTTCATTGAACCACCTCCCTGTGTTCTGACAGCTCACCGTCAAATATATCCACAACTCGCTTGGCGTATCCCGCAATATTGCTGTCGTGGGTGATCATAATGATCGTAACGCCTTCATCATTCAGCTTCTGAAACAGTTCCATGACCTGTTTGCTCGACTTGGAGTCAAGGGCTCCCGTCGGCTCGTCTGCCAGAAGAATCTCCGGACGGTTGACCATCGCACGTGCAATGGCCACACGCTGCTTCTGACCTCCGGAAAGCTGTGTCGGCTTGAAATTCACACGTTCTTCCAGGCCGACGCGAACCAGTGCCTCATGTGCCCGCTGCCTGCGCACGCGTTTGCGGACTCCGGCGTACAGCAGAGGGAGAGCGACATTATCAAGTGCCGACATACGCGGCAGAAGCTGAAAGTTCTGGAACACGAACCCTATGCTGTGCAGCCGTACATCCGCCTGGCTCTTGTCATTCAGATTCAGAACGTCCCTGCCCGCCAGCTCATAGGTACCGGAGGTCGGCCGGTCGAGACAGCCTATAATATTCATCAGTGTCGATTTTCCGGAACCGGACGGCCCCATGATCGCCACGTATTCACCCTTTTCCACATTCAGGCATACATCCTTCAACACAGGAACTGTCATTTTTCCCTGAATATAGTCCTTATAAATATGCTCAAGTTTCAGGATCACAAGATAACCTCCCTACGTTACTCTTCGCCGAATGTTCCGAAAGAATCCGCTCCTTCATCTGCGAACTCCTCACCCATATCGTAAAATTCATCCATATCCGCATCATAGTAGGACCCGTCTTCCTCAAACTCATCGTAATCGTCGTAATAAGATCCGTCCTCCTCATACTCACTGTCATCCCACTCAAGATCTTCTCCTGAGCCGTACTCTCCGTCACCAAAGGCCAGATCCTGATCCATATCATCGTACGCGCCCCAATCCTCATAGGATTCCATATCAGAGTAATCATCGCCGGACATCAGATCATCTGCTGCGGAACTGTAATCATTGTAAATAACGGGAAGACCCTCTTCCATATCGTCTGTGGGGAATGCAATATAATCCTCGCCGTCCAGTCCGTCTGTCACCTCGTACTCCATCAGTTCCCCGTCATAATCCCCCAGCGTGATCTCATGCTTCTCGATCACATTGGAAGAATTGGCAAGCCAGACATACGCCTTCTCATCCTCCTGAAGGATATAGTACTCCTCCAGCCAGAGGCCATCCTTCTGGTCATTCTGTCCTGCATCCGCCTCCATATATACGTGCTGTCCGAGAATCAGACCCTCCGAGTTCTCAAGCTCCACGTAAAAGGAATAGCTGGAGGAACCTGCCGACTCACCGTAATAATAGTAGTTGCTCTCCTGGCTGTTGTCTTCCTTATTGTCTGTATTGATCTCCGATATTGTGCCCTTCCAGGTCAGAGAGCTGTCCACTCTGGAATAGACAATCACAGGCATACCTGTATCCAGATTTTTCAGATTCTGTTCATTTACGGAACCCTTGATTCTGTAATCCCCCAGCGCCAGGATCGTAATGTAGGCACTCTCGTTGCTGTCAGAGTAGGAATAGGAGTAATCCGTCTGATTCGGGTCGGCGATCTTCTGAATAATACCCGCCATCTCCGCATAGACTGTGGCATTCTCCATCCCATCCTTCAGCTGCTCGATCTCCAGCTCGTGAGTCTTGATCTCATACTCGGAACGTTTGATCGTATTCTGTGCTGTCAGAATCTGTGTCGTGTAGGCAAGCTTATCATCCTCATCTGCCTTTGCCTTCTCCTTCTCAGCCTGCTCGATCTCCTCCTGCGCCACCTCGATATCGCCCTTGCAGCGCTCAATCTCAATCTCTGCCTGAGCCAGCTTATCCTCATCCTCCTGCGTATCATATGTAAACAGCTTCTGGCCTTCCTTCACCTCATCGCCGACCTTGACGTAGCATTCCGCCACCGTGCGCTCAGACTCCAGCTTTACCTCCATAGTTGCCTGGGGCTCCACCTCACCGCCATAGCGGTCATACAGACCGGCACCGCTGCCAAAGCCTGTGATTGCGGACACGGAATCCACGTACACCGCATCCTCACTGGTGGAAGAGACACGCTCCCCATCATTACCTTTATCTAAATAGAAGTAATAATACGCCCCGTATCCTCCTGCTCCGAGAAGTCCCAGAATGAGGACAGTTACCAAAGCTTTTTTCATGAATATGCTCCCCTTTGCCTATATTTTATCAGTCTGCCGAAGCGCAGACTGCTCCTTGCTGTATATGAGAATAATTACGTTAACAATATACCACAACTTTCTTCAAATGAAAGAACTATTTTCTTAATACTTCATAAAGACACATTTTTTTCACAAATGATGAAACATTAACAAAGCTGCCTCCAGAGCAGGCTGATCCCTGTGGTCATCCTGCTCTGCGGCAGCCCCGGCTGTATCCAGATGAATACTTTCTTTCTGTCTGCGGCGCAGTCTGTACTGCCCGCGAATCATATTCTCCCTCTGTACTGTCAGATCAGAGGATATTTCTCTGTAAGAGATTTCACAAGAGCCTGTGCTCTCGAAGCACAGTCTTTTTCGTCATGGAGCATCATGGAGATTGCCTCTGCAATCACTTCCATATCAGCCTCATTCATTCCGCGGGAGGTGACTGCCGGCGTTCCGAGGCGGATACCGCTGGTGACAAACGCAGACTGCGGATCGTTCGGAATCGTATTTTTATTGCAGGTAATATTCACACTGTCAAGAAGATGTTCCGTCTCCTTACCTGTCTTTCCGACGCTTGTCAGATCAACGAGCATCAGGTGATTGTCTGTACCGCCGGATACGATCTTAATGCCCCTCTCCATCAGAGCCGCACTGAGCATCCTGGCATTCTTCACTACATTTGTCTGATACTCTTTGTACTCAGGCTGAAGTGCTTCCCTGAAGCATACGGCCTTTGCCGCGATCACATGCATCAGAGGTCCTCCCTGAATACCCGGGAAGATTGCCTTGTTGAAATTGGCCTCCTTCGCGAACTCGGCGCTGGAAAGAATCATGCCGCCGCGGGGACCGCGCAGTGTCTTGTGGGTCGTGGTGGTTGTCACGTGCGCATACGGAATCGGACTCGGATGCAGTCCTGCCGCCACAAGTCCTGCAATGTGTGCCATATCCACCATCAGATACGCCCCCACCTCGTCTGCGATCTCACGGAATTTTGCAAAATCAATGGTACGTGCGTATGCACTGGCACCTGCCACAATCAGCTTCGGCCGGCACGCAAGGGCAGTCTCTCTCACTTTATCATAATCGATGAATCCTTCGTCATTCACCCCGTATGAAACAGCGTTGAAATAAGTGCCGGACATATTTGCAGGGCTTCCGTGTGTCAGGTGACCGCCGTGAGCCAGATTCATGCCAAGCACAGTGTCACCGGGCTTAAGCAGAGCGAAAAAGACTGCCATATTTGCCTGTGCACCGGAATGCGGCTGAACATTCGCATACGTACATCCAAACAGTTCCATGGCGCGGTTTCTTGCAAGCTCTTCGACTACGTCAACGCACTCACATCCTCCGTAATATCTTTTTCCCGGATATCCTTCCGCATACTTGTTGGTCAGCGGACTTCCCATAGCTGCCATAACGGCTTTGGAAACCCAGTTTTCTGACGCAATCAGTTCAATGTGACTGTTCTGCCGCTCCTGTTCTGCAACAATCGCTTCTGCCACTTCGCAGTCCACGCGCTTTACTTCGTCAAGTGAATACATATTTTCATCCTCCAGTTCATTCCTGTTACGTATCTGTTCTGAACAGTTACCCTGTTATATTTCGCCATTTACAGCGAATCTGTTCCATCATACCTTTGTTTACAGGAAAAGTCAAGGCTTGTCCGCCATATTTTTTCATTTGTTCGTCTTGCGCGGACATCCGACATCTATTATCGATATGCCATGTCGAAACATGACTACTTTTCTGCACAGATAAATTACGTTTGACATTCTGTCTTTTTTCATATAAGATAGGTTTAACAACGCACTTATTGTCGGAGGAATTTATGAGAACAGTACTGATCACCTATGTCATCATCATTAATCTGATCGGCTTTTTTATTATGGGTATAGACAAGTACAAGGCCCGGCACAGAAGGTGGCGTGTCCCCGAAAAGACTTTGTTTCTGATTGCTCTGCTTTTTGGCAGCATCGGAATTCTGATTGGCATGTACGTGTTCCATCACAAGACGCGTCATCTCTCCTTCGCCATCGGTATACCGGCGATTCTCGTCATACAGCTTCTGTCAATCAGTTTTCTGTATTCCTGGAACAGCAGGCGGATGGGCAGCCCGTCGCAGGCTGTCCAGTACGAGCTGGAGCTGATTGAAGAGCTGGACCCGCAGACCATACAATCCTTTGTTTCTTATGAAAATCTTACAAATTCCCACCTTGCCTCCGGCGAAATCGGAGATGAAACCGCCGAGGCAGTCACACTCTTCTTCCAGGATTTTCAATACAGTATTCATAATGAACAGATTACCGGAGATGAGGCCACCGTCAGTGTCAATATCACAAATATCGACATGCAGTCGCTGGCCCACGATCTGTGCACAGAAATACTGCGTCAGTCTGCCGATCCTTTTCCGGAACAGACAACTGCCACCACCAGCGACTATTATCTTCTTCTGCGCGATACACTCGCTTCCCATTCCTATGAGAGCGTCGTCACCACTGCCTATTTTCATCTGCGCAGAGAAAACGGGGACTGGGTGATCCTTGCAGACGATACGCTGGAGAATGAGCTAGTCAGTGGGTTTATTTCCTATATGAATGATCCCTATCTTCTGTCCGCGTCAGAGGTGCTGTCCATCTCTCTCGACGGCCTCAGGACCATGGATGCAAATCAGTGGCACGAATATCTGTCTGCAGAAGATATCTTTGCCACCTACAATACAGATTATTATCAGCTCATCGACGAAGAGTTTATCAGACAGCTGGCTGAGGATTTTGATTATGAAATTCTGAAATGCACAGAGGACGGCAACAAGGCATCTGCTGTCATCCGCGTTTTCAGCATCGATATGACAAATGTACTGACGGTATACAGACAGAAGCTCCTTGCCTATGCCGCCACTTCACGGTCTATCCGGGACGATGACGTCACTTTTTCCAACGAGACGGCACGTCTTCTGCTTGAATCTCTGCAGCAGAATACAGAGACAACATCCACCGATGTGGAGCTGACATTCCGCAACAACGGCAGCTCATGGATTGTCTACTTTGACGATGCGTTTACGAACGCCGTCATGGGTGATATGGAGAGCGCCATAGATGCGTTCAATGCAGTTTCCCGGGAAACTCACACGGAGATCATTCTTCCCGGAAGATAAACGGCAGTTCCGTGAGGAGACAGCAGGGAGATACGCTCCTGACTGTCTCTGCACGGGACTGCCGTTTGTTATATTCTGAATGATTTTATACTGAATTATTTCTCAATATCCGTACACGCAAGGCACAGCTCCTGAAGCTGCTTATCGTCCACCACAGACGGTGCCTCTGTCATCAGATCGGAGGCATCCTTCACCTTCGGGAATGCGATCACTTCGCGGATGCTGTCAGCGCCTGTCATCAGCATGATCAGACGGTCCAGCCCAAATGCCAGTCCTGCGTGAGGCGGTACTCCGTACCTGAACGCATTCAGCAGGAATCCGAACTGCTCCTGCGCCTGCTCTTTCGTGAATCCCAGCATATCAAACATCTTATTCTGGATATCACTCTGGAAGATACGAACGCTTCCTCCGCCCAGCTCTGTTCCGTTCAGGACAATATCGTATGCCTTTGCACGGACTGCACCCGGATCACTGTCAAGCTTGTCAAAGTCCTCCTCCATCAGCATGGTAAACGGATGGTGCATGGCTACAAAACGTTTATCCTCCTCATCCCACTCAAGCAGCGGGAATTCTGTCACCCAGAGGAACCGGTAGTCGTCTTTCTTCAGAAGTCCCAGATTTTTTGCGATTTCAATACGCAGTGCACCCAGTACATCCCACACAACTTTGTTTCTGTCAGCCGCAAACAGAAGCAGGTCGCCCGGCTGACCATCCATGGCCTGTACCAGCGCATGCAGCTCTTCCTCTGTCATGAACTTTGCAAAAGAGGATTTGTATGTGCCGTCCGGATTGATTACAAGGTAAGCAAGGCCCTTTGCGCCATAGCCCTTCGCAAACTCCACCAGGGCGTCAATCTTCTTGCGGGGCATGCTGCCCTGACCGTTTGCATTGATACCGCGGACACTTCCGCCTGCTGCCAGCGCATTTGTGAATACGGAGAAGCCACAGTTCTTTACAATATCAGACACATCATGAAGTTCCATGCCAAAGCGGAGATCCGGCTTGTCTGAGCCGAAGCGATCCATGGCTTCCTGCCACGTCATTCTCTGAATCGGAAGCGGTATCTCCACACCAAGTATATTTTTAAAGATTCTCGCCAGAAGGCGCTCATTTACATCAATGACATCGTCGACATCCACGAAAGACAGCTCCATATCGATCTGCGTAAATTCCGGCTGACGATCCGCGCGGAGATCCTCATCACGGAAGCACTTTGCAATCTGGAAGTAACGGTCATAGCCGGAGCACATCAGAAGCTGCTTAAATAACTGCGGTGACTGGGGAAGCGCATAAAAATGTCCCGGGTGAACACGGCTAGGAACAAGATAGTCTCTCGCACCTTCCGGCGTGCTCTTGATCAGAATCGGTGTCTCAATCTCCAGGAATCCCTCCTCCGAGAGGAAATTACGGACTTCTGTGGTCACACGGCTTCTGAGCATCAGATTTCTCTGGATGTCCGGTCTTCTCAAATCGAGGAAACGGTATTTCAGGCGAAGCTCCTCCTTCGTCTGGCTGTTCTCCTCAATCGGGAAAGGCGGTGTCTCGGACTCTGACAGCACACGAAGCTCTGTAGCCCGGAGCTCAATCTCACCCGTCTTCAGCCCTTCATTGACTGCACCTTCGCGCAGCTCCACCCGTCCCACTACAGCAATGACGTATTCGCTGCGCAGTGTTCCGGCCTTCTCAAAGCCGTCTGCTCCGATATCCTTCTCATCAAAAATAATCTGCAGCAGACCGGAGCGGTCACGCAGGTCAACAAAAATCAGACTTCCCAGATTTCTTCTCTTCTGAACCCATCCCATGACCGTCACGGTGGTGCCGCAGTCTGCCTTTGACACTTCCGTGCAGCGGTGGGTCCTCTTCAGCCCTTTCATAGCCTCAGCCATTTTCCATTCCTCCTCATATACTCTGTATAACGCCTTAATCCGACGCATATTGGCAAAATCTTTCAGAACATTTTTATAAGCAGAATCATTTTCTGTCGATGTTCCCGAAAACTCAGTATCTGTTCAGTGTCTTCACAGATACGATTCACAGATACGGATTCACAAACCCATCTCATAATCTACCACATCTGCCGTATAATGTAAACTTCTGATTTGTAAGTAATCCGGCAGCCTGTTATTGTGTCACCGGAACAAATCCGCAATCTGATCCAGTGCCACCTCTGCCTGCTCTCCCGTCTCCATATCCTTCACACGGGCCCGGTTCTCCTCCAGCTCCTGGGTGCCGATGATCACCGTCTTCTTTGCGCCCAGCTTGTTCGCATACTTCATCTGTGCTTTCACACTGCGGTCCATATAATCTGTCTCCACAATAATTCCCTGCTTGCGAAGCTGATCGACAAGGCGATATGCACGTCCCCGCGCTTCCTTACCCAGAATACCGACGTACAGTGCCACCGGCTCCTCCGGCTCAAACTCCACGCCCTCTTTTTCCATAAAGTACAGAATACGCTCAATTCCCATGCCAAATCCAACCGACGGAATATCCTGTTTCTCGTCAATCTCATGGATCAGCCCGTCATACCGTCCGCCGCCGCAGAGCGTGAAGCCGTTGGAATCGACGAACTCAAAAACGGTCTTTGTATAGTAATCCAGACCGCGGACAATTCCTGTATCCACCACATACTCAATGCCAAGCTCATCAAGAAGAGACTTCAGCTCCTCAAAATGCTCACGGCACTCATCATCCAGATAATCAATGGTCTTCGGAGCATGCTCCACAATCCGCTTGCACTCCTCCACCTTGCAGTCGATGACGCGCAGCGGATTTTTCTGCATACGCTCACGGCATGTGGGGCAGAGACTGTCCTCATGCTCCTTCAGATATGCAAGCAGCGCATCGTTGTATGTTTTCCGGCAGTTTTTACAGCCGATGCTGTTCAGGTGCAGTTTCGCATCCTTCAGTCCCAGCTTGCCGATCAGCTCTGTGATCAGTGTTATCAGCTCTGCCTCTGCCAGAGGACTCTTTGATCCCACAAATTCCACACCAAACTGATGATGCTGTCTGAGACGACCGCTCTGAGGCTTCTCATAGCGGAAAGCCTGGGTCACATAGTACAGCTTCGTCGGCGCCGGCTGCGCATACATATTGTGCTCCAGATACGCACGCATCACGCCTGCTGTTCCCTCCGGCTTCAGCGTAATACTTCTGCCGCCCTTATCCTCAAACGTGTACATTTCCTTCTGTACCACGTCCGTTGTCTCTCCCACGCCTCGCTGAAACAGCACCGTATGCTCAAACATCGGTGTGATAATCTCTGTCATATGGTATGTTCTCGCGATTTCACGCGCTGTCTTCTCGACAATGGCGCGCTTGCGCATCTCCTCGCCGTACCAGTCCTGTACGCCTCTTGGTGCCTGTGTAATCATACAACTACCTCCTGAAATTATGTACTGCCCCCTGCCTGACGGCCCGGCGGCGTATTCTATCTGTCATTTTTCCTGCTGTACTGCCGTATACGGAACAAGCTGATGCTCCAGCTCCTCCGTGATCAGAAGCTGATCAATATCTCCCTCATGAACAACATTCATGAATGCAAGAAACACCTGAATATCATAGTTCTTTGCCTCTTCGATCATCAGCTCCATGGAAGTCTCCACATCGAAAGCCTTGCGGTACGGACGATCCGTCGTGAGCGCCGCAAAAACATCACAGACCCGCAGTATTCTGGCTCCGATCGGAATATCTTCCCGCGTCAGATTATCGGGATACCCGGAGCCGTCACAGTTCTCGTGGTGGAATCTTACCATATCCACAATCTTCTGTGAATATCCCCTGTGTTCCAGAATCGCCGCCCCCAGCATGGAATGGCGTCTGACATACTTCATCTCCTCAATAATCAGCGTCTCGTTCTCATGTCCCTTCACATATTTGGACAGCTCCAGCTTGCCAATATCATGGAGGAAGCCTGCCACTGCCAGATCATAACAATCTTCGTCAGAAAAGTTCATCTCTCTGCCGACGCGATATGCCAGATTGCTGACAATAACGCCGTGTGCCAGCTCCTTTACGACACTGGGGCGGATAATCGGATATTTTTTCTTGTATTCATGACTGACTGTACTCATACAGGCCCGCCTTCTTCCTCTCAATCATCTCATCAATGCGCTCTATATAATTCTTAATATCCTTTACATTCTCAATCCGTTCGATGCGGTCCTTGGCCCAGACAAGCTTCGTGGATGCTCCCGCGCCTAGTGCCAGAATACTCTGAACCTCTTCCATAATCAGGATATTGTAGATTCCTTCTTTACCAGCCTTTGCATAGCCCACATTTTCAAAATTGCCGGCCATATTTTTCTGGCGGTACATATAATATGGAAATAATCCTGATTTTGCTGCATACTCTGATGTCATATCCATGATCTCCCGGTTGTTCGTCATGGTCATCTCCTTATGCTCCTCGCGGAAAAGTCTGAGACGGGCCGCGCGCTTTACAGCCAGAGAGTGGACTGTGAGACTGTCCGGATCAAGTCTGACGATCTCCTGCAGTGTGTGTTCCACCTCCGGTTTCTCTTCCCCTGGAAGTCCGACAATCAGATCCATATTGATATTGTCAAAGCCCAGCTCTCTGGCCAGGCAGAACATCTCCACTGTCTGCTCCACCGTGTGTTTCCTTCCGATGAAATCCAGCGTTTTCTGGTTCATGGTCTGCGGGTTGATTGAAATTCTGGAAATGCCATGGTCACGCAGTACTTCCAGCTTCTCCCGCGTAATGCTGTCAGGCCGTCCTGCCTCCACCGTGAACTCCTGTACCTGATCCAGGCAAAAGCTGTTCTCAAGCTTCGTCAGCAGCCTGTCCATCTGATACGGCTCCAGCGTCGTCGGCGTCCCGCCGCCGATGTATACTGTATCGAGAATTTTCCGCTGAAATGCCTCCGACGCGTAATCAATCTCCCTGCACAGCGCATCGAGATACGCGTCCACCTGATCCTTCCACAGATGTATGGGACTGGAGCTGAAAGAACAGTAGAGACAGATACTTGGGCAAAATGGAATACCCACATACAGGCTGTAACCTTCCGGCACGCCTTTATGCTCTGTCTTCGTCCCGTCCCCGTTCTCCCGGATCAGGTTTGTGTGAAGATTCTGCAGGATATGGCGCTCTTTGTTGGCAATGGAAATGGCAAGAGCTGTTTTTTCATTGCTGGTATAATACGTATCACGCATGTACTGTGCAATATCGGAATTTTTCCAGCCCTGTTCCAGCAGAGCCATGGGGATCTTTGTCGGACGGATTCCCGTCAGATTCCCCCATGGAAGCTTCTGACCCGTATAGGCGGACAGCATTCTGTACAACAGCCGTTTGAGCTCATTTTTGACCTCCTTGCGGCCCAGTCTCCAGTCTGCCGTCGTCTCATCCTCCAGCTCCACATTTCCCTGCTTCAGGAACTGTACGCGGATCCCACCTTCCCCGATGAAAGAAATCACCAGCTTCAGAGACGGCTGCGTCTCCTCCTCCGGTGTCTTTCCTGATCCACGCACCATCTCTTTCTCCGTCTGTGACAGAGAGCCCTCTGCTAAGTTTTCCTCCAAAGCTTCCGGCGCATACGCAATCTGCACATTTTCTTCCGGATAAAAGGCTTTCACCAGTGAGTGAACATCATATTCAAAATTCTGTCTGTTTAACTGTACTGTAATCATAACTCATGAATCGCTGCTTTCCGTCAATATGGATTGTATCGTTTTTCGTAACCGATATCTGTCATCTGATCATGTCCCGGATAAACCTTTGTATCCTCCGGGAGCACAAACAATTTCTCATGAATGGAGCGGTGGATCTGGCTCATGCTTCCGGTGGGAAAGTCCGTGCGTCCCACGCTGCAGCAAAACAGTGTATCACCGGAAAACAATACCTGCTCCTGCTCTATATAATAACAGCAGCTCCCGATTGTATGCCCCGGAGTGTGAAGAACTGTAATATCAAAGCCTGCCAGCTTCACAACTTCCCCATCGGAAAACAGCCGGTCAGCCTTCGCCGTGAATCCCATCCCCGACATCAGAGAAAGGTTTTTATCCACGCTTTCCATGATTTCCACCTCATCGGAATACGCACACACGGGAATCCCGTAATGCTCGTGCAGCTCCCTGGCTGCACCGATATGATCAAAATGTCCGTGAGTCAGAAGCACTGCTTCGGGTCGTCCTCCCATCGCACCAATCTTTGCGGCAATCCTGCCTGCACAGTCCGCGGGATCCACAATCAGCATCGCCCCTGTCTCTGTATTCTTTGCAAGGTAGCAATTCGTCGCCACCATGCCAAGCACCATCTTTTCAATCTGAATTTTTCCCATACAAGCCTCCCGTATGTCAACCCGTTGTGCGCTCGATGTCCAGCACGCTCTCCACCTGACGAATCTTTTCAATCAGATAATTCAGTGTGTTCTTATCTGCCACTTCAAAGGACATGGCAATTGTCGCCGTCCCCTGTCTGCTGGTGCGGGAATTGACAGAGAGCACATCGATCTTGCGCTCCGTAAAAATCCTCGTGATATCCACCAGAAGTCCCGTACGGTTATTTCCGTAAATGACAATCTCTGCCAGATACAGACCCTTCTCCCCCGTCGTAGCTTCTTTCTGCCATTCGGCATCGATCAGCCGCACACGTTCCTCCTCCGGAAGATTAATAATATTGATACAGTCGGTACGATGTACCGTCACACCGCGGCCTCTCGTCACAAATCCCACAATCTCATCTCCGGGAATCGGACTGCAGCATTTTGCGAACCGCACACTGACATCATTGATGCCCTGCACCGTAATGCCGCCCTTTGATTTCTTGACACGGACCGGTGCGGCGTCCTTGGCATTCTGCACCGCCTCAATGATCTGCTCATCGGTCACATCCTTTTTGTGATCCTGCTCATAGCCCTCCATGAGCTTGTTGATCACCTGACCTTCCTTCAGGCCGCCATGTCCCAGTGCAGCCAGAACAGAGTCCCAGTCACGGAAGCCATACTTCGACAGCACACGCTCCATATACTCCGGCTTCATAATATCGGCCTGGACAATGCCCTTGGCCCGACAGTAATTCGCCAGCATTTCTTTTCCCTTGACAATATTGTCCTCTTTAAGTTCCTGCTTGAACCACTGGTTGATCTTGTTTTTCGCCTGGGAGCTCTTGACAATCTTCAGCCAGTCACGGCTGGGACCGCGGGAGTTCTGCGACGTAATGACCTCGATGCGGTCTCCGTTCTGAATGACGTAGTCGATAGTCACCAGCTTGCCGTTGACACGGGCACCGATCATACGGTTGCCGACGGCACTGTGGATACTGTACGCAAAATCAATGGGAGTTGAGCCGTTGGGCAGATTTTTCACATCGCCGGCCGGAGTAAAGCAGTAGACACTCTCGGCAAAGAGATCGAAATCACTCTTCAGAAGGCTCATGAACTCCCGGTTGTCAGACATCTGCCAGTCGAGCACCTGCCGCAGCCAGGAAAGCTTCTCTTCCTCACTCTTCGTATCGCCGCCTTTCTTGCCGTTGGCGGCTTCCTTGTATTTCCAGTGGGCTGCAATACCGTATTCCGCCGTCCTGTGCATCTCGAAGGTGCGGATCTGGATCTCAAAGGGAGAACCGTTGGGTCCGATCAGCGTCGTATGCAGAGACTGGTACATATTCTGCTTCGGCATTGCAATGTAATCCTTGAAACGTCCCGGAATCGGCTTATACATCTCATGGATGACACCGAGAGCCGCATAACAGTCCTTGACCGTATCGACAATAATCCGGACCGCAAATAAATCATAAATCTGATCCAGCGTCTTCTGCTGGTTCACCATCTTTTTATAGATACTGAAGAAGTGCTTCACGCGGCCGTCAACCTGTGCCTTGATACCGGCAGCCTCAATATGGCTGCTCACCTCGTCGACAATGCTTTTAACAAATGCCTCTCTCTCTGTCTTCTTCAGTGCAATTTTCTCGACCAAGTCGTAATATACCTCCGGCTCAAGGTATTTGAGCGACAGATCATCCAGCTCAATCTTGATCTTGGAGATACCGAGCCGGTGTGCAATGGGAGCATAGATATCCATGGTCTCACGCGCTTTCTCGCGCTGCTTCTCCGGCTTCATATATTTCAGTGTACGCATATTGTGGAGACGGTCTGCCAGCTTGATCAGAATGACACGGATGTCCTTTGCCATTGCAAGGAACATTTTCCGGAGATTTTCCGCCTGGACCTCCACCTTGTCCGCCGAGTAAGAAAGTTGACCCAGCTTCGTGACACCGTCCACCAGCAGCTCCACCTCTTCGCCAAATTCTCTGCGCAGTTCCTCGGAAGTCATCACCGTATCCTCCACCACGTCGTGGAGAAGACCAGCGACAATCGTCTCTTTATCCAGCTCAAGATCAGCAAGAATAATTCCCACGCAAAGCGGATGGATGATATACGGCTCACCCGATTTGCGGCGCTGATCCTTATGCGCGTCATACGCAATCTTATATGCTTTTTCAATCATGGAAATATCATCGGACGGATGGTATTTCCGAACACTCGTGATCAGCTCCTGGTACAGCTCATCCGGGCTCGTAAAATCCTGCATCGTCTTTACATTGGCATCTGCTTTTTTAATTTCTTCGATTCTTTCCTGTTTCGTTCTCGTATCCATCTGCATCGACTCCACTATCTTCGTCCAATTTTCTCTCCAGCAACAGAAATCCGGTCTCTGCTTTCTTTAGCATATCCATTCAGAAAGCCCGTTATGCCGCCTCTGCTATTTTCCCTCGTAACAGATCACAGACTCCACATCGTAGCCCGCAAGCTTCTCACGACCCTTCAGTCCGGCAAGCTCCATCAGGAACACAATCTTTACGACTTCACCGCCAAGCTCCTCGATCAGCTTAGCTGCCGCTTCAATGGTACCGCCTGTGGCGATCAGGTCATCAATAACAACAACCTTCTGTCCCGGCCGGATGGCATCCTTATGCATCTCGATCGTCGCAGTTCCGTACTCCAGTGCATACTCTCTGGAAACCGTCTCACAGGGCAGTTTACCCTTTTTGCGAATCGGGACAAACGGCTTGTGAAGATTGTAGGCGATCGGGACACCAAAAATAAAGCCCCGTGATTCCGCTCCTGCCACAACGTCAAAATCCAGCCCGGCAAGCTTCTCCTGCATCAGATCAATCGCAAGCTTAAGGCCCTCCGCATCCTGCAGAATACTCGTCACATCCCTGAAAATAATCCCCGGTTCCGGAAAATCCGGAATACTTCTTACATATTCTTCAATCTTTTTCATCGCTTCCTCCTGTTACGCACCGCCAAATTCCCATAAACAAAGGCTCTATCACGCCTCCGAACTAAATTACATTCAAAAAGTATACCATTTTCCGACGTATTTCGCAACATATTATTCACAGTTCAGCCATGCTGAAAAAGAAAAAACAGGCTCACCCAAAGAATTTTCTGTACACCCACATCACCGCTCCTGCCACAATCAAAAATGGAAGAAGCTTCCACAGAATCGCGAACGCCGTTCCGAGCACCGCAAAAATTACCACCAGCACTGCGATGAGAATCAGCCAGAATTTAAACCCACCCACTGTATGCACTCTGACATTTCTTCCGAAGGGACTGCTGCGGTATATGTCCTTTTCCCCATAAACATCTTCTCCATATCCTGCATCGGCGTATCCTGCATCCGATCCGTCCGAATAGACAGTCCGGTCTGCCGTCCCGTACGTTTCCTCTTCTCTCTGCTCGTCCACCTGCAGAATTGTGCGAGCAATCAGTCTGGGATCACCCAGTCCCAAGAGCACCTGATCTTCTGTTTTCCCCTTTGCCTTTTCCTGTTCAATATACGTGTCGTAATAACGGAGGTTGTCCAGCACCTCCTGCTCGGACAGTTCCCGGTTGAGAGCTCTCCCCAGTGTGTCAAGAAATTCCTGTTTCGTCATATTCCCTCCATTTTCCCGGCTCACAAGCTGCCATATGGCCCGCTGTTTCCGGCTTCAGCCATAATTTCCGCTCCGGGCCGCTTCGTGCCATTACATTCGTTTTCCTGATTTTACATGAAAGTGCTCTCCTGTGCAAGTAAAAAACTGGTATGCAGATCTGTCCGATAAAACAGAAAAGTGCCGCCACCGCACCGATTTGCAGTGACGACACCCTTTATGTTCTGTTTTATTCAGGACAGCACATTATTTGCTGAGCTGCTTTTTGATTGTCTGCACACCTTCCACGGCGAGAACAACTGCCAGAATAACAAGCAGTGTACCAAGGCCTGCACGAATCCAGTTCCACATATCCACTGCGTTCTTCACGTTTGTGATGATCGTCTGGCACAGAGATACGATTGTGACAACGAGCATGAATGCCATCGGGAACAGGAACATCTTGTTGTTCTTGCCCATCTTGCCGAGCCATGCAGCTACAGCCAGAAGTCCAAGTGCTGCAAGGAGCTGATTTGCTGCTCCGAACAGAGCCCAGATCTTTGCATAACCTGTCATACCAAGGGCAATACCAAGAATAACTGTGATAATTGTAGATACGTACGGATTGCAGAGAACTTTCTTGAATCCGTCAGCATCCTCTGCTGTCTGTCCCGGCTCAAGCCAGAATTCCTGGAACATATAACGAGCCAGACGTGTAGCTGTATCAAGTGATGTAAGGCAGAATGCGGATACTGCCAGAATCAGCATGGAGTAGATAACGTCCTGCGCACCTGCAAGGAACGGAATCTCTGCGCACATACGGGAAATACCTGTAGCAAATACTGCTGTCGGAGTAGTAACGCCACCCGGAACGTACTCTTTCCAGATGAAACCTACTGCACAAAGAGAAATCAGTGCAAGAGCACACTCAATCAGCATACCGCCGTATGCGATCGGTTTTGCGTCAGTCTCTCTGTCCAGCTGCTTTGCTGTTGTTCCGGAACCAACCAGTGAGTGGAAACCGGAAATAGCACCGCAGGCAATTGTTACAAACAGAGCCGGGAACAGACTTCCAAGGGAAACACCTGAACCGAACTCAGCAGAGTCAACGAATCCTGTGAATGCCGGAATCTCAAGTGCCGGATGTGCTCCGACGATACCTACAACAGCGATGATCATCATACCGTAAAGCAGGAAAGAGCTCAGGTAGTCACGCGGCTGAAGCAGAATCCAGACCGGAGTAACGGATGCAATTGCGATATAAATACCGACAATGATCATCCATGTGCTTCCGCTCAGGTACAGCGGATGCCAGTTGTAACCTACGAACATACATACAAGAATCGCAGCAACACCGACTACTGTAGATACAGCCAGAGATGCGTTTCTTCTGTATACCATAAGGCCAAAGATAATAGCAACAACGATGAACAGGATAGAGATCATTGCTGTACGTGCGTTTGCTGCACTTGCAGCCACATCCAGAGCGCCTGCCTCATCGAAAGTAGCCTTGAATGTATTTGCAACGATAGATGCAAAAGCAGCTACTACGAGGATCAGTGTCAGATAAGAGAAGATGATAAACAGCTTCTTTGCACGTGTACCGATACTTGTCGCAATAACCTCACCGATGGACTGTCCTTTGTTTCTTACGGATGCAAACAGCGCACCGAAGTCATGAACAGCACCAAAGAAAATACCACCAATCAGTACCCACAGCATTACCGGAACCCATCCGAATACTGCTGCCTGAATCGGTCCGTTGATCGGACCTGCACCTGCGATGGATGAAAAATGATGACCCATCAGCACCGGAGCCTTAGCCGGTA
This sequence comes from Lachnospiraceae bacterium, assembly GCA_004557975.1. Classification (GTDB taxonomy): domain Bacteria; phylum Bacillota; class Clostridia; order Lachnospirales; family Lachnospiraceae; genus Choladousia. The sequence continues at coordinate 42,816 of SFEV01000006.1, forward strand.
CGTAGTCGTTTCCATCCTCCAGATCGTGAGCCGGTGTTGATTTCTGCTCACCAACACCCCACTGCTCTGCAAGCCATTTTCCGTAGAAAACGTAGCCTGCAACGAGAACAGCGATACCAACTAACAAAATTACTACCGCATTCATGTTTCAGTTCCTCCTTTTTCTTTTCATGAATTTAGTATTTTTTTCATAAATTTCGCATTGCCGCGCCCGCTCCGGTTTGTAATCACCGCATTCTCTTCCCCGATCAGGGCAGCCGTATGGAAGTCCATCCAACCATACCACGAAAAATGAAAACTTTTGTAAATCCTGCATCTGCGAAGGGCTTTCTGAGCCTCCTTTGTGCAGGTATCGCAGAGAAATACTGCTGTTATGTAGCTGTACATATGACCCGGCTTCGGATCCACCAGCTTCATTCCCTCTGTATATGCAAAATCCCGACAGGATTCATACACCTCTTGTGTAAGCTCCGGAACAGAAAAAACATAAACATATTCATTGCTGTCCGCAGTCCACAGTTTTGCCTTTTTAATCAGTACATATTTTTCCGAATGAACGTAGAACCGACAGTGTGCCCGAAGGGGTATGCCATCCTCCCGCTCCTCTTCGTACTGCTCCACATCAAAATACGCCCGATATCCATCCAGCAGCCGCTCCAGCAGCTTTGTGCGATCCGGTGCAGTTTTTTTCATATTATTCTCCTTAAATCCATCTATGACACTTCACAGTGTTAATGTGTGTACAACAAAAAAATACCGACACAGCATGCCGGCATTCTTTTCTACAAACCTCATCGTCCGTGTGAATATCTTCCGGGATATACCCTTTTTCTAAATTAATTATAATTTTCTTAAAAAATTATAAAAATTTTAGCACTATCGAACAAAAAAAGCAAGTAGTTTTTGTTTATTCTGAAAAAAACTTTAATTAAGGCCAAGAGTCTCATGCAGACGCGCAATGGTCGCCTCAAAATCCGGTACCAGCATCTCATTCTGAGAATAATACAGATCGTCATACGGAATTCTGTTTTCTTCCAGATCATACTGCGCATACTCGGGAAGGGATGACAGCAGAAGAAGCAGACGAACCGTTCCTATATTATGCTCTATATTAATAAGGATCTCTTTGGAGAGCTCCCCCAGTGCTTCTGCATCCAGTTCACCGACAGACGCAAAAATACCTTTCAGGATATCCCGCTGACGCTGCGTTCTCTGATAATCATTGTTTCCTACATAACGGATTCTCATATAGGCCACAGCCTGGTTGCCGTTGAGCTGATATACTCCGCCGCCGGGAAGATAATCATCCCACGCTTCCATACTGTTCAGATATCCGTTCAGCACTTCACACTCTGCGTCGCTGATCTCCATTTCCACTCCGCCGACCGTATCCACAATGGCCGCCATTGTCCCGAAATCCACCACCGCATAATTGTCCACGGTAATCTGATAATTGTCCTCCAGCGTCTCGGCCAGTTTGTCTCCGCCGCCAACCGCATATGCGTAATTCAGCTTATGTACTCCGCAGCCGGGAATATCTGCATACAGATCACGCATAAAGGAAGTCATGGTGATCTTCTCACGCTCGCTGTCGATTGTCGCAAGAATCATCACATCGGAATTGCCATTCCAGCTGTCATCACGGTGGTCCGTCCCGATCAGAAGAATATTGTAAATGGATGATCCCGGTTTTTCCGTGATCTCCTGCGCTTTTACTGCAGTACCTCTGCATATGCCCCACACACAGCACACAGTCAGAACGGCGATTATCAGAAACCGTACTGTCCTCTCTCCTAAATATTCCTTGTTCTTTTTTGTGATATTCATGTTGATCCTCCTATCCGCGTGCTATTCTATCCTCTTCTGCGCAAAAAATCAAGGTTTCCTTACATTTTTATTGTCTGAATTTCTCAGATTCTGTATACTGAAAATAAAAAGCAGCCAGCCAGGCCGATAAACCATCGAATAACCGTTCGCATTTTCCGTCAAAAAGGGGGATGCCCACCGCGATGTGTCACTCACATTCGCTGTGCAGCATCCCCCTGCTTTATCTGGTTCTGACAGATTTATTTCTGTCCTTCCTTTTTCCTGCATCCATGCAAATCAGTCGTGCCCAATGGAATTCAGCAGCTCAGCCGCAGACGCTTCCGCGATATTGACTGCATGATTGACAATACGTGTAAAACTGTTCAGAGATTCCACAAAGGTAAGACCCTGGGCAAAGGAACATTCTTTCAGGCGAAGACGTTCCATATGATTCGTCTGTGCCTTTGCAACACGTTTTACAAGCTTTCTCTCCTGCTTCTTGATAGAAATCCATCGTTCTGCCGTTATATCCTGTCTCCGGAACAGCTCCATGGAATCCTCCAGAATATGCATATCGAGCTCATAAACCTTGCGCAGCTCATCCTTGGCTGCATCGGAATAGCCAAGTCCTGATTCCACGCACTTTTCAGCCTGTTCAAGGAGCTTCACCGCATGATCACCGATCTGCTCCAGATCATTGATTACGTGGAAAACACATCCCATATACTGAGATACGCTGGCAGGCAGCTCCATGGCATTTACCTTACTGAGATAATCCGTAATTTCCGAAGCAAGGAAATCCGTCACCTCTTCCTGCTCCCTGATCTGATTCGCTCCTGAGAGATCCTGATCGATCAGAGCGGTTACAGCATCTGACATATTCTGCTTCACAATATTTCCCATACGCTGAACTTCCTTACCGATCTGAAGCACAATAACAGCCGGTGACCCCACCATATGGGAATCGATATACTCCAGCCTGAACGCACTTTCGTGAGCCTTCTTCGGAATAATCATATAAGTCCACTTTACAACAAGGTTTACAAACGGAAGCAGCAGAACTCCTGTCACCACCTTAAACAGAATGTGGTACACGGAAATCTGAAATGCCGGAGCCGAAACAGAAGCTTCTATCCAGCTCGTCAGCGGCGTCAGCATGGTAACCGGAATAAAAATCAAAGCACCGACGATGTTGAAAATCAGATAAATACATGCCGCACGCTTCGCATTATTCTTTGCATTTAATGCCGACAGCAGCGGAGGAGTCGATGATCCCACGTTAATTCCGCAAATCAGAAATGCAGCAAAATACAGCGGCATCAGCCCCTGCATGGCAAGCGCCTGAAGGACACCGACTGCTGCGGATGAGCTCTGAATTACGGAACAGAGAATCACACCGACTACAAAGCCGAGCACCGGATTTTTTGCATTCATAATAAAGTCCTGGAACACAGCAGAATCCTTCAGAGGTGACATGGCACCGCTCATAGTGTGAAGTCCCTGGAACAGAATACCAAAGCCCAGTATGACCTGTCCGAGATAACGGTTTCTCTTTTTCTTTGCGTACAGCAACAGAGCCGCACCCACACCGATACAGATCGGTGCCAGACCGGATACGTCCAGCGCAATCAGTACGCTCGTGATGGTCGTACCAATATTGGCGCCGAAAATAACTCCCGTCGCCTGTGCCAGATCCATAATCTCTGCATTAATAAATCCCATAACCATTACGGTCGTTGCTGAGGAAGACTGAATGACCACCGTAACAAGTGCTCCCAGAAGAAATCCCATAAACCGGTTTCTCGTAAGCTTTTCCAGGAGATCCTTCATTTTGGGACCTGCCGCAAGCTCCAGCCCTTCCCCCATATACTTCATACCGAACAGAAAGGCGCCTAATCCGCCAAGCAGAGTAATGATACTGTTAATACCCATATGTCCTTTTTCGGAGCTGCCGCATCGTCACATACACTTCTTTGTGGTTTCTGTGCGGCTGCCCTTTTCCTCCTTTATTTCTATTCAATTGTCTGAATACTGCTGCTTGCGGAATACGGTAGTCTTTTCTCCACAAAGCGACAATATCCATATATACCATAACACGAAAATCAAAAAATGGCAAAGGTTATGTAAATTTCGCGTAAATATTTTGTAAATCCGTATCTTCCTTCATTCACCGGCAATACTGAACAACGCATAATTCCAAATTTTATAAACAAATGCTACTTTTTCTCTTATAAAAAATATATTATTATATTTTTTCTAATAATATCGTTATTTTGTCTAAATTAATCGTATAATGGGATCTTTTGTATTGACATTTCTCGCCCGGTACTCTATCATACACATTATAAAGTTAAAGGAGGAATTTATTTTGAAGCAAATAACTCTTACTAAGTCTGAAAAGGAAATCATGGGTTTGCTTTGGAATACGGACAGGCCTTTAACCGCTACGGAAATAGTTAACTTGACACCTGAGCGGACCTGGAAGAAAAGCTATATCCATTTACTTATTAACTCACTGATTGACAAACAGTTAATTAAGTCAGAATCTTTAGTCAGAACCGGAAGAAACTTCGGCCGTGCCTTTGTTGCTACCATGTCGGAGGAAGAATTCATGATTTTTCAGATTACTGCCGGAAAAAATTTCTCACAGAAATCTATTCCTGTTCTTGTTTCTGCCCTGCTTGATACGACAGACGATCCTGATCTGATTTTGAAAGTAGATGAAATTCTGAAGGCAAAAAAAGAATCTCTGGGGATCTGAATGCCGGCTGTTTCTTATACGTATTCATCTGCAATAAAAAATCCGGATCCTGTACACCAGAATCCGGACTTTTTATTGTCATTTTTATTGTCTTTTTTATTGTCTTTATATTATCTGTCTTTTGGATCGATCTTATCCGCCTGATCACTCCTGTCTGCAGCTCTCAGATTTTCTTTTTCAAAATATACCGGCACTTCTCTGAACTCTGAAGAACTCCGACATACAGAAGATAAATCCCTGAACGTAAAAAAGCGCGAGACGGGATTCGAACCCGCGACCCTCGCCTTGGCAAGGCGATACTCCACCACTGAGCCACTCGCGCATAATATCATTATAACTGTATTATATCTGCTTCCATCCAAATCAGCGATCACTCGTAACCGGAAGTAAGTAATATGTACTATACTATATTTTTTTATCCCTGTCAATATCTTTTTCTAAATATTTGGACTTTTAAAACTTTTGCAAAAATTCCTGCAATTTATCCTGATATTTTTTTCACTTTCTGGCAAAAAAATATCGTAATACCCGGAAATCTGTGGTAAAATAAGCATATCTTCATAAATAAAAAGGAGGAAAAAAGTCATGGCATTAGTAACAACCACAGAAATGTTCAAAAAGGCATATGAAGGTGGCTATGCAATCGGCGCATTCAACGTAAACAACATGGAAATTGTACAGGGCATTACAGAGGCAGCTGGCGAGCTGAAGTCCCCGCTTATTCTCCAGGTATCTGCAGGTGCAAGAAAGTATGCAAACCATACTTACCTTGTAAAGCTGGTAGAGGCAGCTCTGATTGAGAACGATATTCCGATCGCTCTTCATCTGGATCACGGCGCAGATTTCGAAATCTGCAAGTCCTGTATTGATGGTGGATTCACATCTGTAATGATCGATGGTTCTCATCATTCTTTCGAAGACAATATCGAACTCACAAAGAGAGTTGTAGAATATGCACACTCCAAAGGTGTTGTAGTAGAAGGTGAGCTTGGACAGCTTGCTGGTATCGAGGATGACGTAAACGTATCCGCTGAAGATGCTAAATATACACATCCGGATGAGGTAGAGGAGTTCGTCAGCAGAACAGGTGTTGACTCTCTTGCTATCGCTATCGGTACAAGCCACGGTGCATTCAAGTTCAAACCGGGCCAGAAGCCGCAGCTTCGCTTCGACATCCTGGATGAGATTTCCAAGCGTCTGCCGAACTTCCCGATCGTTCTTCACGGCGCTTCCAGCGTTTCACAGGAGTACGTAAAGATTATCCAGGCTAACGGCGGAAACCTTCAGGATGCAATCGGTATTCCGGAGGATATGCTTCGTCAGGCTGCAAAATCCGCAGTCTGCAAGATCAACATCGATTCCGACCTTCGTCTTGCAATGACAGCAGGTATTCGTGAAGTTCTGTGGAACAACCCGGCTGCATTTGACCCGAGAGAATATCTGAAAGTAGGTCGTGCAAACGTTAAGGCTCTCGTTGCTCACAAGATCACAAACGTTCTCGGAAGTGACGGAAAAGCCTGATCAGCAGTGACCCGCTGAATAATTCTGTGGACATAAAGGGACTGCTGCAAACGATACTGAAAGCCCCCGGGCTTTCCCGTCTGTTTGCAGCAGTCCTTTCATTTGTATTTTTTACTTATGCATACTTGTATTCTTTACTTATGTATACCTGTATTCTTTACTTATGCATACTTCCAGAGATGTCCTCTCACACTTCTGCGCTCTGCATTTCTGATCTGTCCGCCGCTCATCAGGCGTGCTGTCGCCGTGCGATATTCGCTGCGTTTGCATACGCTGATCAGATACTCCGGTGCAAGAAACGGATTATTCTCCTCTTCTTTCAGAAGCTCACGGGCATTCACCAGCTTCAGATCAATCCAGAGCTCCTCCGCTGATGACATGACTGCTGCCACTGCTGCTCCGGCATCGAACATCGCAGAGGCCGCATTTTTTCTGGAGGATGTTTTCCTCATAAAATGAATCCATTTATCCTGTCGGATCAGTCTGACCGAACCCATGGCACCTAAAAAATGATCCGAAGCAAAGGAAAGCACCTCTTCCGCCCAGTGATCCCGCTGCTCCCGCAAAATACATGGCTGATCATCATCCGCCCCTGCTCTGTCCCGTTCTGTGTCCTTTTTCTCATATCCGAAAGCAAGCGCTGCTGTACACTGCATCCCTCTGTACTCCGCCCTGAGCGTCCTTCGCGGACTCTCTCTCAGAATACTCGCTGTAATTCCCTGGAACCGAAGGAAGCTGGCAGCAAGCCCTGATGCATAACCGGCATTCAGATATCCCTCCTCTGTGCCGTCTGTAAAAAGCAGCAGATAATATGGAACACCACACGTTCCCTTCTCCAGCTCTTCCATCAGCTGTACACATACTCTGCCTGACGGTGCCGGCAGCTCCAGCTGCTCCGTATATTCAACGATTCCCTCCAGTATACTGTGGTCAATCGGCTTCATACCAAATTTTGCGGCAGTCCTCTTCCGTTTCATATCTGTAAATAAACTCATCTCTGTTCTGTCCACCTGAATTATTTGTGTAATATCTATGGTTTTTATTTTAACATCTTGTAACAGAATTGTAACATATTTCTCCTGGTATTTCCAGTACTTTTTTTATGTTTTTCTCTTATATTTTTCTTAAAATCCTGAATTATCCATATATTTCTGCAAAAAAAGCAGTAAAAACACCGACCTTCGGCATACAGCCGTATTCTCAGGTCGGTGTCTTTCATCGTTTTGGTTAAATTATTACAATTTTATGAAACAATATTGTGCAGCCACACACCTTTTTTGACGAGAATGTACCCGATGGTGCATTTCACCAGATCCAGAGACTGACACAGAATATACGTGACAAGAATCGGCAGCCCGGAGTATCTGCTTAAAACGAAAGCCACCGGAATACTGCACATCCACATGAAGCCCGCATCGAAGAAAAAGGTAATTCCTGTCTTGCCTCCGGACCGGATTGTAAAATAGGCCGCATGCAGAAACGCCTGTACCGGCATAAAGCAGGCACTGATCAGAATAAATCGTGATGCCAGTGACCGCACTTCGTCAGAAGTATTGTAGATTTTCGGGAACAGCGGCGACAGCAGAATCAAAAGGGTGCCAATCACCAGGCAGCTTGACACGGAGAAAAAGATCAGCTTCCGGTCAGTATCCTTCGCCTCTTCCATCTTTCCTGCCCCCAGGAGCTGTCCGATAATAATGGACAGTGCATTTCCCATGGCCATCCAGACAATATTGCAGACATTGGAAATCGTCGACGAAATATTCAGTCCGGCGATAACTGCCAGGCCATATGTGGAGTAGCACTGTGTGAGGGTTGCCATGCCGAGAGACCACAGCAGCTCATTAACCATAAGCGGTGATCCCTTGACCAGTATTCTGCGGACCAACACTCCCGGCACATGCAGGCTCCGGTATGCCCCGGATATGAAGATGAGCTTCTCCGATCTTCTGTGGGTCCAGCCCATAATAAAAATACATTCCACAAATCTGGATATGACAGTCGCGACTGCAGCACCCGTGACACCGAGCCGGGGCATTCCGAATTTACCGAAAATCAGCACATAGTTGAGCACTGTATTTGTGATGACAGCCGTCACTCCTGCCCGCATCGGCGCAACTGTCTCCCCCATCTCCCTGAGTGTACTGGCATATATCTGAGAAAAAGCATACGGCATCATTCCAATCAGCATAATTCTCAGGTATTTAACCCCGTACTGCAGCGTATTTTCAACGCTTCCGACGGCACTGTCTCCGTGAAGATACAGTGAGATCAGCCATTCGCCACGCAGAAGCATCAGCACAATACCGGCAGCTGTAAGTAATGACAGCGATACTACCTTGAACCGGAAAGTGTTTCGTACACCCTCCATATTTTTGCTTCCGAAAAACTGTGCACCAAAAATGCCGGCACCGGAAACCATTCCAAAAATACTGATATTAAATACAAACAGAAGCTGATTAGCCACAGCCACACCGGACATCTGTTCTGTCCCGACACGTCCGATCATAATATTGTCCAGCATTGCCACAAAATTTGTGATTCCGTTCTGAATCATAATGGGCACTGCAACAGACAATACCATCATATAAAATTTTTTATCCCCGATAAACTTTCTCATGTATTCCTCCAGAGAATCACAAGGACAGCCGTTTTGTTCCGCTCATTCAGTGTGTACGTCTTCTCGATCCGATATCCGGTCACAGAAGCGGATGCTTCTTTCGCAAGCTGCGGTTCCGTCGTATAAAGAACAAGAACAGCCTCATCCCTGAGATGCATTTTAACTTTTGCAAAAAAATCAAAATACAGACTTCTTATCTCCGCCCTCTGTTTTCCCGCAGTCACCTGCGGCATGTCGGTAATTACCTCATCAAACAGATATTCATGTTGAAAATCAAAAAAGTCCTTATTGATATAATAAATCCTGCATCCTGCCCGATCCGTATTGTTATGTGCTTTTTCAATCGCATCTCCGTATATGTCAATTCCATACATCACACCGGCTTTTACTGCTTCGTTCCTCTCTATCAGCATTGTACCGACTCCGCAGAAAGGATCGAGAACCTGTGCATTCTCTTTCAGATACGGTCTCGCCAGCTCAACAGTCAGTGCCGCATTTACCGGTGAAATGGAAGACGCCACATGCTCTCTGCGGTAGGCAAACCGTTTTTCCGGAATCGTAAACAGCTTCACCATCGCAGCAAAGGTATCGTCCTTTTTTTCCAGCAACCGCAGCTCCAGCTCATAATCGGCAACAGAATTCACCATTTCCCCGCCTGATTCCAGTTCCAGCGCATCCGAAATTTTCCGGATATACGTTCCCTTTTTCTCCGGCTCCATCTTACTCTTCAATTCTATGCGAAACAGAAACGGCCCCTGTCCCTCATGCAATGTCCCGGCCAGCTCCAGCAATGGGCCTGCCACAGCCCTGCCGACTGATTCCGGATCTGATACAGAAAGCATCTCCGTCTCCAGTGGAAACAGCAGCTCACTGTATGTTCGAATCGGCAGAATATCTCTGATCCGTGCATCTCTGATGCGAATGCCTCCGGCAAGCATGGTGATCTGTCCCTTTTCAATCTGATGCGCCGTCACTTCTCTCTGACAGCGGTTTGTCACCAGAATCATCTCCATGCGCTCACGGTAGCCGGCAAATTTATGGTGACGCGTCTTTCTGTATTTCATCACAAGAGTCTGAAGCATCCGGATTTCTTCCGACACATGCTTTCTGTCCTCCTTACTCACATCCATCACCCGAAGCTGTTCCAGCCTGTTCTCCAGTCTGCCGAGAACGGGGCGGCAGTCCATATCCGCCATCGCTTTCAGATATTCGGCGCGCACATATTTTGTTTCTTCTTTTTCGTATGCGGCAAAAAGAACCGGAAGCAGATCTTCCGATTCCATCTTTCCAAGTATCAGAGCCGCATTTCTGCGCACCTTCGGATCATCGTGTTTCAGAAGACCGCATAAAATACTAAAATCTCCTCCCAGAAGATAGGCAAGAGCGCGTCTGTTGCGCTCCTCCTTCAAAGCATCACGCAGCGCAATCAGATTGGCGCGCACCTGCTCACCGGCACATATATTTCTGTAATACTCTTCGATCATTTTATCCCTTCCCCGCGGTTTCAATCCGCCATATCTCTCTTCCCGACGGTTTCTCAAATCCGCCATATCTCTCTTTCCGACGATCTCTCAAATCCGTCATATCTCTCTTCCCGACGATTTCTCAAATCCGTCATATCTCTCTTCCCGACAGTTTCTCGAATCCGTCATATCTCTCTTTCCGACAGTTTCTCAAATCCGTCATATCTCTCTTTCCGACAGTTTCTCAAATCCGTCATATCTCTCTTTCCGTCGGTTTTTCAACGTACAGTGCATCTACTTTGATAAGTCAGACGCCAGTAAAGCGGATTTTTACAATCCGCTCCACTTTTCCCATAAACTAAATCCGCTGCACCTTTGCAGAGTAATCATATCAGTTCATTATCAGTTCACTATCTGTTCATTATCCGTTCATCGTCTTCACAGATATGAGTAATCTTCATCATCCTTCCGTTGAGGCCCGGCACTCCTCTATGTACGCCATCACATCGTCTCTGAATTCTTCCCACTTATCTTCGTGTTCCACGTAATACAGCGGACAGGCCTTGCCTGTTACGTCATAATGGCGTATGATGTGCTCACGATCCAGACCATACTCCTCCACCAGATAAGCCGTCAGTTCCACACACGACCGGTACGTCTTTTCTGTAAATCTGCCTGTATCATCCAGATGGCAGTTCTCAATGGAAATGGAGAGATGGTTCATGGAATTGGACGCATATGCAATCTCTCCCGGCGGGACGCATTCGATAATCTCTCCTTCAATACCAATGACAAAATTGGCGCTCATGGAGACATTTTTCAGATCCTTCAGACTTTCAAAATAATCGTGATTCTGCTGTGCCGTCGTCTTCGGATTTCCAAGATAGTGTATCACGACATATTCGATAGCATCCGTCTTTTCACCGGGTCTGGAATATTCGTTAATCGTCAGGAGCTGTTCATCCACATCCGGATACGGTACCGGATTCACTTTTTCCTCTGTCACCGGTTCGGTCTCCGTCTCTATTTTGATTGTCGTGGGCTCGTCCAGGAGGGCGTCCACATCCACATCATCCTCCGGTATCAGATGAAGCAGCAGGAAAATACCTGCCACCACCAGTGCAATTGCTGCTATCCAAATCAGAATACGGCTCCATCGGATCCGCCGCTTCCCTCGCTTTCCTCTGTTTCTCATAATTACCTCAGCAAAAAAGTTTTTTTAAGTATACAACACATTTCCGATTTACGCATCTGCTTTTTTCTGGATTTCAGAAAAAGAGGCTGCTGCAGAACAGACACATCGAATCCCCACAACTTTTTGGAATCCTATGATTCTATTTTGCAACAGCTCCCCTGATTACTCTTGCTGCATTACATTTTGCTTAATTCTTACTGTTCTGTTCTATAATCAATCCGGCATCTGCCATTCTCACTGCTCCACACTGTAGTTCGGTGCTTCCTTTGTGATATGAATGTCATGCGGATGCGATTCTTTCAGAGATGCAGCCGAAATCTTAACAAATCTGCCGTTCTCCTTCAGATCCTCAATCGTTGGTGTTCCGCAGTATCCCATACCGGATCTCAGTCCGCCAATCAGCTGGAATACAGTGTCTTCCACACTTCCCTTGTATGCGACACGGCCTTCCACTCCTTCCGGAACAAGCTTCTTTGCATTTGTCTGGAAGTAGCGATCCTTGCTGCCGTTTTCCATTGCAGAAATAGAGCCCATACCGCGGTAAACTTTATATTTTCTTCCCTGATACAGTTCAAATGTTCCCGGACTCTCATCGCATCCTGCAAACAGGCTTCCCATCATACAGACATTTGCACCAGCTGCGATCGCTTTCGTCATATCTCCGGAATATTTGATACCGCCGTCGGCGATAATCGGGATACCGTATTCTTTCGCTACAGCATAGCAGTCCATGACTGCTGATACCTGAGGAACACCGATACCTGCGACAATACGTGTTGTACAGATGGAGCCTGGTCCGATACCGACTTTCACTGCATCCACTCCGGCCTCAATCAGAGCCCTTGCAGCTTCTCCTGTCGCCACATTTCCGGCAATCACCTGAAGCTCCGGGAATTTTTCCTTAATCATCCGCACACATTTGATAACGTTCGCGGAATGTCCGTGTGCGCTGTCCAGAACAACCACATCGACCTGTGCCTCGACAAGAGCAGCCACACGTTCCAATACATTGGCTGTGATGCCAACTCCTGCTCCGCAGAGGAGACGGCCCTTTTCGTCCTTTGCGGAATTCGGATACTTGATCTGTTTCTCAATATCCTTTATTGTGATAAGACCTTTCAGATTATAATTGTCATCTACGATCGGAAGCTTTTCTTTTCTGGACTGTGCCAGAATTTTCTTTGCCTCTTCAAGCGTCACGCCAACTTTTGCCGTAATCAGTCCTTCCGAAGTCATGGATTCCTTAATCTTTTTGGTGAAATCCTCCTCGAACAGGAGATCACGATTTGTGATAATACCTACCAGCTTCCCGTTTTCTGTAATCGGGACACCTGAAATACGGAATTTACCCATCAGCTCATTTGCATCTGCAAGTGTATGCTCCGGTGAAAGGAAAAACGGATCTGTGATAACGCCGTTCTCGGAACGCTTAACCTTGTCCACTTCCTCAGCCTGCTGTTCAATAGACATATTCTTATGAATAATCCCTATGCCGCCCTGCCGCGCCATAGCGATCGCCATTCTGTGCTCCGTAACCGTATCCATACCGGCGCTCATCATCGGAATGTTCAATTGGATTTTCTTGGTCAGCTTGGTGGTGAGGTCTACCTGATTCGGAATCACTTCAGAGTATGACGGCACCAGTAATACATCATCAAATGTAATCCCTTCGCCAATAATTTTTCCCATGTCTTTTCCTCTCTTTCTGAATAAGGTCTTTTGTATCTTTTCTCAATGGTGTTATGAATACCTACTCTAACAAATTCATTTTTCAATGTCAACCACTGATTTGAAAAATTTTACATCAGATTTACCTTTCGCGGTGCCATTCTGCGCATATCATTCAGAATCACATCATCCAGCTCCACCTTGATCATCTCCTGACCCTTATCCTTATTGTAAATCAGAATATAGCTTTTCACCTGGGGATCTCCTGAAGTATAATCCTTAACCGATGCGTTTTTGCCGTTCAGATAACTGTCGAGTGCGTGAGAATTGGACGGTGCAAGAATCTCCAGCTCCGCAACATCGTAGCTGCCCACCTTTTTTCTCTTCTGTCTGGAATAAATCGCATCAATATCCAGCTCACCGTTCACATACAGATATTCGTATTCAACCTCCAGCTTCGGTGCCAGAAAAAACGTCGCCAGACCGAATGCAACTGCTCCGATCAGAAGAAGCGGCATCACCATTCCTGCAAAAAGGAACAGAACAGTCAGCACCGGAAGCATGCCTTTCAGCAGCTTTTTAATCATCGGCGTTTTTTTCTGAATCATTATCTCCCTGTACATATCACTCATTTTTCTTCCCTCCATCTATGGTGTATTTATTTTATTTCTGAAACAAATATGAAAAAAAGTCATCACAGAGATCCGTATGCACTGCATTTGCCATAACAGCCCCGTATACTTTGTTGCCGGCATACACATTTTTCTCTGTAATCAAAGGTGCTTCCGTCAGATCCAGTGCAGATATCGGTATTGTCCCGTCTTCCGTCTCAGGTCCCTCCACCAGCAGATCCGACCATTCTTCAAGCTGCTCTTCCGAAAGATAATCGGACAAATCAGCAAAATATCCCTGCTCTGCAAGCTTCAGATACTCCTCCTCATCCACGAGCATCAGATCCATGGCCTTCGCTGCTGCCATCGTGACAAGCTTCATCTGGTTCGCAACTCCATACTGGGAATTGTCATTCTCGCTGACATAAATACTTGTGTCGATCGAAATCACATCATGATCTCCGATACCGCCTATGTACTCTCCAAACTCGGCAGCTATCTGCTCACCGTCGACTTCAAGAGCATTACAGTTTACAAAATATACCTGTAAAAGCTGATTCAGCTGCAGATTGCGATAGATTGTCACTCCGATTGATATCACCATGATAATGCCAAGAATTGCCGCAAGCAATGGTTTATAGTAGTCCCACACATAGCCGACTCTCTGCCCCCACGAGAGCTTGGACAGCTTTTTCAACTCTTCCCGTATGATTTCCTTAAGCGTTCTGTCGTCCATTTCCGTGCTCCTTCATACGTTAGTCTTAAAGCGCATTATAACACAAATGAGGGTAAACGTCTATTGTTTACCCTCATTTTATATTTTTTTAATGCGCCCTGATATAACGGTTCAGATACTCTTCCGATTACATCATACCCATTCCGGCACCGCCGCCTGCCGGCATTGCCGGTGTATCCTCTTTGATATTTCCAACTACGGACTCTGTTGTCAGCAGTGTGGAAGCAACACTTGTTGCGTTCTGAAGTGCACTTCTCGTAACCTTAGCCGGATCCAGAATGCCTGCCTTTACCATATCAACATACTCTTCCTTGTATGCATCAAAGCCGGTTCCGATCTCAGACTCGCGTACCTTATTGATAATGACAGCACCCTCCAGTCCTGCATTTGCTGCGATGTGGAACAGCGGAGCCTCAAGTGCCTTCAGAATAATCTTGACACCTGTCTTCTCGTCTCCGTCAAGCTCATCAGCCAGTTTTGCAACCTGTTTAGCTGCATGGATATATGCAGATCCGCCGCCTGCGATGATTCCTTCTTCTACAGCGGCTCTTGTTGCAGCCAGAGCATCCTCCATGCGAAGTTTTGCTTCCTTCATTTCAGTCTCTGTAGCTGCACCGACACGAATAACGGCTACGCCGCCTGCCAGTTTTGCAAGACGCTCCTGAAGCTTCTCTCTGTCGAACTCGGATTTTGTCTCCTCAATCTCTGCTCTGATCTGGCTGACTCTTGCCTGGATTGCGTCCTTATCTCCAAGACCGTCGACGATAATTGTATTCTCCTTGCGAACCTTAACAGATTTTGCACGTCCGAGCATCTCAAGAGTAGCATCCTTCAGCTCAAGACCAACCTCCTCAGAGATAACACGGCCGCCTGTAAGAATTGCAATATCCTCCAGCATTGCCTTTCTTCTGTCGCCATAGCCCGGTGCCTTTACGCCAACTACTGTGAATGTACCGCGCAGCTTGTTGACGATCAGTGTTGTGAGTGCCTCACCCTCGATGTCCTCGGCAATGATCAGCAGCTTCTTTCCTGTCTGTACGATCTTCTCAAGCAGCGGCAGAACTTCCTGGATATTGCTGATCTTCTTGTCTGTGATCAGAATAAACGGATCGTCCAGAACTGCTTCCATCTTCTCCATATCTGTAGCCATATATGCGGAAATATAACCTCTGTCAAACTGCATACCTTCTACAAGATCCAGCTCTGTCTGCATTGTCTTGGATTCCTCAATTGTGATAACACCATCCTGAGAAACCTTCTCCATAGCGTCTGCAACGAGTTCTCCCACAGTCTCATCTCCTGAAGAAACAGCTGCAACTCTCGCAATCTGATCTTTGCCTGTTACCTTCTGGCTCATGGATCTGATTGCTTCAACTGCTGCGTCTGTTGCTTTCTTCATACCTTTGCGGAGTACAATCGGGTTAGCACCTGCTGCCAGGTTCTTCATTCCTTCATTTACCATAGCCTGAGCAAGAACTGTAGCTGTAGTTGTACCGTCACCAGCCACATCGTTTGTCTTGGATGCCACTTCCTTGATCAGCTGTGCGCCCATATTCTCAAAAGCATCCTCCAGCTCGATCTCCTTTGCAATTGTAACACCGTCGTTTGTAATAAGCGGTGAACCGAACTGTTTGTCAAGAACTACGTTTCTTCCTTTCGGTCCAAGTGTCACACGTACTGTATCTGCAAGCTTGTTAACGCCACACTCCAGTGCTGCTCTTGCGTCAGCTCCGAATTTAATTTCCTTTGCCATAATAATCTGCCTCCTGTTTTCTGATCTCTTTGAATTTCTGATCTCTGTCAAGCGGTTATTCGCAATCCGCTTCGCTGCCTGCTCACAACCGAATGAATTACTCTTCTACGATTGCAAGGATATCGCTCTGCTTTACAACGATAAATTCTTCGTCATGAAGTTTCACTTCATTTCCTGCATATTTGGAGTAAATAACCTTATCTCCGACCTTTACCTGCATGGTAACTTCTTTTCCGTCAACCATTCCGCCCGGTCCTACAGCGATAACTTCGGCTTCAAGCGGTTTCTCCTGTGTCTTGCTTGTCAGGATGATGCCTGATTTTGTTGTCTCTTCTGCTTCAAACTGTTTCAGAACAACTCTGTCTCCCAACGGTACTAACTTCATATCTGATTCCTCCTTAGATGGTAATTTACTCTTTGATTTTATTAGCACTCATCCGAATCGAGTGCTAACGAACAATCTTATATTAGTTAAAATGCGTCAATAATGCAACTTCATTTATTCCCGTATTTTTCCATTTATAATAATAAAATAGCTATTTTTCTTTAATTTCCTCTTATTATCTCACCTATACTCTTTATTTTGTTTCAAGTGGATATTCGCAATCCGCTTCGCTGCTTTCCCATAACCGGGTAACTGCTTCGCAGTTTATCAGATGGGCATGGAAATTTCCTGTTTTCATTGCGAAACTGTCCTTCAGAAAAGAATCCGAACAGAAAAAGATGCCTGCCTCCCGGCAGACACCTCAACATATGAACGTTTCTTCAATTCTGTTCTTACAGCAGTCTTGCTGTTCCGTCACCTGACAGCCATCCCTGCGCACATCAGAGATTCTTGCTCTTTCTGATCTCATCCAGCTCGTCAAAAACGACATCATTCAATACTTTAATATATGTTCCTTTCATTCCGGATGATCTCGATTCAATTACGCCTGCGCTCTCAAACTTACGCAGCGCATTCACAATCACAGAACGGGTAATACCCACTCTGTCTGCAATCTTGCTTGCAACAAGAATACCTTCTGTTCCGTCCAGCTCATCAAAAATATGAATAATTGCTTCCATTTCCGAAAACGACAGCGTACTGATGGCGGACTTCACGATCTGAATCTTCCGGTTCTCCTCCGCATTTTCTTCGTTGACCGAACGCATCATTTCAAGTCCCACTACTGTCGTACCATACTCACTGAGAATGATATCATCAATCTCATACTGGCTCCCGTATTTGTACATGAAAACGGTACCGAGACGCTCTCCTGCAATATCAATCGGATTGATAATAGCCTGATATTTTCTTACATTCTCTCCGACAAATCCAAGCGTTTCGAGATTTACATTTTCTTTCGTGGAAAGGACTCCAAGAAGCCGTTCGTTCAGCATTGGATCAATGAACCCGCCTACTCTGTCAACGATCAGTTCCTTAATCTCCTCAACACCGTCACGCAGTCCAACACCCAGCACCTTACCCTTACGGCTGATTACGAGTATATTCGAGTTCAGAATTCCCGTAAGAACATCGCAGATATCATTGAATACGACCTTGCTGGTATTGTTGTTATGTAACAGCTGATTAATCTTCCTGGTCTTATCCAGCAGTTGCACACTCATAACGTACCTCCTATGCATACTTTCCTTTCTTCTTGTTATTTTTTATCTTAGCACAAAGTTTTCAGAAAATCAACGTATATTGTGTGCATTTGCGCATATTTACAGAAAGTATCTGGGGAATCAATCAGCTTTTCCACAAACATAGCCGCACATTTTATCTGCACAGACGATTCTGTTTCCTTTTTCCACCATATATCCGCCGCATTGCGGACATTTCTGCGCCACAGGCTTCTGCCATGACATAAAGTCGCAGTCCGGATTCGCCTCGCAGCCGTAGTATTTTCTTCCTTTTTTTGTCTTGCGGATTACCACGTCCTTCCCGCACTTCGGGCACGCCACACCCGTCTTTTCCAGATACGGCTTTGTGTTGCGGCAGTCCGGGAATCCGGGACATGCAAGAAACTTTCCGTGCGGTCCATACTTGATCACCATGTTGCGTCCGCATTCTTCGCAGACAACATCTGACACTTCGTCTTCAATCGTTACCTTTTCCAGATTTTTTTCTGCAGCTTTCACTGCCTCGTCAAGATCCGGATAGAAGTTTTCGACTACCGTCTTCCAGTGAATAGTTCCTTCCTCTATGGAATCCAGCAGAGACTCCAGATTCGCCGTGAAAGTCACATCAACAATACTAGGAAATGCTTCTTTCATGATGTTATTTACCACTTCACCCAGTTCCGTCATGTAGAGATTTTTATTTTCCTTCGCCACATAACGGCGGGCAATAATCGTAGTGATGGTCGGAGCATACGTACTGGGCCGTCCGATCCCCTGTTCCTCCAGTGCACGGACGAGGGATGCCTCTGTATAATGTGCCGGCGGCTGTGTAAAATGCTGCTTTGGCTCTGTCTCCTTAAGCTCCAGTGTCATACCTGGCTCTATTTTACCGGTAATGATATTGTTTTCTTCTTTCTGCTCATCACTTTCTGTATAGACGCTGCGGAAACCGTCAAACACAATTCGTGATGCAGATACCGTGAAGCGATAGCCTGCAGCACCGATCTTTACCGCAGTTGTCTCATACTTTGCAGGTGTCATTCTGCTGGCAGCAAAACGCTTCCAGATCAGCTGATACAGACGGAACTGATCTCTTGTAAGAGAATCCTTCACAGAAAAAGGTGTCCTGGCGATATCGGTCGGACGGATCGCCTCATGAGCATCCTGAATCTTTTTGCCGCCGCTGGAAGCTTCGCTCTTTTCCGCAGCATACTCAGCACCGTACTGACTGCTGATGTAATCCCGTGCAGCCTGGTCGGCCTCATCTGAGATACGTGTGGAATCTGTACGCAGATAGGTAATCAGACCTACCGTACCATTTCCCTTGAGATCGATTCCTTCGTAAAGCTGCTGTGCGAGACGCATGGTCTTCTGTGTCGAGAAATTCAGTGCATTGGCCGCTTCCTGCTGCAGCGTACTCGTGGTGAAGGGCAGCGGTGCTTTTTTCGTCCGTTCTCCCTTTTTGACTTCCTCTACTGTGTAGCTGGCATCACGGATCCTGGCGAGAATCTCATCCATCTGTTCTTTGGACTCGATCGTCATCTTCTTATCCTGTCCGGTAAACCGCGCCAGCAGCGGTTTCTTTTCCCCAGGAGCCTGCAGCAGCACATCGAGCGTCCAGTACTCCTTCGGAATAAACGCATTAATCTCATCCTCCCGGTCTCCGATAATGCGAAGCGCAACCGACTGGACTCTTCCCGCACTCAGTCCGCGCTTTACCTTCTGCCACAGAAGAGGACTGATCCTGTAGCCCACCATCCGGTCAAGCATACGGCGCGTCTGCTGTGCATCCACCAGATCCATATCGATCTGCCGTGCATGCTTCAGTGACTCTTTCACTGCACTCTTCGTAATCTCATTGAATGTAATTCTCTTCAGCTTCTTCGGATCAAGTTTCAGCGCCTCTGCCAGATGCCAGGATATAGCCTCTCCCTCACGGTCAGGGTCCGTTGCGAGATACACCTTGTCTGCTTTTTTTTCTGCCTTACGCAAAGCAGCAAGAATATCTCCTTTTCCTCTGATTGTGATATACTTCGGTTCAAATCCGTTCTCCGCATCAAAGCCCATCCGGCTCTTCGGCAGATCGCGCACGTGTCCGTTAGACGCGAGCACTTCGTAATTGGGACCGAGAAATTTTTTTATTGTCTTGACTTTTGCAGGTGATTCGACAATCACCAGATATTTTGGCATAGCGACTACCTCCCACGAAATATCACTATTTCACTTTTATATAATAATTCCGGTCCGTCTCCATAATAAGTCCCCTCAGCTCCAGCGACAGCAGACTGTCACTCAGATCGCTCAGAGGAAGAGACGTTTCCTCCTGTAGTGTCCACACATTTTTCGGGTGCAAACCGAGACTACTATACACTAATTTCTCTGTGGGTGCAAGTGCTAAATTTTCTGAAAATTCTTTTTTCTTTTTCCGATAATCCGGAAAAATCAGCTCAGCAAAGGATTCCGCAGACAAAATTAATCCGGCTCCCTGGGAAATCAGCTCATTACATCCTCCGCTCAGCTCATCCCCAGGGCGTCCCGGAACAGCCATCACCTGTCGTCCCTGCTCTGCTGCAAATTCCGCAGTAATCAGAGAGCCGCTTTTCTTCCTGGCCTCCACTACCACAACAACGTCAGAAAGACCGCTGATAATCCGGTTGCGCATGGGAAAATGGCTGCACAGCGGCGCCGTGCCCGGCGGCAGCTCCGAGATCACGCCTCCATTCTCCCTCAGGCGCTCCAGAAGCTGCCGGTGTTCAGCCGGATAGCATCTGTCAACACCACAGCCCAGAACAGCAAAGCTCTTTCCCCCCTGCGCCGCAGTCTCCCACTGAGCCGCACCGTCGATTCCGTATGCGGCGCCGCTGATCACCTGCCCTCCTGCATAAACCGTTTCCCTGGCCAGCAGCTCAGCCATGGCTTTCCCGCTGCGCGTACACATCCGTGCCCCTACAATTGCTACAGTTCTGACATTTTCATCCGGAAGAGAGCCACGGTAAAACAGTCCATAGGGCCGGTTCCTGATATTTTTCAGTCTCTCCGGATATCCGGCATGTACATGGCTGATAAATTGTATTCCCTTCTCCATTCTCTCATTCACGATTTCTTCCACGGAGATTCTTTTCCTGAACTGCTCCACACGGCTGATCCACCGGCAGCCCTTCTCATACAAATGCTTATATTCCCGCTCTGATGCTTCCCTGACAGCAGCCGGACTGCCGAAGCACCGCAGGAGGAGCTCATGATGGGCATGGTAGATGCCCGGTATGCTGCAAAGCCACTCCCAGTCCTGTTCCGTGGAATCCGCCACAACCGGGGAATCCTCTGTTTTTCCGGTTCTTCTCATCTCTCTGACACTTATTGTCTCACTGCCGGGTGTTATCCCACTGTTGGATATCGTCTTTTCGATACATGTTGTCTCTCCGACGGGTCTTATTCCACTGATGGATGCCGCCTTTCCGGCACTTGTTGTCTCACCGGCAGGTATGATCCCGCTGATGGGTGTCGTCTCTGCGGATATATTTTCACAGATATGCTCCTGCATTTTATAATGCTCCTTCCTTCTTGTGCAGCAAAGCCACACCATATCTTCTTTGCATCATGGTCAATCTGCGCATTTGAAGTGGGGGACTTGCCTGATTCGTTTAAGTACTCTCATCGAGTCATGAGCCGATACAGGATTCACATCAGAAACTCCGACGGGCGGTAAAACACAGCTTCGCTCAGATGACGCATTTCAATCTGATCGCTCCCGTCCAGATCCGCAATAGTTCTCGCCACCTTGAGCATCCGATGATACGCACGTGCGGTCATCTGCTTCTGTTCATAGACATGACGCATCCTCTGCTCCTCCTGTGCCCCGAGCGGACAGTACGTCTCAAGAGCGGAAGATGTAAGCTGTGAATTAAAACGGAAAGCGCTGCCCCGGTATCTGTTCGTCTGTATCTCATGAGCGCGCAGAACGCGCTCGCGGATCCTGCGGCTGCTCTCCTGAGGAGTCTGCCGTTTCAGATCATCAAACTTCATCTGCTGTGCTTCCACATGCAAGTCAATCCGGTCCAGAAGCGGCCTGCTGATCCGGTGCAGGTACCGTCTCACTTCCCCCTCACTGCAGCGACATCTCTGTCGATCCGGGTAATACCCGCATTTACACGGATTTCGTGATGCGACAAGCATAAAGTCAGCCGGAAACACGTATTGACCACCGTTTCTGGAAATCCAGACCTCTCCCTCCTCCAGCGGCTGGCGCAGGATCTCCAGAGTCTCTCTCTGAAATTCAGGCAGCTCATCGAGATACAGCACTCCCCTGTGAGCCAGACTGATCTCCCCGGGCTTCGGTACGATTCCTCCGCCTGTCAGCGCTGCCGCTGTAATCGTATGATGAGGCATGCGAAATGGCCTCTCTGTCAGTATCCCGCTCCCTGGAAGAATCCCGGCCACACTGTGTATCTGTGAAATTTCCAGGGATTCTTCCACAGACAGAGGCGGAAGAATCGACGGAATTCGCTGTGCTATCATGCTCTTCCCTGAACCGGGAGGGCCGCTGATCAGGAGATTATGCATCCCGGCCGCCGCAATTTCAGCCGCTCTCTTTACAGTTCCCTGCCCACAAATGTCAGCAAAATCAAGACTTCTCTCTGTATTTTTGGCCGAAAGAGTTTCTTCTATATTAATATGGACTTTTTTCAGAGTTTCTGTCGAAATAAAGTGATTCGTAACTTCGAGGAAATGTGACGCTCCATACACCTCAATCCCATCTACTACTGCTCCTTCTCTCAGATTCGCTTCCGGAATCACGCATGCACGAAGACCTGCGTGCTTTGCTTCGAGAACCATCCCGAGAATTCCGTGAATTTCCCGTATACTGCCATCCAGTCCCAACTCTCCTGCAAAGAGGAAACCGTTGATCGCTTCCTGTGGGATAATCCCGTACGCCGTCATGACCGCAACAGCAATCGGAAGATCAAAACCGGAACCGGACTTACGGATATCAGCCGGTGCCAGATTTACCGTAATCTTCCTGGGGGACAGACTGAAACCGGAATTGCGCAGCGCCGTTCTCACCCGGTCCTGTGCCTCACGGACTTCAGACGCCAGATAACCCACCATGGAAAAACCAGGCAGACCGCTGCTCACATCCGCCTCAACGGAAATCAGCCTGCTCTGTATGCCGCAGATCGCCGCTGTCTTTACTGTACCAAACAAATTCATTCCTCCATTCCTTCGCATAGGAATATATGTATGATGAAATATTTTAGCTTTACATGTTTATTATATATCTTATGTTTTATTATTAAATCTTATGTTGCATTATAATATCATATGCGACCAGTTTTTGCAACCTGTTTTTCTAGTAACTGTTCTGAAATGTTTTTCTTATGACTGTTCTGAAATCAGAAGAGAACACGAGGAGCTGCCTTATGTATAATATTGGTCTGAAATGCACATACTTGCTGCGAACACCTTATTTCCGGGCATCCATATTTTCGGAACACGTATTTTCACCGTCCATATCAGCGCAGAATATCCATACAAAAAGGAGGACATCATGGCACAGAAAAAAAGAAATGCAAACAGAAATGAAGATCTGTCTGGAAAATCCATGTCAGAGAAAGATTCCGGTAAAGAAAACAGAAAACAGGAATCTGATGCCGGTAAAACCGGTTTTTCAGATTCCTGTTTTTCAAAAAGTATCTGTTCCTCCACTGACTGCACAGGACTGATTCCCGCGCTTCCCTCTTCAGAGGCGGAACTGGAAGCATATGAAGAGATGTATCAGTTCTGTGTCACAGACGGAGACAGCAGCCAAGATCCGGATCACATCTGACACTTACTGCGGTAACCATCCCCATGCAAGAGGAGAAGCGGAAACCGTGTTGATCCAGGAATTATATTCACCGCAAAGTCTCTCCTCACCGGTTCTGGAAGGAAGCGCCGGAAGACGGTCCTCCTCCAGCTCCGGGAGAGAGTCCAGTGTTCCGTCAAGGTAACTTCCGATACGTCCCGCACTGCTTTCCAGCCGTCCGCCAAGCGCACGGAACCGAATATCCAGCACCTCCCAGCCGAAAATCTTTCCTTCTTCCATCCAGAGTTTTTCACGGAGCTGCCTGCACAGTTCCACGAGACGAATGGCCTCCGGTATTTCCTCAGTCTGTATTTTCCGCATTTTTGTTCTGTCTCCGTCCGCATACGCGCTGCGCAGACGCAGGCCCAGATCTGCCTTCAGAGAGAGCGTCTGTGCACATACCCGATAATACTCCAGAATACGCTTCATCTCCTGTCCCCAGAAGCCGTATGACAAAGTCTGAGACGCTCCGTTTCCTGTATTTCTCTGCTCCTGCAGGCAGAGATCCACGTTTTTATGCATATTCTCTGTACGGGCGCACGCAGCCGAATCCTGCATGCGTTCTGCCAGCTTTGCATAATAATCACCGACGCATTCCCCTTCCATCTGACCGTCATATATACCGAGCATGACATCCTGATAGAAGAAATTCTTGGATGGATTGGCATTCAGACTTTCCTGACGCACTTCATCCGTCCAGATGTCAAAATCTCCGATCACCGAGTACGTCTCAAAGCTGCAGCCTGTGAGGAATTCGTATTTTTCCATGATCCTTTCCTTTTCCGGAACCGTCCCAAAGCCGTATTCTGCACAGAAGAGTACCGGTCCCAGCCCTGAGAAAAGCGGTGTTTCCGTTCCGTCATCTCCCCACAGTGTACAGAACACATCCCTTACCTGTTCCTTTCTGCATGCATTCAGTCCGGCACGCAGCACTGCATATCCTGCTTTGAGGTTGGGTACCGTTCCGTTCCACGTCCAGCCGCCGCCGGCAAATATGACGTGATCTGTGATCTGCCGGTGCAGTCTGATGTATGCACGGTAATACTCCTCATCTGTGTGGTAATAATCCCAGTACACAAGAGCAGTTTTTTCTGGCGGAAGCTCCCTGGTTCTCATATCTGTGTCAAAGGGCACATTGTAATAGTCCTCTGTCTCAGAATGGACGCGGAAATACATATCAGACCAGATCATCGGTTCCAGGCCAAATTCTTCACACAGCTCCATCACTTTTGCAAGATGCTCTTTCATGATCTTGTCCTTGTCACGGTAGCCGTTCCTGATCAGATACCTGCCAAGCCCCAGTGTCCACGCTTCATCCATGCCCAGATGAACCTTCTTTGTCGTAAAGCACCGGGAAATCTGCTGCAGACACGCGCGGATAAAGCGGTATACCTCCTCATTGCCAACCATAAGAATATCACCGGTGTCACGCAGCCCTCTCATGGACTCCCAGAGCAAAGGCTGCTGCAGATGGCCCAGCGTCTGAATACACGGAATCAGATCTATGCCGAAGCTCCGTGCATATTGATCCAGCTCCTGAAGCTCTTCTTTTTTATATTTTCCGCGCAGCGCCCCAAAATACGGATATCCCGGTACCTCATACGTGTCCTCCGTATACAGCATCAGAATATTCATTCCCACAGCAGCCTGCATCCGAATCCAGGCTTTTGCAGCCGGAAGACTCATGACACAGTTTCTGGAACAGTCAAGCATCGTGCCGTTCTGCTCAAAATGTGTCTCCTCCTCCAGGTAAAAAGGCGTCTCCGCGTTTTTCTCCACATGCATGACCAGTGTCATAAGTCCCCGGAACAGGAATGCTTTTTTGCCTGCTGTGATCACTGCTGATGTTCCGTCACAGCGAACCGTGATCCGATCCTCCTGCTTTAACTCCATTGACACACTGATTCCGCTCTGACAGGAATATCCCCGCTCTGTCAGGAGCTCAGAAAATCCATATGCATACTCCTGTCCACTTTTTTCCAGTACAAAATCCATATCTCCTAATCCCCTTTTTCTGCACACTATCCAGAACTTCCAGTCCTTTCTTATCCTGCACACTATCCGGAACAGCCATTATGTAACGTCTGCCCGAACTTATTTATCATACACCGCATTTTGCGCAGATATCCGCAAGGCAGCACCTGTCACAGTACGGTTTTGTCCGCGCTGTACACACATCTCTGCCAAGATAGACGAGACGGTGGCAGAAATCGCTTCCCTCCTCAGGAGGAATAATTCTCCAGAGAGCCATTTCCACTTTTTTCGGTTCCTTTATTCCGTCCACCAGACCCATCCGGTTCGTAAGCCGGATGCAATGCGTATCTGTCACAATCGCAGGTTTGCCGAACACATCTCCCATAATCAGGTTGGCGCTCTTCCTGCCCACACCCGGAAGCTTCAGTAGCGCATCAAAATCCTCCGGTACCTTTCCGCCGTACTCATCACGCAGAATCCGCATGCAGGCGCTGATATCACGCGCCTTGCTCCTTCCCAGACCGCAGGGCTTTACAATCTCCTCAATCTCCTCCGGTTCAGCCTCCGCAAGGGCATTCACATCAGGATATTTTTCATACAGCTTTTCCACAATAATATTGACACGCGCATCCGTACACTGTGCGGCAAGGCGCACACTGACCAGCAGCTTCCATGCCTGATCGTAATCCAGTGTACATCCTGCATCCGGATACTCCTTCTTCAGACGCTCTATAATTTCAAGTGCAAGTGCTTTCTTTTGTCTCTCTCTGTCTGTCAGCTCCCCGCTTTCTTTCTTTCCCATAATGTACCTCCGTCTTTACTCGTCTGTATTTGGTCTAGCGGATATTCTTAATCCGCTTCGCTGCTTACTCATAACCGAATAACTGCTTCGGTCAAGTACCTGAACAGTTACCCACGTCGCTCTTTCTCCATGACCATCCCGGTCAAAAGCTCTGTCCTTTTTACAGAATATCATTTTCTTTCGTGTAAGAAAAGTATTTTGTTTCTATTGTATTCATATGTTTTCTTCTGAATATTTCCGGATCTGTTTTTTCTGCCTGTCCTTCCTCCACCTTTGGTGTCCGACAGCAGAAGGCGCAGAAATGTAGTCTTCCCCTTTCCGTTTCTTCCTATAAATCCAAGCTTCCAGTCTGTGTCAATGGAAAACGACACATTCTCAAATACGTTTTCACTGCTCCCCTCATACCCGAAGGTCAGCCCGGATATTTTAATTTCTGACATACCGTCTCACATTCCTTTCTCCATACATTGCGCTGCGGCGGCAGTCTGTAGTCTGCATACCTGAAAAAAGACCGCCTGTCACCAGACGGTCTCTTATGCCCTCAAAGCAGATTATTCTTTTCCGTTGAAACAGTAAGTACACAGCTTGCACGGTGACAGACCGATGGATTTCTCCAGATCATCCAGCCTGTGGTAACGCAGCGTTGTAAAATTCTGCTCCCTGCGGATCGCCTCCAGCATTTCCTCGTACCGTTTGCTGCACGGATCTGCATAATCATCAAGCACCTCCTGGGAAACATCTCCCTCGCGGTCCTTGATTACTCTCCTCGTAATCAGATCCATCTCTGATTTGGAGCGTGAGAAATTCAGATATTTGCAGCCGTAAAGAAGCGGCGGACATGCCGGACGGACATGCACCTCTTTTGCTCCGCTCTGGTACAGGAATTCCGTCGTCTCACGAAGCTGTGTACCGCGGACGATAGAATCATCAATCAGAAGCAGCTTTTTATTCTGAATCAGCGCCTTCACCGGAATCAGCTTCATACGAGCAATCAGATTTCTCTGGCTCTGCTGTGTCGGCATAAAAGAGCGCGGCCACGTCGGTGTATATTTGATAAACGGTCTTGCATAGGGAATCTTGGCTTCATTTGAATATCCGATCGCATGTGCGATACCGGAGTCCGGGACACCTGCCACAATATCCGGCGTAACACTTCCCTTATCCCGCTGTGCCAGCATGGCTCCGCATTTATATCTCATCTCCTCTACATTGACGCCTTCATAAGAGGAGGTCGGGTATCCGTAATATACCCACAGGAAGGAACAGATTTTCATCTCCTGACGCGGCTCGACCAGCGTCTTCACTCCATCCGGCGTAATAAACACAATCTCCGCCGGTCCCAGCTCCTTGTAATCTGAATAGCCGAGATTAATGTAGGCAAAGCTCTCAAAGGACACACAGTACGCATCCTCTTTCCTGCCGACCACCAGAGGTGTTCTTCCGTAGCGGTCTCTGGCCGCATACAGTCCTTCCTTCGTCATCAGCAGTATCGTCATGGAACCATCCACAATCTCCTGGACGAACTGAATGCCTTCCACGATACTGTCCTTCTTACAAATCAGCGAAGCAATCAGCTCCGTCGCGTTTACCTGACCGCTGCTCATTTCCTGAAAATGGGTATTTCCGTTCTCATATACACGATTCAGCAGTTCTTCCATGTTATTGATCTTGCCGACTGTCGTAATTGCAAAGCTTCCAAGATGTGACTGGATCAGAAGCGGCTGAGGCTCATAATCGGAAATACATCCGATACCGAGATTTCCTTCCATCTCCTCCACATCGCGCTCAAACTTCGTACGAAACGGAGAATTCTCAATATTATGAATCGCCCGCTGGAATCCCCGCTCTCCGCAAACCGCCATACCGCCCCGCCTGGTGCCGAGGTGTGAATGATAATCAACTCCGTAAAACAGTTCCAATGTACAATTATTTTTTGAAGCAACTCCAAAAAATCCACCCATAAATAGTTTCTCCTTTGACTGTATAATGACCTCTGTAGCAACAATACTGTACCATGAATCCCCGATTCGGTAAAGAATTATTTCGGCGCGTTTCCCCAAATTCCGAATTTTTTCAGAATCGCCCAGATATATGGGGCCCCGAATACATTCAGTGCCTTCGGTCCCGTAATCCCCTGCGGATCAGCCTGCACACTGCTGTATGCCTTCAGAACCGTCGCTCTCGTTATAGATTTTCCCCGACGATCCACAAATAATTCACCGCCGCGTATTTCATAGTGAAACGGCAGACCCTTCACCGTATAAAATGTTTCCCCCTGGTGCCGTATCATAAGTTCCCACAATTCCTCACAATCCATCTGCATGATTTCTCCCTGATTCGTCTTATATAGTTTTGCTGACTCTGTTACCATGACATGTATTCTCTATATGTTTATATCATTTTTCTCTTTTTTGCAACTGTGAATTTTCCGCTTGACCTGGAGTATACTCCAGGTGTTACACTATAAGTAAGTACACGAATCGAGGTGGAACACATGACAATTTCGGAAGTCAGCAAAAAGTACGGTCTGACCCCGGACACCCTGCGCTACTATGAGCGCATCGGAGTCATTCCCACCGTTCGCAGAGGCTCCAACGGGCTGCGAGATTACTCAGAGGAGGACTGCGGATGGGTGGAGCACGTCAAATGCATGCGCAGCGCCGGTCTTCCTATAGAGACGATCATTGAATACGTCAGACTGATGCAGGAAGGTGATTCGACCATACCTGCGAGACGCCAGCTTCTTCTGGAACAGCGAAAACATCTGGAGGCTCAGCTGGAGGTGATCCGCGATACGATGGAACGGCTGGATTACAAGATTGCACGGTATGATGAGGCCATGAAAACCGGTGTTCTGACCTGGGAATGATATTCCGGATCTACTGCCTGCTGACCCGGCACTGACCGGGCATGCTGATCAGGATTCGGTTTATTTCAACACAATGTTTTAAAAGGAGGAGATACTTATGATTTACAAACAGTTTCAGGATATGAAATTGTCTGCTCTCGGCTTTGGAATGATGCGCCTTCCGCTTCTTAATGAGAAGGATGGAATCATCGACGAAGCTGCCGCAGGAGAAATGGTGGATTACGCCATCAGCCACGGCGTAAACTATTTTGATACTGCATGGGGATATCACAACGGACAGTCGGAACTGGTAGCCGGCAGACTGCTGGAAAAATATCCGCGTGACAGTTATCACCTTGCTTCCAAATTTCCGGGCTATGACCTTTCCAATATGGACAAGGTAGAGGAAATTTTCGAAAAACAGCTTGAGAAATGCCGTGTGGAATATTTTGATTTCTATCTGTTCCACAACGTCTGTGAAATGAATATCGATGGATATCTGGATGAAAAATACGGAATTTTCGAGTACCTGATGAAGCAGAAAGAAAACGGACGGATTCGCCATCTCGGCTTCTCCACCCACGGAACACTGGATACGATGAGACGTTTCCTAGATGCATACGGTGATCATATGGAGTTCTGTCAGATTCAGCTCAATTATCTCGACTGGACCTTCCAGGACGCAAAAACAAAGGTGGATCTGCTGAACGAATACCATATCCCCGTATGGGTCATGGAGCCTCTGCGCGGCGGAAAGCTTGCACAGCTTCCCGAAAATCATGCTGACAGACTGCATTCACTGCGCCCGGATGAGAACGTTCCGGCCTGGGCTTTCCGGTTCCTGCAGACTATTCCGGAGGTAACTGTGACACTTTCCGGTATGTCAAACTTCGAGCAGATCAAAGACAATATTCATACCTTTGAGACAGAAAAGCCCCTTGACGAGGCAGAAAAAAAGGAATTGCTGGATATCGCTCACAGCCTGGTCAACGGTATTCCGTGTACCGCATGCCGCTACTGTACCAGCGAATGTCCTCAGGAGCTGAATATTCCGGAACTGATTAAGCTGTATAACGAGCATACCTTCACAGACGGAGGCTTCATTGCACCGATGGCCCTGAGCGCAATACCGGAGAACAAGCGTCCCCACGCATGTGTAGGCTGCAGGAGCTGCGAAGCTGTCTGTCCGCAGAATATCAAAATTTCCGAAGTCATGTCTGACTTCGTCAGCAAACTGAAAGAATAATTTTAAGGTTTTCTCCCGGGATGCCGCAAATCTATCCCTTCAAAGCTATATCAGATGTTTCTGAAATACAATTGCGGCATCCCTTTTTTTAGTCTACGCCCGGATCGCCCATCTCATTTTCGTCGATTTGGCGCGGCTGTTTCTCGCGCATTCCTCTGCCGACGGACGGATCACTTCTCTGGAAATTTCCCGGTAAAGTCCTTCTTTATAAAACTGCCTGAAGGACTGCTTCACAAGTCGGTCCTCCCCGGAATGGAATGTCAGGATCGCGACACGGCCTTCAGGTGCCAGAACTTCCGGGAGCTTTTCCAGAAACGTATACAGCACCTCAAACTCGCTGTTCACGTCAATACGCAGTGCCTGGAATGTCCGTGCGCAGGACTTCTTTACGGCTTCCTTTCGTTCCTTTTCCGGAATAAAACGCAGCGCCTCTTCAATGGCATCTCTCAGATTCGTTGTTGTCTCGATTGCCCTGCCGCGCTTCTGCCAGCCCAGAATCGTCCGGGCGATTTCCTTTGCATACGGTTCGTCTGAATTTTCCACCAGCATTCCCTGGAGCTCCTCCAGTGAAATTCCCTTCAGCCTCTCTGCCGCACTGATTCCCTTCTGTGGATTCATTCTGAGATCCAGCGGACCTTCCGCCTTGTAGGAAAATCCCCTGTCCGGATTATCAATCTGCATCGATGACACACCGAGGTCAGCCAGAATAAAATCAAACTTTTTTCCTGTCTCCTTTGCCACGAGATCGATATCTGCAAAATTCTGGAGGCGAACTGTGAGAATATCCTCTCCAAAGCCCTGCTGTGCAAGACGCTCCTTCGTCTTTGCAGATTCAATCGGATCCACATCAAGTGCATACAGATGCCCCTGATTTTCCAGGCATTTCAGCATCTCCCTGGTATGACCGCCGTACCCCAGCGTAGCATCCAGTCCCGTCTGCCCCGGCCGGATCTGAAGGAAATCCAGAATCTCCTTTACGCAGATGGAAATATGCATCCCCGCCGGAGTGCCACCCTTGCGGATCACCTTCTCAACCGTATCCGCGTATTTTTCCGGCTGATGCTCCTTATATTTTTCTTTATAACTCTTCGGATGAGTGCCGGAATAACGCACGCGGCGCCTGTGCGTGGTCTCCTGTCCATCCCGTTTTTCCGGAGTTTCCTGTCTGTTCTGATCTGTCATAATTTTGCTTCCCCCTCCTGTCATCTTTTATCCGGATCTTCATCCACGGAAAGCTTTTTCATCATCAAATATTCATCTGCGTAGCTTCCATCCTTATATTTCATGCTGTGTTTCTGCATTCCGTACGTTTCGAAGCCCAGGCTCTCATACAGATGCACAGCTCTCTCATTCGCCGTGACAACCTCCAGCTCCGCCTGCTCATACCCGCAGGATGATGCCAGAGCCAGAAGCTCCCGCAAAATCATTTTCCCGATACCTCTCCCGCAGTACTGCCGATAAAGAGCAATCGCCACGCTGCACCGGTGCCGGTACCTGATATTGCTTCCCACCGGGTTCATGGAACAGTTGCCAATGTGTGTTCCGTCAATCTCAGCCATAAGCAGTGCGGCCCGCTCATCTTCTGCCTGATGACGAATAAAATCCTTCTCCTGCTCCATCGTGAGCGTAATCTCTTCCGGTTCAGACACCAGATACGGCGTCTCCCGTGCTACTTCTTTCAGATATGCAAGCAATGCCGGGGCATCCTGCTCTTCTGCGCTTCTCAGTATGCAGACACGGCCGTCCCCGAGACAAATTTCCCTGTAAAATTTCATATTGGTTTTCTCCCCCTCAAACCTTCGCAGCAGTATATTCTCCGCCGCCATGATTTACAGATTACCTTAATTTAACCGAATCAGGTAAGTCCCCCACTTCAAATGCGCAGAGCATTAAGTGGTGGGTAGGGACTTGCTTGTATCAGGTGGGGTGCAAGCCCCATCTGATAAACTGCGGAGCAGTTATTCGGTTATGAGCAAGTAGCGAAGCGGATTGCGAATATCCGCTTGACCCGAATCAGGTAAGCTGCGTTTCTTTGCT
>SFEV01000031.1 GCA_004557975.1 Lachnospiraceae bacterium
AATTGATGTGGATAACCCATTCAAAAATAGACAGAATGGTGAAAAAAGCATTTTTATAATATCGGCAGGCTAAAAGATATATTTACCTTTCAAGGCTGAATACCGGGCATTATTCTTGACTCAAACCATACAAAATGTTATACTCACCACGTATTGAGAGTAAAAAACAAGTAAAAAAATGAATGTTGGAGGATAACTATGTCTAATAATGACAGACTGGATCATATTTTGCCTGTTGGTACTTTAAAAATTGCTGCACTGGAAGGCTGCCGCGAATTCGGCAAAGCAGTCGATCAGCAGCTTGTCAAATCCAGAAAAGAGAATACCAGCTATGACAGCAATGTTACCTCCCTCCCGGGATATATTTCCGATTCCTATCTGTTGGACTGCAGTTGTCCGCGATTTGGTACCGGTGAAGGAAAGGGGCAGATTAATGATTCCGTTCGGGGAGCTGATCTGTATATTCTTGTTGATGTCTGCAATTACAGCCTGACCTATACTGTCTGCGGTTACGAGAATCACATGTCTCCGGACAATCATTTTCAGGATTTAAAACGTATCATATCTGCTGCTACCGGTAAGGCAAAGAGGATCAATGTCGTCATGCCGTTCCTGTATGAAGGCAGACAGCACAAACGCAGCAAACGCGAATCTCTTGACTGCTCTCTTGGACTTCAGGAGCTTGTCGACATGGGCGTATCCAATATTATTACCTTTGATGCACATGACCCGCGTGTACAGAATGCAATTCCGCTCAGCGGTTTTGACTCTTTTATGCCAACGTATCAGTTTCTGAAGGCCCTGGTGGATACTGTTCCGGACTTTTTCATTGACAACGATCATCTGATGGTAATCAGTCCGGATGAAGGTGCCATGAGACGTGCTGTATATTTTGCCAATATTCTCGGAGTTGATATGGGCATGTTCTACAAGCGTCGTGATTATTCTGTTATTGTAAATGGGCGTAATCCGATCGTTGCCCATGAATTTCTCGGTGATTCCGTCGAAGGCAAGGATGTCATTGTTGTCGATGATATGATTTCTTCCGGTGAAAGTATACTGGATGTCGCCAAACAGCTGAAGGAACGGAAAGCCAAACGTGTTTTTGTCTGTACGACTTTCGGTCTCTTTACAGACGGCTTCAGAAAATTTGACGAATATTATGAAAAAGGTTTTATCACAAAAGTAGTGACAACAAACCTGAATTACCGTGATCCCGAACTGTTCACAAAGCCTTATTATGCAGAAGCTGACATGACCAGATTTCTGGCCATGATTATTGAACATCTCAATCACGATATTACACTGAGCAAAGTAGAATCTCCAACCAGCAAGATCAATGAACTGCTTCAGTCGATGCGTGAAAAGCGTAATTAAAATTCAGCAAGGTCCGCCTGATCACAGATATCCAGTGAACAGA
Organism: Lachnospiraceae bacterium; assembly: GCA_004557975.1. GTDB lineage: Bacteria > Bacillota > Clostridia > Lachnospirales > Lachnospiraceae > Choladousia. The sequence continues at coordinate 1,421 of SFEV01000031.1, forward strand.
CGGACCTTGTTTTTACTGTATCAGACTTTCGGTATCAGACTTTCGGTATCAGACTTCCGCTATCAGACTTTCGGTATCAGCCGCGTATGCCAAGAAATGCTGCCAGATTCCCCCGCTTCCCGCAGGAAGCACGGTGTGAGAACAGAATTTCAGGATTGCAGCAGGTACAGAGATCCGTCACCTCGATGTGTTCCGGTCTGATACCTGCACGCAGCATATTCTGCCGGCATGCTTCCCACAGATTGAGCTGATATTTTCCTTCCCGTTCTCCCTTTCGAAACAGTCCCATCCAGAGCTTCTCCGGATAAGCTTCTCTGAACTGGTCAATCACATCCTCACTGACCTCATAACAGTCCTGGCAGATTGAGGGACCGATGGCTGCACAGACATCTTCCGGATCTGTGCCATAATTTTTCTGCATCATTTTCACAGTTCCACCGGCTATATCACTGACTGTTCCCCTCCATCCGGAATGCGACAGCCCCGCCGCACGGTGTACGGGATCAATAAAATACAATGGAACACAGTCTGCATAAAATGTGGTCAGTACCACTCCCGGAACATTTGTCACCAGCCCATCCACATCCGTGTAATCACGGTCCCGCAGATACCCTTTCCCGCAATCTTCAGCAGTCACCATTCGCACATGATTCGTATGCGTCTGGTGTGAGCACACGATACTCCTGTCATCAAATCCAACAGCTGCTGCAATCCGTCTGTAATTCTCCATCACATGTGAAGAGTCATCGCCACGCGAAAAGCTCAGATTCATCTGTGCAAATTCACGTTCACTGACGCCTCCGATCCTGCTGCTGAAGCCATGAACAAAATCTTTCTGTGCTTCCAGCGAAGGGAATGTAAAATAAAGCACTCCGTTTTCCCAGTTTTCCTGTAAAGTCTTTTTCCCACCACTGCGGACAAGCTTCTGCATTTTATTCTACCTCCCTGAATCTGTACTTTTTCACTGTCCGGATTTTTTACATAAAAGCATTCTGGATCAGCTCTGTTTCATCTGCCGTAAACGAAATCACATCAAACCTGCATGGCTGTTCCATCGTAATATGGCGTTCTGTCAGATACCACAGGGCAGCCTTTCTGATCCGCTTCTGCTTCCTGTCATCAACCGCCTCGGATCCGTATCCTCTTCCCGTGTCTGCCCTGTATTTGACCTCCACAAAAACAAGATACTCTCCGTGCATCGCGATCAGATCAATTTCGCCCGCTCTGCACCTGTAATTTCGTTCCAGCAGACGATAGCCGGCACGAACGAGATAATCTGCCGCCTTTCGTTCATATTCTGCTCCTACTGAGCGCTTATTCATTTTCGTCTATGCTCCCCTTACACGAAGCGCATCAATATTTCTCGTCTCACTTCCGTTTGTGGAAGACATCCAGCTTACAATCACATATTTTCCTTCATAGAGAGCATCGGGCATCTCAAAATCCGTATTAGAAAGACTGAATGTCCTGTATATGCCATCAGAACATGTCACTTCCATCCAATCCGGAGAAAGCTTTGCGACGACTCCCTCAACAGACACACTCCTGGCAGAGACACTGCCTGTATGGCGTGTATAATTATTCACCTGTGACGCCGTATAAGGTGTTCCTGATCCATAATAGAAAATCTCCACCCAGTCACCTGTACAGATAGTATCCTTCAAATTCATGACAGCATACACCGTATTGAACATTGCCGTCCCCAAACCGTCGTCCCGCTCGATAGTCAGACTGCCGTAAGAAGCATCCTTTACCGTACCGCTCATGCATCCATTCTTGACATAGCTTTCAGCCACCGGCTCCGACCATGACAGATATTCATTATAAATATAGCCAGTGCCTCCATAATACTTCACACGAACCCATCCGTTACTGGTCGTTCCCGTTATCTCTATGCCCTGTCCTTTTTCGAGAACACCAATCACAGCGCTGTCTGAAGAATAGGAACTGCGAATATTGACACCGACAGTCGCATACATGGTACCACTGCCTTTTTTCGTCAGAACCGGCTTTTCTGTGCTGATATATTCACCCCAGATGTACCCCACAGCACCGTTGTACTGAACCTGAATCCATCCGTCACTCGTATAACCGGTCTCCGTCACACCGCTCCCTGCACCGAGTCCGCCAAGGATTACCGCGCTCAGATTTCCGGCTGCCCGTACATTCACATCCTCTGTCGTATACACGGTCTGCACCAGAGGTGTGATCGTCTCCACCGGCTTTTCCGTCTTCTGCTCCTTATACGCGGAAAGATCCGGCAGTGATACATTCACGCTCTGACCCTCCTGTCGGAATACAGCCTCCGACTGTGTCAGAAAAGTTTCAGAGTCTGTTCCTCCTGTCACCGTATAGATAAGCTGAAGATTCCTGTTCAGGATATGACCTTCACTGTCCGTCTGCATGGAACCGTAAAGGGAATCAATCACAAGGCCCTGATCCTCCCCGGCTCCTTCCAGAAGCTTTCTGGAGTAATCTCCGAGAGATTCTTCTGTTGCTGCAAAACGGTACGTCACTGTACCTGAGCTGTCAGTCTCAGAACAGAGCATTTTCAGGTAATTGCTTGTCATATCCATATAGATATGAGAGTTAATCATCCCCCAGATATCGCTTCGTTCCATCTCCCGCTTTATTTTTCCATCTGAAGCTGTTGTATAAAAATAGCCGTCTCTGTAAAAGCTCTCCGTCTTTCCTTCATCTGTATCAATCTGAATATCGGCCTGCAGACGGCTGCCCCTGATCCCGGATACCAGGATCGTCACATCTTTTTCAGCAGATACGTTGGTTGTCCCGTTTACCGTTATCTCTTTTACTGATACATCCAGACCGTCCAGAGCATCCTGTCCCTGTACTGCCGTATTATAGGAAGCCTCCACCGTCGGCTCAAATGCAGCCTTCACTCCGCTTCCAAAAACCGGCACAGTCAGCAGTGTACACAGCAGTCCCATAACAAATTTTATCTTTTTCACCTGTATTCCCCCTCCTGGTCCTATCAATTCTTTATTTTCCTGCTGACTGTATTATATCACAGGTCATATATATGAGCAAAGAAAACCTCAGCTATTTCTCACGGCTTGCTTCATTTTCATTGATTATCGTGTTCCGCAAAAAAGCTGTATCACTCAGTCCGTCATCTGATGTTTTTCTGTTATGAAATACAGCGGCTCCGTTCTGATTTTTCGCCAGTCCGAAAATGACTGCAGGTCCGCTTACGCTTCCATTGGACACCCCGTCAATTTTCCACAGGCGATAGCGAATCACATTCATCTCGTACGCCGTGTAATTTCCTGCCGGTACTCTGAAGACTGCAGTATTCTCCATCGTCTCCGCCGTTGTGCTGCCATCCTGAGTAAACTCAACGGTATCATAATAGATGTGATAATCCCCGTCCAGATCCTTACCTTCCACGCAGAACGTGAATACAGGATTTCCGTGCTTCCAGACAATTTCCTGAGTCAGGACAGACTTCGTCAGCGTGATGGAAACATATTTTATATTCAGAATTTCAAAAGACTGTACCGTGCTGACGGGCCTGATCATCACCTCAATCGGATCAGCCTTTTTATATCCGTCCGGTGCACTGATCTCTTCCAGCGTATATACACCCGCTGCAATTCTGTTGATTGTGTGAGGCTTTTTCTCCGAAATCCATGTATCAACTGTCTTCCCGTTCTGGTCTGTCAGCTTCAGTTTTGCTCCGGCTACGTATTCTCCTGTGGCCTTGTCCTTTTTAGCAAACGACGCGCAGATAAATGCATTTTCCACCTCAATCCTGCGGGCATCCTCTTTGTCACAGTAACCGTACTGATCAATGGTAAACTCGTGTATCTCCGTGTCCATCACATAACCATCCGGCACAGACATTTCTTTATAACAGTATGTTCCGGGCAAATATCCCTTCAGTTCAATCATTCCATTGCCGTCTGTCACGTACCTGTCTGCTGTCTCAACCGTGCCATTTTGTTTTTCCCAGACTGCAAATGAAACACCTTTGATCGGAAGCTTCTGTTTTTCGCCCTCTGCAAGTGATGACACTTTGCAGAGATACACCAGTGTCTGTCTGTTTTTGAATACAGCCTGCTCTCTTGACGCACCGGAATTTTTATCAACATACACAATTCTGACTGTCTGAGGTTCTTTATTCAGACTGTACCCCTGCGGCGGCTTTGCTTCTCTGACCTCATAGACTCCGGGATAAAGTGCACCGGAAACTGCAGTGCCATCCGCTCCTGTTGTCAGCACAGCCACTTTCATCCCCGCCTCCGTCAGAACCTTTCCCTGCGGAGAAACGATTTGCTCTTTTGCGAATATTTCATAAACAGCACCATTCAGGCCATTGCCTTCTTCTGACGTTTTCTTTACAGTGACCGTACCAGTTGCCATTTCATTGACAGCCTGATACGTAAGCTTCTGCTCTGATCCCGGTGTCCCGTCCATTACAAATTCTTTCGTCCAGCTCCCGACATATCCCTGCGGCGTTTTGCTCTCCACAATGCGGAACTTTCCCTGATTCTTTTTGTTTTTATAGATTTTCTGAGGTGCACGGTATGATTTTGTCTCACGATTATAGGAGAATTCACATACTGTGCCCCATGACGACCCGTCCCACTGATACAGAGTAAATCCGGCATCCGGAACGTGTTCACCTGTCAGAGCATTCTTCTTTGTAAGCTCCACTGTACCAAAGACCTCACCAACCATGACTTTCACCTGATTTGTATTCTGTGTAAAGTTCTCACTTCCCCAGGAGAATACTGTTGAGGCAGTATTCGGTATGACCGCCATGGTTTTTCCCGCTCCCGTGGAAGCATAATATCCGGACAGATCATATTCTTCTCTGATTCTGACTACTATGTCCATACGATATACCGTATTGCCATCAAAATAGCCCGGCAGAATATCCGATGAGTTTTTCAGACTGATATTCTGTCCGCTTTTTGTAAATGTCCATCCGTTTTTCGTCACACCGCTCTGATCTGCCGTAAACACAGCGCTGCCGGGAGACTGCTCCATTCCTGCTGACACTGATACAAGCTCCAGACATTTTTCAAGCTGATCCTGAAATGTAAAGCTGTCCATATACCAGCACGGTTCACACGCCGGTATCTTCTGCCGGACTGTGAATGTAATTTCCGCTTCCCGGTCTGCATACTCCTGGCTGTCCGTAAAGCTGCCGTTCACATTGATTTTCTTGTCCGGTTTCTCTGGCTGGGGTCTTTGCGACACGGCTGACGTATATACTTCATTGGAAACTGTACACAGCGCAGCAGCATCTGCATTTGTCTGGTAATATAAAGCGGCCGTATTTTTTACTGAATAGTATGCAGTCGTTCCACTGACTGAGGGCTGTATTTTCTCCGGATTCATTCTGACGCGAAAGCGTATCTGATACGTATATCCCAAAAAACCGGGCAAGCCTGTACAGGCAAATATAAGATCACTGTCACCGGAAACCTGGAAATACTGTCCGGCATCCTCTCCTGTCTCAACCTTTATGACAGAGACATCACCAGCGAATTCGACGCCGGACGGAAGCTGATCACGCAGAAAGAACTGCTGAAACGAATATCCGCTCATCTCCGGGACATATACCTCAAGCTGATACCAGAAGTCCGACCTGACAGACGGAAGCTCATTTGAATCAGTCCAGGCAGCCTGATCATTGCTGACATATTTCATGACAGGACTGATCTCCGGCGGACCAAATGCCCAGGAATCCCAGCCCATCAATGCACCGGGAGCTTCTTCTGTCCCATAATTCCATACTCCGTCCTTCACATCGTCATACGCTCCCCTGATTGCATTGCCTGAATAGCCTCCTACAGTTCCGGAACGTTTTTCAGAATCAATAAACAGTCCAAAGCTGCTCATTCCGCTCACTTCGTAGGAAATCGCATGGTTTACGTTTGTCTCAGATGACGCAATATCCGGCGCGTACATCATATAATAATCCTTTCCGTCTGACAGACTTCTTATTCCTGTATGAATGACCGTACTGGTCGTACAGTATTTGCCTTCTATTGCTCCGTCAAATAATGTCAGCCCGTAAATCTGTCCCGCGTCAATATCTGTCATCGTAAAGCGGTAGCTGCCTGCAACCGGCGTGTCTGTTCCGGATCTCAGCAGATCACATTTGAGACGGATTGCCGGAAGAAAAGGCTGATATGCAATACCACCTTTCGGTGTATAGCCCACACACGGATACACACCTTCTATTTTGTTCCCTGCCGAAGAATACGTATAATTGTTGTATCCGACAACCGTAATATTCATATCCACCGCGCATTTTTCCTCACGGTTATACGCTACATTTGTGACACGGAAACCGAATTTCCCTTTTGCAGTATCATCTTTCGGGACAAAATACGTATACGTCTGTCCGCCGGAGTTTACTCTGCTGCCCTGAGTCACGTGCCCTCCGCTGGTATCCCAGGGAATGACAGAAGAGGAACTGTTTCTCTGAATCTCACTGAACCTGCTGGCATATCTGCGGTCTCCGACGTTTACCGGCGTGTATCCACTCCCTTCTGCGGAAGCAATTGTTCCCGGTGGACTATATCCGGCAAGCAGGCTGATTCCGTAATTTTCTGCGACCAAAAGCTCTTCAGCTTCCCATACAGCAGTCTCCTGTGTCAGAGCTTCATCATTTATCCGGCTTCTGTCCAGTATGGCAAGCCCGATACCCATTTCTCCGTATCCGCCAAATTGAACACAGAGCTTACTGCCGGAAACGGAACAGGAAACATTTTCATGGGGAAATACAGACACGTGCGGTTCTGCGCGATCTCCATCCAGAGAAAACAGTTCTGTCTCTGCGCTGCCATTTATAACAGAGCCCGCCAGCTCTGCGTCATTCACCCAAAGCGTCAGATCCAGATCATCTGTCATCAGCCGTCCTTCCGGATCATACAGGCGAATTTCACAAAAGAGAAATGAAATAAAGGATTCTCTGTATACTTCCCGGAGCAGATCGATTTCTTCTTCTGTCCTTTCTTTATTATCCGTATTTCTGCAGTACTGCTCTGCCAGACACTTAGCAGCGGCAGCAATGCATCTGTCGCGGTAAACATTTTCAGATAACACAGGATTCTCCTCTCCCGCAAACAAGTCTTCCGGCATCAGAACTTCCAGAACTGTATCCTGTGGAAAAGCTGTCCCATCTGTCTTTTTCACCTCAATCTCCAGCTCACTGTTTTCACTTTGCCATATGCAGCTTTTCTTTTCTGCTGCCTCCTCAGTCTCGATTTCTTCCGTGGGATTCTCCGATACAGGCTCCAGATCTCCTTCCGAAATCTCTTCGTCTCCGGATTCCTCTTCGAAGTTCTGACCGTCACTGCCGATATTGCCTGACATGTTCCCGGTTTCTGTATCCGCACTTTCCGCCCCGGATATGGCTCCCGGATTATTCTCATTATCTGAATCTGCATTGTCTATGTCTTCAGATTCATTTCCTGAGATATCTTCACTTCCGGTCAGATGGTCGGATTCATTCCCTGAGATGTCTTCACTTCCGGACTGATAGTCGGATTCCTCCTCTGAATCCGGATTTTCTCCGTCTCCATTCACAGCGCCTGTTCCATGTTCGGATGATTCTCCTGTTTCCTTTTCTGAGTCTCCATGATCATCGCTTTCGGACGATTCTCCCGTCCCATTCTCTGCATTTGTGTCATCCCCGCTGCCGGATATAGTTTCTGCAGTATCTCCATTCCCTGTCGCACATTCAGAATCGTCCCCGCTTTCCGAGCCCTTAGCTTCTGTGTTTCCGGATACATCTTCTGAAGCAATTCCGACTGTGATGTTTTCCTTGCTTTCGGTTCCGTCTGCTGCGTCTGCTGCATTTTCGGACAAACCATCCGGTTCTCCACTTCCGGTCTGTACACTGTCTCCGCCTGTATGCTGACTATATTCTTCCACACCATACTCCTCTGCTGATACGTGCGGCAGCTGATACTGGCAGTTCTGAAAAGTACTCAGGAGCATCGCACCGGAAATGAACAGCACGGATGCCCGTCTGAAATGTTTACTGTTTTTCAAATTCTGTTTCCCCCTGTTCTCCAATGACTGCTCCCTGATCTTTCACTTGATCTTCTCCTGCCCCTCGGTCTTCCGATTCTGCTTCATTCAGAGTACTGTCTGTGTCTCCGGTCTGGCGAAGCAGTTCTTCATAGATCTGTTCTGAAGTATGATCTCTGGTTTCTACGCCATCCTGAATCGCTTTCGCGGTAATCCCAATCGTAAACTTCTCTTCCGGATCAACACTTCCTTCCAGATAATTTGCGACAGATACCGTTGTGAACAGCGGTTCTGTTTTTTCTCCCGGATTCAGTATTCGCCGGTATGCAAAGACCTGATTTGCAGTTCCTCCCTTTACTTCCTCATGAATCAGTTCCCAGTATTTTTCCTCCGCCGTATAAGTAAATAATCTGCATATTTTCGGTTCCATCTTTTTCCCGTCATCCGAAACCAGAGCAAGATCCTTCACAGGTACACGAATCTCGAGGAAAACTCTTGCCGGATTTTCTCCTGTGTTTACGATCAGAGGATCCTTCGCCGTCTGTTCCCGCGGATGTAGCTCCTGTGCTTTTTCCGGATCCCAGGACGGTTCCTCAAGCCGGATATCTACAGATCCGACTGTGATGACATTGACTGCCGTTCCCGGGTCAGAGCTGAGATATGCGGCAGTAAATCCCACAGACAGGCCGCACAGCATAAGAAGTGCCACCGCCGGGATCAGTACCGTACCAAGTTTTTTCATCTGATTTTCTGCCTCCTTTTTGTTAGATTTTCTGCCATACTTTTATCTTTCTGCTATCTTTCTGCTTTTTGCCGGACTTCTTCTCCTTTATCCTTTGCTGTATTTTTTCTTTTTTCCTGCCATGCCGGATTTTTTCTTTTTCCCTGCCATGCCGGATTTCACAGTTGCCCGCTCTCGAAGGAATCCATCCGTCAGAAGCACAGCCAACAGCAGGCTCAGCTCTCCAAGCTTTACATACCTGCTGTTCTGCGCCATCAGAAAATACCCTGCAAACGGAATACAGAAACGCACTGTTCCGAGAATCTGTCTGTAAGATACAGTCCCTGCATCCGGTTTGGAGTTCGCATCTCCCTTCGTTCTGAAGCACACCTCTGAGCCTCCATATTTCATACGCTCCGTCACGCGGTGTGTCACCACCGCATCAGAATCCTTCAGGCGGTATGTAATAATATCTCCTTCACAGATTTTTTCAGAGGCCTCATGTCTTACATAGATGCAGCCTCCCACCGGAAGCTCCGGAACCATACTGCCGGATGTTACTGCATATCTGCGGTATCCAAAGGCAGACGGCACTGCAAGCAGCAGCAATATGGTGATATATACAAAGCCTGCCATCTTTACCGGGAAAACAAGCACACCTGTACTTTTTCTTCCGTCTGTCATCATGCGCTCCGTCTTTTCGCCCTGCATGCGAAGCAGAAAAGCAGTATACTGAACACAAAAGAGGCAACTGCTGCCGAAAAATCCGTCGTGTCTCCCGTCTTCGGAATCGACGCACTGACTGTGCCAGTACTTTCCTGTCCCTCTGCAGAGAATATCCATTTAACTTTTCCGGTGAGCGCCTGCAGCTCATTATCCATTTCATGGCTTAAAGAAATTGTGACTGTCAGAGAGTTTTTTCCATTTTTTTCGATTTTCCCAAGGCTGATGTCACGGCTCATATTCTGACCTTTTCCAGAGAGATTCCCGTCGGCAGGTCCGTGATACAATACATTTTTTCCCTGTTTTACCGTAATCACCGCATACTCAGAAAGCATCTGTTCCACCAGCTTTCTCTGCTGACTGCTCATCTGTTCCTGTGATACAGGCTCTGCCCGCAGGAAAAACTCAGTCTCCCCATCTGATGCATTCCGAATCATAATTTTCTGTGTTCTGGCGCATCCTGGCAGAAGATTCTTGAAGTTTGCAAAAAGATCCCCGCTCTTCGGATCAAACGTAAAGCCCTGCTGTCTTCCTCCAAAAACAACAAACGTGTTTTCCTGCTCTGTTTCCGGTGTATACTGTATTCCCAGCAATGTCTTATCAATTCCCCACAGTCCCACGGCATCGCCCTCTGCCTGAATACTTTCCATCGTCACAATGATCTCCGCTTCTTTTCCTTTACAGGCATTACCTGCTTTTTCCGATACTGTATAATGGTCAAACAGAGGTTCTTTTGTAGTCTTACCGGCAGTAAGGACTTCCGTGTAATACCAGAAGCCATCGTGATATTTCCAGTAATTCCCGTTGCAGGTAATCTGTATCAGTTCCGGATCAAGGGACGGGTCTTCCTTCAGAGTTCCATCCGCCTGCCGTGTTCCAAATACCTTTTTTATTTTTACCCTGATCAGCACATCAACTGTTCCGCTGTTTTTCACATGAACCTTCTTATCTGCAGAGGTTCCAGGACTGACGTGCTCCGGAATCTCATATTCTTCGACAATTTCCGTCCTGTACGAAGACATGGTCAGAACATTTACTGCCGTGCCGGATACCTCCCAGTAAGCAAGCACTGAACCGGCCAGAGCAGACGCAACAGCCAGAGCAATCATTCCGGCACGAAACAGCTTCCAAAATTTCTTCATTCCGTAATATGCCCCCTGTCTTTATTCAATTGTTTTCCCGTTGAAGTAATCCGGCGCCGGATGCTTCTTCATCCAGGGCACAGAAAGCTGCTTCCTGGTCTGTAAAGCCGCTGCACTGGATACATTCTGCTTCAATATCCAGTCTGAAATCTCCCAGCGCAGAAAGGTGTGTCTGATTCCAGTCTGTCGGAATAACGATCGTTGTAAACAGTGTCGCCTCCTCTCCGATATCAAGAATCCCGTCCTTTTCCGTTCCCATATAGTTGTATACAGGCGATGATGGAAGAGACCGTTTTTCATCCTTCACAAAAATCGGATTGATATGATGATATTTTTCCAGATCTTTCAGGCTGTATCCTGGACTGCGCCCCTCTATCAGACCGGAAGCACTTCCCTTTTTGTCGTACGTCCCGGTGAATGTCCCGTCAAAGTATATCATCTGTGAGATCATTTCAAGAACACGCTCATCCTTCACAGCCTCACCGCTGTGTGTTCTTATATTGATCCTGATTCTTGCATAACATGGCTCTGCACCATTTTTGTCAGATGTGATGTTCTTGATTGTCGGATTTTTGTATACCGTGTATCCCGGATACATATCAGAACCGTCTGAACTCCCGCCTTCCGGGTCAGGGTCCCACTCCGGCTCCGTAAGTCCCAGATCAAGATCCCCCATTGTAAATACATTTACCTTTGTCTCCGTATCCGTAAAATAAGCCATTGTACCTTTGATGACGCCTGTCACAGAAACCATCGACAGAAGCAGCAAAGCGGCTCTTCTTCCAGATTTTTTCATTCTGTCACCTCACATTTTCTGTTGTTAATCCCCGTATATCCTTCTTTTCTTCCTTTGCATTCTCCGCATCATTGCTGCCGTCCAGATCGAACGTAAACAGTCCGGATTCGTATGCAGATTTTCCGGAATCCAGCCCGAACTGTACCTCTCCCTGCATATGCTGTAGCACGTGTCCGCTGATCCTGATGTCAAATCCTCCTATCTTCTGGATATGTGAAAACTGCTCATTATCAACAGACGGATCTACTGTAAGCCGGGTAAACAGCGGTATCGTCGTATCTCCCCGGGCAGGAAGATTTCTCTTCAGAATGTGGCTGTAATAAAAATGCTGTACCGGTTCTGTCCCGTCTTCTCCATCAAAGCGCACCCAGTCGCCCTCCGAATCTGAATTGTAATCAATCTGAAAAACCTCCGAAACGTATTCCATATCCTGCTTTTCCAGAACCATGCCCCGCTTTCTGACTTCAGGGCATGTGTCGGTATAGATAAATTCCAGACGCAGTGCCACCAGCTCATCGAGATCCGCTTCAGAGATATTCGTCACCTGCGGATCTTTCGGAATAACGGTATTCGGCACAATAAGCAGTCCGCGCTGCGGATTCCATTCCGGCTCTGTGAGAATCGCCGCAAGACCGTTTTCTCCGACAAAGGTGAACTCATTGACGGCACGCGCACTATCATTCATATATGACAGCGATGAAGCACAGCTGCATGCCAGCAGTACTGCTGCGGCAGATATGACATGTCTTTTTTTCATCGCTTCACTCCTCTCTGCTTTTCCAGACCAGGTGCTGCCATGCTCCATGCCTCCTCCATTGTACTGTCAAAGCACTGTACAGATTCAGCGTAGACAAGCACATCGAAGGGTACCAGATCTTCCGCAGCAATCTCTTCTTTAATTGAAATTGTCTCAAACATTGGTACTGTCCTTTCTCCCGGAGACAGTGAAGTGTCATAATAATAGTATCCATCTTCATTTTTCTGCCACCTGCTGCTGATATCGAGAGGCATACAGAATGATTCCGCTTCAGAATTGCTGAACCGGACGGAAGCTCTCACATAAACCGGAATAGTGGAATCGTTGACGATACAGGGACTTTTGGTAATGACAGTACCAGGCCCGGGATCATCGGGAGGCTCAAATTTCTCTTCAATATGTATTTCATTTTCCGTCACACTGAGATCATTCCCTGCGAAATCCCATCCCGTCAGATATGCGTATGTTACGGAAACAGAACCTCCCAAAACAAGGCAGGCAAAAAAAACGAATAATAACAGTTTATTCCTCATCTGTTTTCCTTTCTGTCTATGATTGTATCTGTTCAGTATTTGCTCACATCTGATTCATGTCCTTACGGCCTCATCAGCAAGTGATTCGGCCTGTCCTGAACAGTTACCTCTGATTTTCTGATTGTATATCCTGTCCTCTAAAAGGTCAGGAAACTGCTTCGGCCAAAAGCATCACCTCACTTTTTCAGAACCATCTTTTGTCCTGTCTGCACCCCGCATACTGTGTTCGCCGCACTGCTGCGGCACTGTCCTGGAAATAAAGATACTGCACATGAATTACTTACACGGATCTCTCCGCCTGAAAGGAACGAAATGTGTAACCACACTTCAAGGATTGAAACGCCGAATGGCGCTCAAAAGATTTATTACTGGAATTATATCATATATCACATGAAATGTCACGCACTTTTTTCATATCTTTTATGATCTTTTACAAATTTTAGTTGATAATGGATCTTCATTTAATAATGATAAAAGGAAAAGAGCCTGCAGGCATCAACGCCTTGCAAGCTCCTTTGTGATATCGGTCCATGTCACGCCCCGTTCTGCCATCAGAACCATGACGTGATACAGAAAATCTGAAATTTCATATTTGATCTCTTCAGGGTCAGGATTCTTGGCGGCAATGACAATCTCTGTCGCCTCCTCACCCACCTTTTTCAGTATCTTGTCAATTCCCTTATCAAACAGATAATTTGTATAGGAACCTTCCTTCGGATGCACTTTCCGGTCCTCAATCACCGCAAATACATCTTCAAAGACCTTAAGGGGATTTGTCTCATCATACTCTTTTTTCAGAATTGTACGGTAAAAACAGCTCCTGTTGCCTGTATGGCACGCAGCTCCCACCTGCAGCACCTTTGCCAGAAGCGTGTCATTGTCGCAGTCAATACACAGTTCTTTTACGTACTGGAAATGTCCGGAGGTCAGCCCCTTGATCCAGAGTTCCTGACGGCTGCGGCTCCAGTACGTCATTCGTCCCGAACGAACCGTCATATCAAAAGCTTCCTGATTCATATAAGCAACCATCAGCACTTCCTGCGTTTTGTAGTCCTGCACCACCACCGGCAGCAGACCGTCACCGTTCTTTTTCAGTTCTTCCCAGGAAAGCTCGGATTCGTACGTATTCACATCTATTCCGAGGGCATGCAGCTCATGCTTGCGCTCCATCAGATCACAGCCCGGACTCATAAATTCCCTGCACGCAGCCCCTGTGATCCGCTCGCTCCCAAGCAGCGATTCCACTGTCAGCCGGGAACCATCTTCCGGAAACACGACACACTCCGGAAGAGTACATGATTCCATTTCTCCCGCATGCTCCATGTACATTCCGGCAGCATGATCCTCCAGAATCACCAGGCCTCCAAGCTTCTCCGTATGGTTCACAGCCTCCTGAAGCTCCTGGATGCTGCGCACACAGGCAAGAATCTTCTCTTTCCCGAATCGGTCCGAGACTTCCCGGGTCAGCGCAATATTTGCCTCCTTCGAATAATTCAGGAACACCTTCCGGCATCCTGCGTAAATCAGCTTTTTGACATCCTCCATACGGCGGATATTCCCTCCGCCATACACAGGAATATCAACCGCTGATGCAATCTCCTTAATCGTTCCGATGGATGCATCGTGCTGTGCATCTCCCTGTGACAGATCGAACAGCAAAATACTGTCAGCTCCATGATTGCTGTAGTGCTGTGCAAGCTTTACCGCGTCACCGCAGTCATACACAGTCCCGTCAGCCAGACCGCAAAGAGCAGCTCTTTCCTTCAGAAATATGGGTACAATCAATTCCTTTTTCATATTCTCGACCTCTCTTAGCCCTACAGTGCACCTTTCGTGGAAAGGACACCGGTAATCCGCTCATCGAAGCTGACTGCCTCATCCAGAGCCTTCGCAAATGCTTTGAACATACCTTCTGCCATATGGTGGCCGTTGCCGCCGGTCAGCATTTTAAAATGCAGATTCATGGCTGCCGAATAGGAAACAGCATAAAAGAATTCTCTCACCATCTCCGTATCCATCGCTCCGATCCGCTCCACAGGAAATACCACGTCTGAACTGTAGTAAGGCCTGCCGGACAGATCAAGAGCACACAGTACAAGCACCTCATCCATGGGGAGAACTCTGCTGCCGTAACGCCTGATGCCCGCTTTGTCCCCCGCTGCTTCCCGTATGGCACTGCCCAGCACAATTCCCGTATCCTCAATCGTATGATGGCAGTCCACATGCAGGTCTCCGGTCACCCGAACCTCCAGGTCAAACAGCCCATGCCGTGCAAATCCCTCCAGCATATGATCAAAAAAACCGACACCGGTGTTTATATCAGATATTCCCTTTCCGTCAAGATTCAGCTTCAGTCTGATCTGTGTCTCTTTCGTGTTGCGCACAATCTCTGCCGTTCTGTCCATCGTATCCTCCATTCCGGCTGCCGGATTCCTCCTGCCGCAGCCATCTGTCATCTGTTATTCAAAACGAACCTTTATGGAATTGGCGTGTGCCGTCAGACGCTCCGCCTCGGCAAACGCAATGATATCCCGGTGAATCGGCTCAAGAGCCTCCCGTGAATAGTACACAATGCTGGATTTCTTGATGAAGTCATCGACGGAAAGTGCGGAATAGAATTTCGCCGTTCCGTTGGTCGGCAACACATGGTTCGGACCCGCAAAGTAATCGCCGAGAGGTTCACTGCTGTGGGGGCCGATAAAGATCGCACCCGCATTGCGGATTTTCATCATTACTTCAAACGCATTGTCTGCAATAATTTCCAGATGCTCCGATGCGATCTCATTTGCCGCATCGATGGCCTCCTCCATGGAAGCAGCCAGCAGGATAAATCCGTACTGATCCAGGGATTTCCGGATAATCTCCGCCCGCGACAGTGTTTTCAGAAACTCTTCAATCTCCTCCGTCACTGCTTTCGCAAGGGCTTCGCTGGTCGTCACCAGAATCGCAGAAGCCATCTCATCATGCTCCGCCTGGGACAACAGGTCTGCAGCCACATACCGGGGATTTGCCGTCTCATCCGCAAGGACAAGGATCTCGCTGGGTCCTGCCACAGAGTCGATGCTCACACGCCCGCAGACTGCTTTTTTTGCAAGCGCCACATATATATTGCCGGGACCTGTTATTTTGTCTGCTTTCGGGATGCTCTCTGTACCGAATGCCAGCGCCGCGATGGCCTGAGCTCCTCCTACCTTGTAAATCTCATCCACACCGGCCTCATGGGCTGCCACAAGAGTGGACGGCGGTATTTTTCCGTCACGTCCCGGAGGCGTTGTCATGACAATACGCCCCACACCTGCCACTTTGGCAGGGACAACATTCATCAGAACAGAGGAGGGATACACTGCCTTCCCGCCCGGCACGTACACTCCCGCCACAGCGAGGGGCGTGATTTTCTGTCCCAGCATCGTTCCGTTCTCCGTGCTGTCAAACCAGCTGTAGCGGCGCTGCTTTTCATGGTAGCTGCGTATGTTGACCAGCGACTTGCGGATGACGTCCAGCAGGCTCTGGTCCACTTTTTCATACGCTTCTTCAATCTCCTCCGCTGTGACACGCACATTCTGTGCGTTGATTTCTGCGCCGTCAAACTGTTTTGTATAACTGAAAATGGCCTCGTCGCCGTCCTTTTTTACACGGTCGATAATTGCCTGAACACGCGCTTCAAATTCCGGATAGCTGTCCGGACTTCTCTTCAGAAGCCGGTCCAGAATATTTTTCTTTGTATCCTTCGTCAATGTTACGATCTGCATCGCTCATTCCTCCTGCATGCATATATTCAGCTTCGTAAGAAGCTGGGTAATCCGCTCGTTTTCCATCCGCATACTCACCGGATTCACCACGACACGGGCAGACAGAGGACATACCTCTTCAAGAACCACAAGCCCGTTTTCCCTGAGTGTGGAGCCCGTCTCCACGATGTCGACAATCACCTCAGAGAGTCCCACAATGGGAGCAAGCTCAATGGATCCGTTCAGCTTGATAATCTCCACCGTCTGGTTTTTCTGATTGTAAAAGTAATCCTTCGCGATATGCGGATATTTGGTCGCAACGCGGATGCGCTCCTGACTCTTTAACAGTCCCCGGGCGGATTCCGGACCGCAGACACACATCCTGCATCTGCCAAAGCCGAGATCCAGCACCTCATAAAGCTTACGTCCCTCTTCCATAATCGTATCACGTCCGACTACCCCGATATCTGCCGCCCCATATTCTACGTAAGTCGGCACATCAGGACCTTTTGCGAGGAAAAACTTCAGCTTCAGCTCCTCGTTGACAAAGATCAGCTTCCTGGAACCCGTGTCCTTCATCTCCTCGCAAGTGATACCGACCTTTTCAAAAAGCTCCAGCGTCTGCTTTGCGAGACGCCCTTTTGTGAGCGCAAATGTCAGATATCTTGTCTCTGCCTCCATATTGACTCCTTTCCGTCTGCTACAGCTCCACCACCAGCACACAGTCTGCCGCCTTTGCATAATTTCTGCAGTCCTCCCTGGTGCGGTTCTTCGTAATACGCACCAGCTCCACATCAATTCCCTTGGCGCGGAGCTCTGATGCCTTCCGGATCGCCTCCTCCTGCTTCTCACTCTCATAAATGATCATGCAGTGGCTTCCCGGGATATCCTGTTTGATTCCCTGGCGGGAAAGAGCGCTCTGAAGCTGGTCAATCACAGCCACAAAACCCACAGCCGGAGCATCCTTTCCAAAATGTCCGAGGAGATCGTCGTACCGTCCACCCTTTACGATGGCATCTCCCGTCCCGAACGTATAACCGCGGAAGATAATCCCTGTATAATACATATATCTGCTGAGCATTCCGAAATCAAAGGAGACGTACTTCTCCACTCCGTAAAGCTCAAGTGTCCTCCAGATTGCACGCAGCCTTTCCAGCACCTCCAGTGCCTTCGGATTGTCCGTAAGCGCTTCCGCCCGGTCAATCACCTCCGCCGTGCCGAACAGTCCCGTCAGCGCCTGAAGCGGCTTTTTCACAGAATCACTGAGCTCCAGGCCGGCCAGCAGCTTTTCCACGCCAAAAGTGTTCCTGTTTTTGATCAGCTCCTTAAGCTCCATAACAGTCTGTTCATCGAAGCCTGCCTCATCAGCCAGCGCCTGGAAAAATCCGACGTGTCCCACACTGATCTGAAATTCCCGAAGCCCGGAAGCCAGAAGCATCTGAATCACAAGGGCAATGATCTCCGCATCGGCATCTGCGCTGTCATCTCCGATCAGTTCACCGCCGATCTGTGTCGTTTCCTTTGGTCTGCCCTGATAGCTGGAGCTGTTGATAAACGTATTGCCAAGGTACGTCAGACGGATCGCCATATTTTCGTTCAGAAAATATTTGGAAGCAGCGCGCGCGATGGAGGGCGTAAAGTCCGGTCGGAGAACGAGCGTATTGCCCTCCCGGTCAAAAAACTTGTACAGCTCCCGAGAGGGTATCGTTCCGATCTCTTTGCTGAACACATCGAAAAATTCAAAGGTGGGCGTCTCGATATCGCGGTAACCGTATGATTTCATCACACGATGCAGCTGTCCCTGCAATGCAAGCTTCTGTTCGCATTCTCCGCTGTAAATATCACGCACTCCCTCCGGTGTATGTAATATTTTCTGCATATTGTCTCTCCTTTTTTGCCGCACGATAAAAAACGGCAAACGCTTTTACGAATTAACGTGCTAATTCATTAGCACAGAAAATCAGATTATCAAATTATACGCAATTCTTCCTGTCTTGTCAATCCCTGGAATCCAAATCCCTCTGAAGCGCTTCGAGATACGGCACCAGAAGTCCGTTTTTCGGCTGAATATAGTAGTTCTGATCCAGCTCCATATACCGGAAGCTTTTCCTTCCGCCTTCCTTCGCTCTGTTCCAGAATTTCATCATATCCCCAAACGGCAGGTAGAAGAGCTCATTTCTCGCACTGAAAAACAGAACGAGAAAGGAAATCCCGCCCTGCCTTTCAAACTGCTCCATAAATGCAACCTGGTGAGGGTGAATGTTCTGAAGAGCAAACGTATCACTTGTGCATTCCTTTGCATCAAAACAGACCGGAATCCCCTGCACGACCCCGATATAGTCCACCGTACTTTTCTGCTCAAAGTACGCCAGCGTAATATGGCGCTGCTCCTTGTCTATCTTGATCGGCGTAATCGGAGTCGGTATTTTCTGGATCAGGGCAAGTCCCTTTTCCAGATACATCTCATTGGTTCGGTTGATCAGCTCTTCCAGTGTGGAGCCTCTCAGCCCTCTTGTATTCCACGTTGCCATGATCTATCCCTCTCCCGTTTTTACTTCATATCCAAACAGTCCGCTCCTCTGTCTCCTGATTCCGGTGCACAAACGAAACATCCGGTATACAGCGCTCTTTTCTACTCATCAAAGGGCACAAGCTCTCTGTACAGCCCCGGCATCGGAGCACAGAACACTTTTTCCGAAAGCCCGTCAAGCTTTCCATCTATCACGGGCAGCTCCAGCCTGTACGCATGAAGCAGCTGACACGTAATCTGATGGGAGCGCCTGTATCGCTCATTAAGCCGCTGATCTCCGTACTTCACATCACCGAGCACCGGATGTCCGATGGATGCCAGATGTGCGCGGATCTGATGGCTGCGTCCCGTAATCAGATGCACTTCCAGAAGCGAAAGCCCGTCCTTCCCTGCCAGTACCCGGTATTCTGTCTCAATCATTTTTGCATCACCATGGGGCGTTTGCTGAATCTGTACCGTGTTGGTCTTCTCATCCTTCACAAGATACCCCTTCAGATGGCGGCTGCCCTGCATGGTACCTTTCACAATGCAGCGATAATACTTTTTCATGGAACGATCCTTCAGCAGACTGCTCATGGTCTGCAGTCCCGCAAGACTCTTTCCGGCAATCACCAGCCCGCTGGTGTTCCGGTCAAGGCGGTTGCAGACGGCGGGGCGGAAACTCTTCAGCGTCTCCTCCGTAATGCTTCCATTTTCCAGAAGATACGAAATGACATACTCCACCAGAGAGACATCCCGGGGCTGCGACTTCTGCGAGAGCATGCCTGCAGGCTTATTGATCAGAAGAATATGCTCATCCTCATAAATCACAGACAGCCGGACCTTCGGAATCATCTGTACCTGAACAGCTTTTCCCTCGAATTTCTGCAGCGTATCCTCCGAGAAAAACAGCCGGATCGCATCACCCTCCTGAAGAATCTCACTTCCCTGCACCTTTTTCCCGTTCAGTGTAATGTTCTTTTTTCGCATCATTTTATACAGGAAGCTTCTGGGAGCCTCCCGCAAATATTTTGCCAGTAATTTATCAATTCTCTGTCCCGCTTCATTTGCGGACACGGTTATCATTTTCATAGCGTTATCCCGTCTTTTTCCTGTGGTATCTGTTCAGTACCGTCACAGAGAGATTGCAAGCAGTGTATGATAGATCAGCTCATCTCTGGAAAGCTCCGGATATCTCTCGTCCGGCGTAAACACAATTCCTTCCCGGTAATGATCCTGGCGCTCACAGATCGCAGAAACTCTCTGCAGATACTGTCTGAACTCTTTCATAATCTTTACATGAACCGACGTATAACCATTCGCCGCCATAATCCTGCTGATATGCTTTTCCAGATATGCCGGATCTGCCTTTCCGTCCGGTGTATATCCGACGATCTGATCGCCGCAGACAATAATCGCATTGACCGGCGTTGTATGCTCATACGCTGTCATGACAAGCTCATAGCCGCCCGTCAGATTTCCATGAGCTTTTTTTGCCTGCTCATAGAGCTCCTTTTTCATCGGCTTCTGCATCATCATCATGATCACACCCACCGTAGACTTGCAAGCAGGAAGACAGCCGACAATCGCAACAACTGTCAGCAGATTTTTTGTTGTCCCATGATACAGATAACCGGACACATAAATGGCCAGAGGAATCAGAAACAGGCCGACTGTCACAAGCAGCCGCTTCTTCTTCTCGTAGCTGATATAACCGAAATTTCCTTTTCTGACTTTCTTCACAAGCGTCACCCTCCGTCCATTTCACTGTTTCTTTTTATGAATATTGCGAATCGTCTTTTTCTTTCTGGCAGTATTTTTTCCTGTATTGCCTCTGCCTGCACTGTATCCGCCAGCCTTGCTTCTGTCAGCATTTCCTTTTCCCGGGCTGTATCTTCCGGATTCATTCTGCCTCGGACGTATCAGGCACTGAGGCCCGTAGCCGATCAGATCCTGACGCCCGGCCACACGGAGGGCCTCCTCCACCAGCGCATAGTTGTTCGGTTTCCGGTACTGAATCAGCGCCCTCTGCATCGCCTTATAATGCGGATTCTTCTCCACATACACCGGCTGCATGGTGCGCGGATCAAGTCCTGTATAGTACATGCAGGTGGAGATCGTCGACGGAGTCGGGTAAAAATCCTGTACCTGCTCAGGCATATAGTGAAGGTCGCGAAGATAGCAGGCCAGCTCCACTGCCTCTTTCATGGAGCAGCCCGGATGGGAGGACATCAGATACGGTACCAGGAACTGATTCATATGGCAGGAATCGTTCATGCGCCTGTACGCCTCCGTAAAACTGCGGTATACCTCATGGCGCGGCTTGCCCATCATGTCCAGAACACGGTCAGAAACGTGTTCCGGCGCAACTTTAAGCTGCCCGCTGATATGATATCTGACCAGTTCACGGAAAAACAGATCCGACCTGTCGGCCATCAGATAATCAAAACGGATGCCCGAACGGATAAATACTTTTTTAACCCGTGGCAGACTGCGCAGCTTACGGAGAAGCTCCACGTAATCCGAATGATCCACTCTGAGATTCCTGCAGGGCTTCGGGAACAGACACTGCCGGTCTTTGCAAACGCCGCGTGTCAGCTGCTTCTTGCAGGATGGATGCCGGAAATTTGCAGTCGGTCCCCCGACATCATGAATATATCCTTTGAAATCCTTGTCCTGTGTCATTTCTTCAGCCTCAGCAAGAATGGATTCATGGCTGCGTGTCTGTATAATCCGTCCTTGATGAAACGTCAGGGCACAGAAATTGCAGCCTCCAAAACAGCCTCTGTTGCTGACAAGGCTGAATTTCACTTCTTCAATCGCCGGAATTCCGCCTGCTGCCTCATAGGACGGATGATACGTCCTGCAGAAGGGAAGGCCGTAAATGTCATCCATCTCCTGTGTGGAAAGCGGCTTTGCAGCGGGATTCTGTACCACATAGACGTTTCCGTAAGGCTCCACCAGACGGTGGCCCGCAAAGGGATCCGTATTGCAGTACTGAATATAAAAGCTCTTCGCATAGTTTGTCTTATCCCTGCAAAGCTCCTCGTACGAAGGAAGCAGCTCGAAATCATATACATTCTCAAGCTGTTTCGTCCTGTAACAGGTGCCCTCCACAAATGTAATGTCTTTTACAGACATACCGGCATTCAAAGCATCAGCAATTTCTACGATGGACCTCTCCCCCATTCCATAGGAGATCAGGTCAGCACCGCAATCCATCAGCACGGAACGTTTCAGCGAGTCTGACCAGTAATCGTAATGTGCCAGTCTTCGCAGGCTGGCTTCAATTCCGCCGACAATGATCGGCACATCCCGGTATGCCTGGCGGATCAGGTTGCAGTAGACAACCGCAGCGTAGTCAGGGCGCTTTCCCATCTCACCGCCCGGTGTATATGCGTCCTTCTGCCTGCGCTTTTTTGAGACAGAATAATGATTCACCATAGAATCCATATTTCCTGATGTCACCAGGAAGCCGAGCCTTGGCCTGCCAAGAGCCATGACACTCTCTGTCACCCTCCAGTCCGGCTGAGCAAGAATACCTACCGTGTAGCCGTGTGCTTCCAGCACTCTGCTGATGACCGCATGCCCGAAAGAAGGATGATCCACATACGCATCTCCCGTCACATAGACAAAATCCGGCTGCTCAATCCCCCGCGACTGCAGTTCCTGCTTTGTCATCGATAAAAATTCTCTGTTCATATAAGTACCTCATACGTCTCATTTAATATCTCATCATAGCTTCTGATATAGTACTGGGCTAGAGAACGAATCGTATCACGCTGACCGGATGCATGGGCATCTTCCACAGCGCACACCTCCATTCCGGCATTGCGGCCTGCAAGGATCCCCATGGGTACATCCTCAAAAACAAGGCATTCCTGCGGCATAACACCGCACACCCGGGCAGTGCTCAGATAAATATCCGGTGACGGCTTTCCGTGTGCGACATCACAGGATGTCATAATACAGTCAAAGCTGTCCGCAATACCATTTCCGTCAAGACATGCCATAATCAGCTCCCTGCTGTTGCTGCTGGCAATCGCCGTTTTCATTCCCCGGGAACGGATTTCACTCAGAAACCGGAACGCGCCCGGCTTCATGCGCACACGGTTGGCATACATGTCAAAAGCCATCTGATTCCAGTCTTCCTTGATCTTCTCCACCGGGTCGGGGATGGAAAAACGCTTCTTAAAATACTGTGCCGTCTCCGTAAATCCCATTCCCTCTATCGCCTTCTGAAGATCCTCCGGCAGCTCATAGCCGTATCTTCCAAGATATGCAATATCAATATCGGTCCACATCCACATGGAATCCATCAGCGTACCATCCAGATCAAAAATGACCGCTTTCTTCTTCTTCAGCATGATGACCACAGCCTCTCTTTTTCCTCTTCTGTCAGCTCTCTCCACTGTCCGGGAGAGAGTGATTCATCCAGGTCAATTCCCGCCATGGAAATCCGTTTCAGATAGCTTACATGCTTTCCTCTCGCTGCAAACATGCGCTTCACCTGGTGAAATTTCCCTTCGCAGATCGTAAGCTCCACCTCTGAGAGATCACCGCTGTTTAAAATGACTAGTTTTGCAGGAAGCGTCGGATTTTTCTCTCCGATGTCAACTCCCTGTGCAAATGCCTCCGCATCCTCCCGGGTCACACGTCCCTCCACGCGTACATAGTACGTCTTATCCACGTGGCGCTTCGGAGAAAGCATCCTGTGTGCCATATCCCCGTCATTGAGCATCAGCAGAAGGCCTTCCGTATCTGCATCCAGTCTCCCGACCGGAAACAGCTCACCCTTTCTCTCATGAGATATATAGTCCATAACTGTCCTCTGGCTGCGGTCACTGGTAGCCGTAATACACCCGGCCGGCTTATGAAACATCAGCGCAAGAAACGGCTGCCATTCCAGATTTTTTCCGCCAAGACAGACTCTGTTCTTTTCTGTATCTATTTTACATTCCGGGCGCTTCTCCACTTTCCCGTCCACCGTCACCGCGCCGGTTCTCAGCATTTTCTTTGCTTCACTGCGCGTACAGCCGCCCGCCAGGGCAAGATATTTATCCAACCTCATCAAATCCATCTACTG
Source organism: Lachnospiraceae bacterium (assembly GCA_004557975.1). GTDB lineage: Bacteria > Bacillota > Clostridia > Lachnospirales > Lachnospiraceae > Choladousia. The sequence goes on from SFEV01000031.1 coordinate 25,429, forward strand.
TAATCTCCAACCGGGATAATATTTATTCTTGATACTGCCGCCGGCATATTTCCCCCAGCCAAGGCCGTATCCGTCTGTACAGATCAAAACCCAGCCCATCTTTCTTTTCTGTCCTGTCAGAAGCCGGGCATCCTCTTCTTCCGTAAGCATCACTGTCTCTCCCTTCAGATAGCGGAGAATGCGCTGGTCATCCGGTGGCAGATCAAGTACAAAGGGGAAATCTCCTTTTTTCAGCACCATGGCAAGCTGCTGGGACGGCTCAAATCTGCCCTTTTTCCATGTACCGGCGTCCAGACCGGTCAGCAGATAGCGCAGCCTCGCAGGCAGCCGGTACGGCGGAAGAATCAGACACTGTTCCCCGTTCTGGCGGTAAATGCAATTCTTCCAGAGTTCTTCCGGAATCAGTTTCAGGAATTCAAGTACCTCCGGCGGAATCTGAGCCTGATTCGATGTTTTCTCCGTACGTGCTGACGAATCATCACAGCCTGAACGCTCCCCCGTCATCTTTTTTTCAAGCAGAGCAAGAAAATGCCCCTCGCCTCTGATCTTATGAGGCCAGAGCCGGATGGTCTTTTCACACGGTGTTCTTCCGCTGACAAATCCCTCCGCCCATTCCGGCTTTTTCAGAACAAGAGACGGATATTTCTCAAGAATCCACGCAACGACATCTTCATCCTCCTCCTCGGAGAAAGTGCATGTGGAGTAAACCAGCATTCCTCCAGGCTTAAGCATCTGCACAGCACAGTCGAGAATCTCCTTCTGGAGCGCACAATAGTACCGCGGTCCCCTCTGTTCCCAGTCTGCAATCAGCCCGGGATCCTTGCGGAACATTCCCTCTCCGGAGCACGGTGCATCCACCAGGATTCTGTCAAAGTAACATCCGAAGGCCTGCAGAAGCTTCTGCGGTGTCTCACCTGTAATACAGCAGTTTGTGCTTCCCCATATCGTAAGATTTTTGTACAGCGCCTTGGCACGGCTGGGGCTCGCATCGTTCGCGACGAGAAGTCCTGTTCTACCAAGACGCGAAGAAAGCTCCGTGGCCTTTCCGCCTGGAGCCGCACACAGATCAAGAACCGTATCGCCGCCTGAGACCGGAAGCCTCGACGACGGCAGCATGGCGCTCGGTTCCTGAATGTAATAAAGTCCTGCAAAATAATGAGGATGCTTCGTCACACCATCCTCTTTCCGGTAATAAAATCCGTTTTCCGTCCACGGAACCGGAATCAGCTCAAACGGTGTCAGAGCAAGAAACTCCTCCACCGTTATTTTTCCCGTATTCACACGAAGCCCCGCATATTCCTCCGCCTCATAGCACGAGAGGAACTGCTCATATTCTTCTCCCAGCTGACGCTTCATGCGCTCTGTAAATTCCACCGGTAAATTCACCATATCGAATGTGTACTCTTTCTTCCTGTATATTGTAAAGCCCTTTTCAGATCTTACTATGTATCAATTTCTCCGGATTCGCATATGCCATATGCACACAACCTCTATTCCTCCGCGCTGATTGACTGTGCCCGGTATCCCTCGGCAATACAGTCCAGCTCCCGGCTGAACCGCTTCAGCTGGTCAATATCATTCAGCTCATAAATCCGGTAAAATTCATCCTGAATCTTCAGAACCTCTCTCTTGTTTGCAATCCGGTACAGATTCTGGATATTGTTCAGAATATCTGAAACGATCCTTGCGTGGATCTGGAACGAATTCTGCGCATCCATGATCTCGCTGCGCACATAAGACATCTCATTGTCCAGAGAAATAATTGCATTGGCGGCATTCATCAGCTTCTCGCTGATATGATCGGGTATACTCTGTTTATATTTATACTGCAGAGAATGCTCAATTGTCGACCAGAAATTCATGGCAAGGGTCCGGATCTGGATTTCGACCTTGATCTTTCTGCTTCCGGAAAGCGACTGCACCTCATAGTTCACAATGATATGATAGCTGCGGTATCCGCTGTCCTTCATGTGATTGATGTAATCACGCTCCCGGATAATCTCCATATCGGTACGGCGCCGGATAATTTCCACAACTTTCTGAATATCCTCGACAAACTGGCAGATAATCCGTACGCCTGCCAGATCCACAAACTGCTCCTCAATCTGATCTATCGGTATGTTTTTCTTCTGTGCCTTATCCAGGATGCTGGCGACCGTCTTTACCCGCCCCGTCACCTGCTCAATCGGAGAATACAGGCCGCGGCTGCGGTGTTCGTAAATAAGATGCTCAAACTTTACGATAAGCTCCTTGACTGCCATATCATACGGAGTCAGGATCTCACGCCATAATTGTATTTCCATGTTAACACTCCTGTTTTTTAAATAGGATTATTCTAACATACTATTGTTAAATTTGCAACGAAGCCTTTTGTAAGATTGTGTCGACAATCTCAGGCTTTTTGCATGCGAATCTGCAGATATTTCAGCACCCAGTACGGATTTATGCTGAGTTCATCGCTGTGCTGTGTCCGGACATAAATACCCAGGTGCAGATGCACATCAAATTTTCCTCTCGTTCCCTCCTCACCGTATCCCGTGTCTCCCATCAGTCCCAGCACCTCCCCCGCCGCCACTGTGTCACCTTTTTTGTAGTCTGTACTGTAGGAAGAGAGATGGGCGTAATAAAAGTATCCGCCTGACGGGCTCCTGATTCCGATCCTGTATCCTCCCCTGGGAAGCCAGCCCACATTTTCCACAGTGCCATCTGTCATGGATCGGATCCGGTAATGATCCGGAACATTCTCGGGAGGCATCAGATCAGTGCCTTCATGTCCGCGCCGGCCGCCGTAATTCCTCTCAAACATCCATGAATTTTCGAATACCATGCCCGGCTCATCCACCGGAAAGCAGGCGAGATCGTCAAACACTGCCCCGTATATACTGCAGAACTCCTCGTATCCTCCGGTGTTGTATTTCAGCATCAGCTGCTTCCATTTCAGCATGGCTTCCGTCGAATATGTATCAGGAAATGTCAGAAATCCCTCCGTCCTGTGCGGCAGCAGAATCGTAAGTATCTCCCCGGCACGCATACCGGACTGTTCCTCCATCTCCACAAGATGTTCCAGAAAACGTGCGGAGAATTTCATTTCACGAAACCGGTCTGACTCCGGTGAAAGCTGTGACAGCATACCGGCAGCCGCTCTCTGATACATCACCGATGAAAGCTGAACCGTAATGAAAGAAAGGAACAGCACAAACGCGGCATATTCAACATACTTCCTCATGATATTTACCGTTTTTATTCAATATATCCGATTCGTCTTCAAAGTAGAAGCATGTTCTATCTTCTGATCAGATCTCATAAAATACAGAGAATCTTTTCCACAGGCCCGGAGATGGCTGCCGGTTCGAAGATGACAGTCTCATATTTCCCGCCCTCAAAGGAGTTTTTATGAAAAAGATATGTACTATCCTTCTGGCAATTGCCTTTCTTTACCTGCTTGCCGCTCCCGGATGGGCACTGCAGTCTGCCAGGGATGGTCTGATCCTGTGGTACCGCTCCGTCCTCCCTGTTCTGTTTCCTTTTATGCTGCTGTCCTCCCTGTTTCTGCAGCTTGATCTGCCAGAAACGCTGCCTGCTGCCCTGTACCGTCCGCTGCGCTTTCTGTTTGGCTGTTCAGACTGCGGAACTTTTGCCATCCTTGGCGGATTTTTCTGCGGCTTCCCCATGGGAGCCAAGCTCACCGGAGATCTTCTGCGCCAGAACAACATCAGCCGCCGGGAGGCACAGTTTCTGTACGGTTTTGTAAATAATCTGAGTCCCGGCTTCATTCTCTCCTACATCGCTGCCGACCAGATGGGATGTCCCGCTCTCGGTCTTCCTCTCCTGATCAATATCTCCGGCGCGGCGCTGCTGTATGGACTGCTGACCTCCATTTCTTTTCGCCGCCAGAACACTGTCTCTTCCCCCGGAAATGATTTTGCCGCACCGTCAGATGGCAATATTTTTTCCATAATAGATGACTGTATCTATGACACCATCCGAAGCACAGTAAAGCTCGGCGCTTATATTGTACTGTTCTGTATCCTGAGCGGCGCCGTCACACATGTTTTTTCCGGAATCTGCAGCTTTCCTGTCTCCCGTTTTTCTTCGCTCATCCTGCTCTCCGGAATTGAGATCACAAACGGTGTCCGACTGATCTGCGCCTCAAGTCTGTCTCTTCCGGCGAAATATATTCTGCTCTCCATGGCAGGTGCCTTTGGCGGCCTGTCAGCCCTGGCTCAGACTGCAGGAATCGCACGCATGGACAGAAGTCTGTTTTTTCAGTATATAAAAAGCAGGGTAATCATTACCCTGCTCAGTATCATTCTGTCTGTCTGTTCTGTTTTCTTTCGCCCCTTATTCGGCTTCCTCTTCCTCTGAGGGCGCTGTCGCATAGCTTGACGGAGCAGCCTGCGGATTCAGCTCCATGCGGTTCTTGCTCACGATATCATAGCAGGACTGGATGGAATTGATGAAGTTGTTGTATTTCGTTCCGGCAGCATCAATCGTATGGCTCATGATCTTCTCCAGATTTTCCAGCATCTCATCGGTGTAATGGATTGCACTCATACGGATGTTGTTGGAATCTTCTGTCGCCTTATCGAGGATCTCCTGGGCCTGTGCGTTCGTCTGCTCAATCAGCTGATTGGACTGCTGCAGGGCAACCTGCATCACTTCACTCTCGCTGACGATCTTCTGTGCCTGTGCCTGTGCCTCAGCAATAATATTGTCCGCCTTCGTCTGTGCGTCCTCAAGAATTGCGTCCTTATTGCTGATGATCTTCTGATAACGCTTGATCTCGTCCGGTGTCTTCATGCGAAGCTCACGCAGCAGTTCTTCAAGCTCTTCTTTATTTACAACGAT
>SFEV01000090.1 GCA_004557975.1 Lachnospiraceae bacterium
AGGATGTCCGTCATTTCCAATGATGATGACGGATTCTCCCTGTTCACTGTGCTTCTGCACAATTCTGTGAATCTTTTTGACAAAGGGGCAGGTGGCATCCACCATATGAAGCCCTTTTTCTTCAATGATACGATAAATGCGCTCCGAAACTCCGTGAGAACGTATAATGACTGTTCCCTCTGAAATCTGCAGTAGCTCCTTTTCGTCAGAGATGATCCGGACCCCCTTTTCCTCCAGCTCACGAACCACCTCTTCATTGTGAATAATCGGTCCGTATGTATAAATCGGCTTTACACCCTCTTCTATCTGACGGTACACCTGCTCAACCGCGCGCTTTACGCCAAAGCAGAAACCAGCCGTCCTGGCAACAATCACTTCCATTCCTCTCACATCCGTTCTCTTGCAAGCGCTGTGATCCGATCCACAACGTCCTGAATGGTCATTTCCGAGGAATCTACAAGCACTGCATCTTCAGCCTGGCAAAGGGGTGCCGTCTCCCTGTGCATATCCCGGTAATCCCGCTCTTCAATATCCTTTTCTATCTCCTCCAGGCTGCAGCTCATGCCTTTTTCCGTCTGCTCAAGGAAACGTCTTCTGGCCCTTGTCTGTACACTGGCTGTCAGATAGATCTTCAGCTGCGCATCCGGGAGAATCATCGTACCAATGTCTCTTCCATCCATCAGAACATTTTCTTTCGCCGCCAGGTTTCTCTGGAGATCTGTCAGTTTATGGCGTACCTGGGGTATGGCGGACGAGCGGCTGGCCATGGCACTGACCTCCTCGGTGCGTATGAGCCCCGACACATTCTCCCCGTTCAGATATACCTGCTGCTCTCCGTCCTCGTACCCGATACTCACTTCGATCTCTTCCAATGCATGAAGCAATGCTGTTTCATCCGAAATATCCGTCTGTCTGCGAAGCAGACCAAGGGCAATGGAACGGTACATGGCACCTGTATCCACATAAATAAAAGAAAGCTCCTTTGCCGCCCTTTTTGCTATGGTACTCTTTCCGGCTCCCGCCGGTCCGTCGATTGCTATATTAAAACTCATAGTATTCCTCCCAGTCATTCTCATTTGCCACAGGTATTTCTCACTTTGCAGAGCTGCCTGCCGCATGTCCCGTTGCCCACGCAATCTGAAGATTATAGCCTCCGGTCACTGCATCCAGATCAAGCACCTCCCCGGCAAAATACAGTCCCTTTACCTTCCTGGACTCCATTGTTGCCGGATTAATGTCTTTTACACTGACACCTCCGCGCGTGATGATTGCTTCATTATAATCACGCAGTCCCGTCAATGTCAATGAAAAATGCTTTGTCAGCATCACAAGTGCTTTTCTTTCTTCCCTGGAAATATCATGTACCGCTTTTTCTGCCGGAATCTGGCTCCGTTCAACCATAACGGGAATCAGTTTTGCCGGAAACAGTGTTCCGAGCACATTCTTAAACTGTTTATTTTTGGAGGCTTCAAATTCCCGCAGGATACGTGCATCCAGCTGTTCCTCAGTCAGTGCAGGCTTCAGATCAATAAAGAGCTGAAGAGGATGTTCTTTCAGCTTCTTCTGAATATGACAGCTGGCAGTCAGAATCAGCGGACCGGTAACTCCAAAATGCGTAAACATCATCTCGCCGAACTCACGGTACAGCTCTTTCCTGCCATCAAAAATCGAAACCTCCACGTTGCGCAGAGAAAGTCCCTGCATCATCTGGGCCCATCCCTCTGCCGTCGTCATCGGAACGAGAGACGGGGACAGTTCTGTGACCGCATGTCCTGTCCTCTCAGCAAAGCGATACCCGTCTCCGGTTGATCCGGTAGTCCTGTAAGAAAAACCACCTGTAGCCACAATCACATCGTCTGCCTGAATAAATGCTCCGCTTTTCAGTTTCACGCCGACTGCACGTTTGTCATGCAGCAACGTTTTTTTGTCACGATTGCTATCATCTGATAAAACCTCCTGTTCGTCCCTGCAGGATGCTTCTGATGTCACCACCTCCGCGACCTCAGTGTTCAGGTTGATTTGGACACCACTTTTCTTCAGCCTGCGCGTCAGAGCCCCAATAACGTCCGAAGAATGATCGGACACGGGAAAAACACGGTTTCCACGTTCCGTCTTCGTCTTCATGCCCTCCTGTTCAAAGAACCGGATTGTATCCTGGCTGGTGAAACCGTAAAATGCACTGTACAAAAACTTGCGGTTCACACAGACTGCCTGAAGAAGTGCTTCCACGTCACAGTTGTTCGTCAGATTGCATCTCCCTTTTCCTGTAATATAAAGCTTTTTGCCCAGCTTCTCATTTTTTTCATACAGCCGTACAGTATGTCCCCGATCGGCCGCAGCTACAGCTGCCATCATTCCGGCAGCACCGCCCCCCACAACTATCACATCACTCATTTCTCCCAGCTTTCCTTTCTATGCCTCTACATTCTCCGTAATTTCCGGCAAATCCTTCTCACAGCAGGTCATGGAATCACCGTTCTGGAGCTCAAACCAGAACTCCACACCATCCTCTCTGTTCAGAACTCCGTACTGCTGATGGAAAGACTCCATAATCGCTTTCACAATAGACAGACCAACACCGCTGCCTCCATATTCACGCGTCCTGGCTTTGTCAACTTTATAAAACTTGTCCCAGATCAGATCGATATCCTCTTCAGGTATCTGTTCACCTGTGTTAAACACGCTGATACGCACGGTTGTATTCTCCCTCAGATTTCTGTCCGAATCAGCCGAACTGTCACCTGGATCTGCAGCTGATGTTTCATACGGTCGCACAGAAATCTCAATCCTGTGGTCACCACTGACATGATTCAGCGCATTACTCAGATAGTTTGTCAGTACCTCTTCCACTTTAAATTCGTCACCCCAGACAAATACAGAGCCTTCATCGTGAAAGATAATATGTGCCTCTTTCTGCTGGGCAAGTATGGATACTGACTGCACCTTGTTTCGGATCAGATCCATAATATCAAAACGTTCCATAACAACCTGATCATTTCCAAATTCCAGCTGATTCAGCGTCAGAAGCTTCTGGACAAGACCGTTCATCCTGGATGCCTCATCCATGATCACCTCACAGTAAAATTCCCGACTCTCCGCATCATCATTGATACATTCCTGCAGTCCCTCTGCGTATCCCTGAATCAAAGCAATCGGCGTTTTCAGCTCGTGGGATACGTTGGAGAGGAACTCCTTTCTCATGTCATCAATCTGTTCCTTGCGTTCAATATCCTTCTGCAGCTCGTTATTTGCCGTCAGAAGTTCTGAATACGCTCTCTCCAGTTTTTCTGACATCTGGTTGAAATGTTCTCCCAGCTGGCCGATCTCGTCCTCTCCGCCGCCAGTATACTTTGCTTCAAAGTCAAGCTCCGCCATGCGTTTTGACAGCTCAGTCAGCTCACTGATCGGCTTTGTCACCTTGCGTGTAATAAACTGCACAATAATGGCTGTCAGCACAATTCCCGCCAGACAGATATATTTGATAAACTCATTTGCAATGCTGACACTTTCTCTGATACTTTCAATATTGATTCTCAGAATAAAAGCAAATCCTTTATCCAGCATTCCCCACATTTCCAGATAATTCAGTCCGATTTCCGTATCATATTTTTTCTGTATCGTATATTTGTCATTCTGTTCCAGGACAGAACCCACATCAATTCCCAGCCGATATCCGCCCAGACGCCCTGACACGATATCCGCATAAGTCTCAAGCCAGTACAGCCGTCTCCCGTCCCCATCAAGTACAATAAAAGACATGCCGTTTGAATTACAGAATCTGCCGAACTCCTGAATCTCTTCCTCATCCAGCAGTCCGCTGTCACTGATCTCTGTATTCAGTATACGATATGCATCCATCAGCACCTGACGCTTCCGCAGGATATAAAAATCCTCCAGAAAAAATGCATTGATCAGAAAATTGGCAAGAAACATCAGTGTCATGAGACTGATAAAAATGACCGTAAGCTGTCTTCTGATTGACTGTTTCATCTTTCTGCTCCCTGTCTCACCATCTGTGCTTTACTCTTCCACCTCGAATTTGTAGCCCATGCCCCAGATTGTCTTAATATAATCTCCCTTTTTCCCAAGCTTACTTCGAAGCTTCTTTACATGCGTGTCAATTGTACGGGCATCTCCAAAATAGTCATAATTCCACACACTGTTCAGAATCTTTTCCCGCGACAGTGCAATTCCCTGATTTTCCATAAAGTAAGTCAGCAGTTCAAATTCCTTATAACTGAGATCAACATTCACACCATCAATCTTTACTTCATGCGCAGCCTTATTGATCTCAATATTTCCGGCCCGCAGTACGTCATCGGAAGAAAATCCGCTGGTTCTGCGTAAAATAGCTTCTACCCTCGCCACAAGGATCTTAGGACTGAAAGGTTTGGAGATATATTCATCAACGCCAAGCTCAAAGCCCAGAAGCTCATCTCTCTCATCACTCTTTGCAGTCAGCATAATGATCGGAACCGTGGAATAGGATCGAATCTCACGACACACCTGCCAGCCATCCATTTTCGGCATCATGACGTCGAGAATGACAAGTGCAATATCCTTATTATCAAAAAAAATATCAATCGCTTCTGCCCCGTCTCCTGCCTCTATCACATCAAAGTCCTTCTTGGTCAGAAAATCACGGACCAGCTTTCTCATTCGACTTTCGTCATCCACAACCAGTATTTTTAATCGTTCCATATTCTGTCTCCTTCCGTAACAGCTTTTTATACAAATGCACAATACAGTGATTTCCATAAAGCATTTCAGATACTGTGTGGGCAAACATTCCTGACATCACAGTATCATCACCGTATCATTAACGAATCTTCTGCCCGATACTGTATATCATCTTACCATTCATTTATGACAATTCTGTGAAAACAGACTATTTCTGAAAGTGTCCTGTGCATCTACCGCCAGAGCATCGTTGCACAGCGTCTGTACTCTTCTTTATTTCTGCTGTCTATACAAAATACCATATATTTTTTTCTCCATCAACCACATTACATGTATTTTTCTGGGCATTTTTACATTTATATATTATAATGCATATTATATATATTATGTATCTTTTGATAATTCAATAGACTTTACACTTCTGGTATGGTATACTATTTCCTATAAAAGGGGTGGTTTTGATGACGGACAGAGAATTACTGGAGAAAATATTCTCAGAAATGCAGGGAATGAAGCAGCAGATTGGTCAGGTGGATGAAAAGGTTGACCGGCTGGAAGGAAAAGTCAATCAGCTGGATCATAAAGTTAATTGTCTTGAAGAAAAGGTCGACCGACTCGAAGTAAAGGTCGACCAGCTCGATCATAAAGTTAATTGTCTTGAAGAAAAAGTTGACCGACTCGAAGTAAAGGTTGACCAGCTCGATCATAAAGTTAATTGTCTTGAAAAAAAAGTCGACCAACTCGAAGTAAAGGTCGGCCAGCTCGAAGTAAAGGTTGACCGGAATTATAATGTGACACTTGAATTCTATGGCAGTCAAAAAGAATTTAACACAGAAATATCCGGAAAAATTATCCAGTTTGGAACCAGACTGGAAATTTTTAAAAATCAGACAATCTCAAATACTGCAGTGCTTGCAAAAATATCGTAACTGAAAACTGTACCATACCGGAGTGCAGAGCCTGTTGAATTTTCAACTGTGGCTGTACTCCATTTTCATTATTCTTCTTTTTGTTTTGATATTTTTGATTCCGGAAAATTGATTACAGACATATTTTACAATATACGCAAAGGATCCGGACTCCACAAAGAGCCCGGGTCCCTCCTTAGTACAAATAATGGAGCAAACGCATCTGAATCCGAACAAGTTCGGATGGCGTTTGCGCAGGCACTAAGGTATCCCCCCAGCAAGCTGGGTCCCTCCTTAGTACAAATAATGGAGTAGATGGGAATCGAACCCATGTCCGAAAGCCAATTCACTGTCCTTCTACTATCATAGTCAGTTATTTTACATTTCCTCCGACAGGCGACAGCTGACAGCCTCCTGCCTTCAGTAGCTTCATGATACGCCCGTATGCGCAAAGCTTAACATACGTCGTTTCCTGCATAATCGATGCCTGGGTCTTAAGGTGCAGGTGCCCTAAGTCAGACAGCTGCCATTAGGCAGCGTATGCTAAATTATCTTCAGCGTTTAATTTTAATTTTGTGAGTTAACGCATCACCTGCGGATAGCTTCTCCAGCTTCATAACCCCCGTCGAAACCTTTACTACCCCGGGATTACTGATTAATCATAATCGTTTCATGCGCTCTTGTCAAGTCCGCACTGCCAGGATTTTTCACCGGAATCTGC
>SFEV01000091.1 GCA_004557975.1 Lachnospiraceae bacterium
ATGATATAATAAGTTCAAACCTTATTTTACGTTTTCTGTGGTTCGTCCAAGAAGCAGCAGCCACGGTACAGAAACAAATCAAAATATGCGGAGGTATACATATGAAGAAATTAGTAGTAACAGACAAGACTGCCTGTAAAGCCTGCTTAAGCTGTGTAATTGCATGTTCAGAGGCATTTTACAAGGAGTTTGACCCGGCTAAGTCATGTATCCAGATTGTATCCAAGACGGGTACGGATGCGACAGTGAAGTCATGTATTCAGTGCGGCAAATGTGCAAGAAACTGTGAGGCAGGTGCAATCAAACAGAATGCCAAGGGTGTTTACATGGTTGATAAGAAGCTTTGTACAGGCTGCGGCAAATGTGTGGAAGTCTGTCCGATGGGTGTTATGGTAAAAGCGGAATCCTCAACGGTTGCTTCCAAGTGTATTGCCTGCGGTATCTGCGCGAAGGCATGTCCGATGGGTATTCTGGAGGTACAGGAGAAATAATCACCGCCAGGAAAATCGGTGTGGTTCAGGTATGGGATTTCAGAGACTGTGATTGTTTTACACGGGGTTCTGAAATCCCACTTGTTGCTTTTAACCGAATTATAAAAATCAAAACAGGGGGATCTTATTTATGAAACGTTCAGAAGTAAATGCATGTATTAAATATATGGAGAATCTGATTAAGGAGCACGGCTTTGAGCTTCCGCCGTTCTGCAACTGGACACCGGAGGAATGGGAGTCAAAGGGTCATGAGTACGACGAGATACGCGACAATATGCTGGGATGGGATATCACGGATTACGGTCGTAATGACTGGGAGAAGCTTGGCTTTGCTCTTGTTACACTGAGAAACGGCAATCAGCACAATCCGAAATACAAAAAGGTATACGCTGAGAAGCTGCTGATGCTGAAAGAGGGACAGCATTCCCCGATGCATTTCCATTGGACAAAGAGCGAGGATATTATCAACCGCGGCGGTGGAGTTCTGATTATCCATGTTTATAACGATGACGGAAACGGTGGATTTTCAGATGAGGACGTACTCGTAAATTCAGATGGGCGTTCCTACTACGTGCCGGCAGGTACGGGTGTGGAGCTGCACCCGGGCGAGAGTATTACGCTGTGGCCGCATCAGTATCATGATTTTGATATCGTTCCGGGTACAGGTGATGTCCTGATCGGTGAAGTATCCATGTGCAACGATGACAATACAGACAACCGTTTCTATGAGGAAATGGGCCGGTTCCCGGCTATTGAAGAGGATGAGCCGCCGTATCGTCTCCTCTGCAATGAGTATCCGGCAGCAAAAGACTGAGAGAAAATGATTCATCTTGGATGACAGCGAAGGATTTGCACAGAGGGAACAGGATATGGAATATAAGATAAAAAATGAATTTCTGACGGTAATTGTCAGCGACAGGGGAGCAGAGCTGCAGTCTGTGAAGGGTTCTGACGGGACAGAATATCTCTGGCAGGGCAATCAGGAGATATGGGGAGACAGAGCCCCCAATATTTTTCCGTATGTTGCCCGGATGACAGACGGAAAATATACCGTATACGGGAATGAGTACCGTATGAAAATCCACGGATTTGTCATGTATGCGACACTTCAGATGGAACGCCAGAGTGAAGACAGCCTGACATTTTGTCTTGAAAGCAATGAAGCGACGAGAGAACAGTATCCCTTTGATTTTACGTATCGGATCACGTATATTTTGAAGGAGCATACATTGAAGATTGTGACCGGGGTGGAAAACCGCAGTGACAGAAGAATGTATTTTGGTACAGGCGGTCATCCTGGCTTCAATGTTCCGCTGGAAGACGGCTTTGCATTTTCTGATTATTATCTGGAGTTCGATCAGCCGTCGAAGCCGACGCGCGTCGGTTTTACGGAGGCATGCTTCCTGAATGGCAGAGATGAGCCGTACGCACTGGAGAACAACCGCAGAATTCCTCTGCGTCACGATCTGTTCGATGAGGATGCGATTGTACTGAAAAATACGGCGCGGAGTGTCCGGCTCGCATGTGACGGAGGCCGACACAGTGTAACAGTATCCTGGCCGGAGCACGGCTATATCGGGTTCTGGCATATGCCGCGCATGGAAGCTCCGTACGTATGTATTGAGCCCTGGAGCTCCCTGCCGTCGAGGGACGGTGTGGTGGAAAATCTGGCACAGCAGTCGGATCTGATCGGACTGGATGCAGGGAAGACGTATGAGAATACGTGGACAATTGAGATACAGTGAGAGAGGACTTTTCAGAAACGTACTTGGTGACTGAAAATATTTGCAGTGATTGCGGAATTGGAACGGGCTGCGGCAAAGCGGTCGGGAAGTATCCCGGCTGTTTGCTGCAGCCCGTTTTATCATGCTTTTTCCGGTTCCGGATAATCGACGCCGAAGGTGTCCACCGTCATGCTTTTGATTCTTTGCGGCTCAAGCGGACGGTCACGGTAGTCTGTCGGAGTCTCAGCGATCTTGTCAACAATCTCCATACCCTCAATGACCTTGCCGAATGCGGCGTAGGCTCCATCGAGATGCGGAGCGGCCTTATGCATCAGGAAGAACTGACTTCCTGCAGAATCCGGGTGCATGGCCCGTGCCATGGAGAGGACGCCTGGTGTGTGTTTCAGATCATTTCTGAAACCGTTCTGAGCAAACTCTCCCGGAATAGAGTATCCCGGGCCGCCCATGCCGGTTCCGTCCGGGCAGCCGCCCTGGATCATAAAGCCGCTGATAACGCGGTGGAAGATCAGTCCGTCATAAAAGCTTTTTTTAACAAGACTGATAAAGTTGTTTACAGAGTTCGGGGCAACATCCGGGTAAAGCTCTGCTTTCATGATGTCGCCGTTTTCCATTGTAATAGTAACGATTGGATTCTGTGCCATGGTTCTGTTCCTTTCTTTTTTAAAATCAGATATCATTCTGTCAACTGTACGTATTATAGCGGCTTTTGAGACGGTTTGCAAGGTGTGCATGCATGATCTTTCCATGCAGTAAAAAATATAGTATACTCTGTCTGAGACAGGCCGAATCACCTGCTGATGAGACCGTGAAAACATGAGTCAGAAGTGGGCAAACGGCAGAGATGGAGAAAAGCATGGATCTTAAATACGTTATTTTTGCGCTGAGTTCAGAGTGGAACGGGCAGAAAAAAATGCTGACAGAACAATTAGAGAGAGACGGTATCGTCTGCTGTGATCTCCGGGATGTGACTGAGAAGCGGCAATGTGCGGTTCTGATTACGGACAGCAGAAATATTGCAGCATCGAATGATGGTGAAATCGTATGCATTGGCTGTGACAGGGAGAATGCAGCGTTTTTTGAAGGGGCAGCTCTGGTGACAGATGATCTGACATCGCTTGACAGCCAGATTCTGGAGGAAACGTTTCTGCATAGTCTGGGACGTCCTGTCACTGTGGCGCGTACGAACCGGCTGATTATCCGTGAGATTTCGGAGGAGGATTTTGATGGACTGTATCGAATCAGCCTCCAGCCGGGAATGCAGTATGCTTTTATTTCAGAGGAAAACTGTTTCGAGCCTGAACGCCTTGCGGCATATATTTCTCATGTGTACAGATTTTATGGTTATGGACTGTGGAGTGTACTGAAAAAGGACGGGACACTGATCGGCTGCTGCGGATTGTCGGAGTATGGGGAGGAGCACGAAATAGATTTTGAAACGGATTCTGAAACAGATTCTGCAGAGGCGGAGTTCTGCCTTGAACTCCGGTATATGCTGGCCAGGGAACATCAGGGCAGCGGTTATGGACAGGAAATGTGCCGCGCAGCTCTGAATTATGCCTTTGCTCGGACAGATTGTGAAAAAGTCCTGATTCGTGTTCACCGGGATAATCATGCGTCGATCAGGCTGGCAGAACGTCTCGGATTTCGGGAAAGGGCATGCAGTGAAGAGGATGTGCGGATTTTCAGCATGGAGGCAGTGCAAAGCACGGAAAATCGACATGGAACTCAATTGTCGGACAACTTATATTATGAACGCAGACAGAATTCTATTTGTGTCTGATTCCTTTGTATCATATTGTAATTGACAGGAATATACAGGAAAAGCTATAATAAACAAAAGAAAAGCAAAAACGGGAGTGCCATTATGGGAAAAACGAAAACAATCTGCTTTGCAAACAATAAAGGAGGGAGCGGTAAGTCGACGACCTGCTCCAATGTCGGTTATGCGCTTTCGGCTATGGGCAGAAGAGTGCTGCTTGTGGACGGGGATATGCAGATGAATCTGACGCTGTCGTTCTTTGTGGAGGAGGATGCACTGGCATTTGCGTCGGGGGAGAAGAATCTGTACCAGGCGGTGCGCGCTCAGAAGGATCTGAAGGATTATATTGTGAAGACAGCCTATGAAAATCTGGACCTGATCCCCTCCTCAACGCTGATGAGTTCCATGGAGTATGAGCTGTTTACGAAATGGCAGCGTGAATTTATTCTGAAGAAGTGTCTCGCATCTGTGAAGGAAGCAGGTACGTATGATTATATTCTGATTGACGCGCCGCCTACGCTGGGAGGATGGGTGATGAACATCCTGTGCGCTTCAGACAGCGTTGTAATTCCGGTGGAGGCGAGTCCCTGGGGATTGTTCGGTCTGGCAAACATGTTTGAATTTCTGAATGAGGTGCGTCAGATCACGCCGGAGCTGGAATTGCTTGGCATTGTGGTGACGAAGGCAGATACGAGAAAAGGATATTTCAGACAGACGATGGAGACGCTGCAGTCCATGGAGGAGATTCACCTGTTTCGGACGTGCATCCGTGTGGACAGTGCGGTGGAATGGGCTCAGGATAACAGCGCCCCTGTGTGTGCTTATAAAAAGAGCAGCAGGAGTGCAAAGGAATACACGGAACTTGCAGAGGAGGTGGATGCAGTTGGCAGTCGGTAAAGGAAGTCTGCTGCGGGCGGCAAGTGCTGCAGGGAAAGCGCAGAAAGCAGAGGAGCATGCAGCTGTACCGGAGCAGATGGCGGCAGAGGGATCACGAAAAAAAGTAAAAAGAGCAGCGCAGCGGGCAACAGCGGAAGAGACGGAAGCGAAGAAACTGTCTGTATATGTGACCTCGGTGCCGTCCGGTCTGCTGCGTGAGATACCTGGAGAGTGGCGGGGCCCCAGATACGTCTGTCCCAACGTATCCATGCTTGCAGAATCTGTCTCCAGATGTGGTATTCTGGAGCCGCTTCCGGTGGTGCAGACCGGAGAAAAGGTTTACCAGCTCGTTGGCGGAAGCAAAAGAATGCAGGTGGTGCGCATGCTGGGCATTGAGGAGGTTCCTGTGGCTGTGCTGCCCGGAAGCTCCATGGAAGATGCTGAGAAGATTTACCGGGAACTGGCTCCGTTTTCGGATGCCGCGCAGGATACGGTGCATCAGGCCAAATTCCGGACGGCAGCCTTGTTCGGAAGTCAGAGAATACCGGAATATCTGCTGTAGCAGAGTAACTGTTCAGGGTACCTGTGAAGGTACGGAACAGATATATAGAAAAGTAACGGTTCAGGACAGATATGTAAAAACAGGGGGTTTACTATGAAAAGCTTTGATATCAGAACTACCATTCATTTCGGGGATCATGCGCTGGATCGCCTGATCGAGATTCCATATCACCGCGTGCTGGTGATCACGGACCCGTATGTGGTTCAGAGCGGAATGATCGGTCTGATCACGTCGCGTCTGTCCCAGGGAGATAAGGAGTTTGAAATTTTTAAGGATGTGGTTCCGGACCCTCCCATTGAAAAGATCGCTGTGGGAGTGAAAGCACTTCTGGCATACCGCCCGGATGCAGTTGTTGCAGTCGGCGGCGGTTCTGCCATCGACTCGGCAAAGGCAATCCGTGAATTTGCTGCCCGGGCTGACGGCAGCCTGAATCACATTGCACTGATTGCGATTCCAACTACGAGTGGAACGGGATCAGAGGTTACTGCTTTTTCTGTGATCTCTGATCCGGCAGAGCAGGTAAAATATCCGCTGGTTTCGGACAGTCTCCTTCCGACGGAAGCGATTCTCGATGCGGAGCTGACGAAAAGTGTACCGCCCTCTGTCACGGCGGACACAGGTATGGATGTATTTACCCACGCTCTGGAGGCTTACGTCAGCACGAACAATACGGAGTTTACGAGCGCACTTTCCGAGAAGGCCATAGAGATCGTCGGAGGATTTCTTCTGAGGGCATATCTCGATGGCAGTGATGCACATGCGCGGAAAAAGATGCACGTTGCGTCATGTCTGGCAGGGCTTGCGTTTAATTCGGCTTCTCTCGGAATCAATCACAGCATGGCCCATCAGCTGGGTGCC
>SFEV01000032.1 GCA_004557975.1 Lachnospiraceae bacterium
CTGCATTTTCTGCATAACGCTGTCAGCTGTCTCTGCACTGTCAAAACCACACAGCATGGAAGCTGCGCCGAGTGTAATGAGACCTAAAAGTAATTTTCTTTTCATAACCCCATATTTCCTTTCTTTCATACATAGTATTCTGGTACGTGTTCTGCGGAGCGGATGTACTGAAATACTCCGCAAAAACTGATAAAATTATAGCATCAATTAAAGATCGTGTCTATAGATGAAATGTAGAACCAAGAAATAATTAAGAAAAAAATCGGAATAAATGTGCGAAAGTCTGCCGGAAAATGCGAAAAATAATTCTTGGATAATTCTGTACATGTGCTATACTTTTACAGGTAAACGGATTTACATACGGAGGAAAGGATAATGAACTATACAGAAGCTGTAAATTATATAGAAGAGGTACCGAAATTTACAAAGAAAAACGGACCGGAGAATACGAAGGAGCTGATCCGCAGGCTGGGCCATCCGGAACGGCTGATGAAGATCATCCATGTGGCCGGCACCAACGGAAAGGGGTCCGTCTGTGCGTTTCTGTCTTCGATTCTGACACATGCCGGAAAGCGGACCGGCCTGTTTACATCGCCGCATCTTGTGGATATTACGGAGCGGTTTCAGATTAACCAGGAAAATGTTTCACACGAAGTCTTTGCGGATGCCTTTACCCGGGTGAAGCAGGAGGTGGACGCAATGCTTCAGGACGGCTACGCGCATCCGGCGTATTTTGAACTGCTGTTTGCGACAGGTCTTCTGATTTTTGAGGAGGCCAAAGTGGAGTATCTGGTTCTGGAGACAGGACTTGGCGGGAGACTGGATGCGACAAATCTTGTGGAACACCCGATTGCCTGTGTACTGACCACCATCAGTCTTGACCATATGGAATATCTGGGAGATACCGTTGCTCAGATTGCCGCGGAGAAGGCGGGAATCATCAAAGAGGGAGTTCCGGTTATCTATGACGGAAGGAATCCTGAGTCTGCTGGGGTGATCCGTTCATTTGCAGAAAAAATGCACGCCCCGTCCTTTGCATATGAAGGAGCCATGAGCCAAATCACTGGAAAAACGGACAAAAGCATTGATTTTATACTGAATTGCAGGTATGATGATAAAATCCGGTATGACAGCACAGAGGTGACTGTCCCGTATCTGGCGGAATACCAGCTTGTCAACAGCTCTCTGGCTCTGATTGCACTGCGTGTGATTGATCCGGAGAGGACAATCAGCGATGATCTGGCCGTAAAAGGAATCAGAGACACCCGCTGGCAGGGACGGATGGAGACGGTACTGCCCGGTGTCGTATTTGACGGCGCACACAATGCAGACGGAATCAGGGAATTTATCCGCACAGTTCAAAGCATCAGCGAGACACGTGAAATTTCACTGCTTTTTTCTGCGGTAGTGGAAAAGGAATATGAAAAGATGATCCGGACAATCTGCGAGAGTGTGAAGCCGGTCCATGTGACGGTGACACAGATTGAGGGGGCGCGTGTCGTACCGGCGGAGGAGCTGGCAGAGGTGTTCAGACGGTATACGGATGCTCCTGTGGTCGCGAAGGCGGATGTGGAGGAGTCGTTTGATACCGCGCTGAAAAACAGGGGAGACAGCATGCTGTTCTGCGCAGGATCGCTGTATCTGATCGGAGAGCTGAAAGCGGTTCTGCGAAAGAAGGAGAATTACATATGATCAATTACGAAGAAGAACTGAAAAAATTTCATCCGAGTATGGATGTCAATGAAGCGGAGGATGCGATTTACAGCCGCGATCTGACGGATGTGACGGATATCCTCAAGGAAATGCTGAAGGAAGAAAAGAAGAACAGAAAGTAGGGGAAATATGAGATGTATTTACTGTAATACCCCTCTTGCTGCGATTGATTACTGTACCGGCTGCGGAGCTGACATCACGATCCAGAAGCGTATTGTGCGGATTTCAAATCTGCTGTACAATGAGGGGCTTGAAAAGGCGCTCGTCAGGGACATGGAGGGAGCCATTACGTGTCTGAAGCGAAGCCTGAAATTCAACAAAGAGAATATTGATGCGCGCAATCTTCTCGGTCTGTGCTATTACGAGACCGGAGAGGCAGTATCTGCGCTGTGCGAGTGGGTTGTCAGCAAAAATCTGCAGCAGCAGGATAACCTTGCCGATTATTATATCAATCAGCTTCAGAACAATAAAAACCGTCTCGATACGATCAACCAGACGATCCGCAAATACAACCAGTCGGTATTGTACTGCCGGGAGGACAACGAGGACATGGCGATCATTCAGCTTAAAAAGGTGATCAGCCAGAATCCCAAATTCGTCAAGGCGTATCAGCTCCTTGCCCTGCTGTACATGAAACGGCAGGAGTATGAGAGGGCCAGAAAGCTTCTGAAGAAGGCAGCTCATATTGATACGACAAATACGACGACGCTGCGGTATCTGCAGGAGATTGAGGATGTGACCGGGAAGGGCACGAGCCTCAACAAAAAGCATAAGAAGTACGAGAAGGAAAAAGAGGACGACAGGGTATCAGGAACACTGCGATATATGAGTGGTACGGAGATGGTGATCCAGCCAACAACGTTCCGCGACAGCTCTACGATTGCGACTTTTATCAATATCATCCTCGGTATACTGCTGGGAGGAGCGATCGTATGGTTCCTGATTGTTCCGGCCAACCGTCAGGCAGTCAATGACGCGGCCAACCGTCAGGTAACAGAGGCCAACACAAAGCTGGCGACGGAATCGGTAAAAGTACAGGATCTTCAGGATCAGATTGACGATTACGCTCAGCAGGCAGAGCGCGCCGAGAACGACCGTGATGATGCCCTTGCAAAGGCACAGAGCTATGATGATCTGCTTGCTGTAGCCAATATTTACATAAGCGGAGACCAGACTACGGCTGCAAATCTGATTGCGGGACTGAATGCTGATGATTTTGACGGGAATGCGAAAACTCTTTACGACAGCCTGAACCAGGCGGTGCAGTCCAGTCTGTTTACGCAGTACTACACAGCGGGAACGTCCGCATATTATCCGAATGCAGACTATGACACGGCGATTATTCAGCTTCAGAAGGCGGTGGATTCCGATCCGGAGCGCAAACAGGAGAAGCACTATGAAGCGATGCTGTATCTCGGCATGGCCTACTATTACAAAGGCGATACGACACATGCGGATGAAGTGTTCAGACAGATTACGGAGTACTATCCGGCACACGCAGCCGAGGTTCAGGGCTATATTTCGTCTTCCGGACAGAACAGCGGCGGAGCCGGCAGCAATGCGGCCGATCTCAGCGGAATGGGTGATGCGGCAACAGGACAGTATGGCACGACGGGAGAGGATCCCACATCGGGTGGTGATACGACACAGTATCCGGACGGTCTGTATGCGGCGTGGACAGATCCCAACACGGGACTGCAGTATGACGTAAACGGAAATCTTCTGCCCGGACAGGGACAGTAATAAAACAGAGAAACCCCGGAGCAGGGGACTGATCTGGAATGCGGGGAAAAATCCCGCAATTCAGGTCGGTCTCCTGTTTTTTATTCCCGCAGGTAACGAGGTCTTTGACTTGAAGAAGCGGATTCAGTATGTCTGGTGTTTTTGATATGACAGAATATATAAAATCAGGAGGAAATCAGGATGGAACAGCTGTTTACAATTACAGGTACGACACTGACGATCAGCCTTCCGGCGGAGATTGATCATCACAGCTCGGAGCAGATTCGCAGGGAGGCGGACAGGCTGGTACAGAAGAAAAATATCCGATGTATTTTGTTTGACTTTTCTGATGCTGTGTTTATGGACAGTTCAGGGATAGGGATGATTATCGGCCGGTATAAGATGATGCGCTTTATGGGAGGCAGTGTGATGGCAATCAATGTGGGGGAGCGGATGAAACAGATACTGACCATGTCAGGAATCTACCGGGTGATCGATATCTATGAGGGAATGCCGCAGCAGTCAGGACTGCTGTGAAGATACTGAACAGATACAAAATTTATGTCTGAAAAGAGGGGGAATCGAAAGATGCAGACTCAGACAGATAAGGTTTTACAAAGCAGAGTGTGTCAGAATGAAATGAGGCTGGAGTTTGACAGCCGTTCATGCAACGAAGGATTTGCGCGTGTTGCCGTCGCATCCTTTCTGACGCAGCTGAATCCGACACTTGAGGAAGTGGCAGATGTGAAAACTGCTGTTTCTGAAGCAGTCACAAACGCCATCATCCACGGATACGAGGGCAGAGTGGAAAAGATTACCATATCCTGCAGAATCAGCGGGCAGGAGCTGTATGTGGAGGTGTCAGATTACGGAAAGGGGATACCGGATGTGAGGCTTGCCATGGAGCCTCTGTTTACGACGAAGGCAGAATGTGACCGGGCAGGAATGGGATTTGCGTTTATGGAGGCGTTTATGGACACGCTGGAGGTTGAGTCAGAACCGGGAAAAGGAACACTTGTAAAGATGACGAAGCGGATTTCCCGCGGGACGTCGAAGGGACCGTCAGGATATGAGAGGAAAACAGGGCAGCCGGAGAGTGCTGTGAAATCCGGCGGGGACAGTGAAGCAGACAACCAAACTGCGGAAAGGTAAAGGTCTGGCAGATGGAACATACCCTTGCGTTGATCAAACGGGTACACGAAGGGGATAAAGAGGCCAGAGAACAGTTGGTAGAAGAAAATATGGGGCTTGTGTTCACTGTTGTGGCACGTTTCCTGGGACGTGGCTGTGACAGGGAGGATCTGGTGCAGATCGGAAGCATTGGATTGCTGAAAGCCATTGACAACTTTGACTGTACATTCCAGGTACGGTTTTCCACGTACGCAGTTCCGATGATTACCGGTGAGATCAGGCGCTTTCTGCGGGATGACGGGATGATCCGGGTGAGCCGTCTGCTGAAGGAGGCCGCTGCCAGGGCGTACCAGGCAAAGGAAACTCTGGAGAAGCGAAACGGGATGGAGCCGACATTGGAAGAAATATCACAGGAAACAGGGATCAGCCGTGAAGAGCTTGTGCAGGCCATGGATGCCGTCTCAGATGTGGAATCCCTCAGCCAGACGGTTTACAGCAGAGACGGATCGCCGGTACTGCTGGGTGACAGGGTACCGGACCGGAAGGACAGAAATGAAGAGCTTCTGAACCGTATGCTTCTGGAGGGGCTGCTGCAGATGCTTGACCGGGAGGAACAGGAAATCATCCGCCAGCGCTACTTTGAGGAGCGTACCCAGGTGCAGGTGGCCAGGCAGCTCGGCATGACCCAGGTACAGGTGTCCCGGGCGGAGAAGCGAATTCTGAAAAAGCTGAGGGGAAACCTGTAATGAATCACATTCTGTGTTATTGCCGGTTCAGTTTCTTTTCATTGAATGCATTCCGGTACTGTCCCGGTGTCATTCCCTCTGTTCTTTTGAATATGCGCAGAAAATATTTTTCATCTTTGAAGCCGCACATATAAGCAATACTTTTGGTTGTTATTTTGGGCGGCGGTGCAGTCAGAAGGTTTTTGGCCGCATTGATTCGATAAAGTGTAATGTAGTAGGAAACAGTGTGTCCGGTGTGGCGTTTGAACAGAGCGGTCAGATAAGTGGGATGATAGTTGAAACGCTCAGCCAGTGATGCAACCGTCAGCTGCTCTTTATAATGCACACGAATCCATTCGATGATTGCTTTTACATTTCCGGGCAGTTTGTTCCCGAATATGTCCTGTTCACTCATGAACTCTACGGTAAATTCTGCCAGCATGAGATTCAGGGCATAGTGGCAGCGCCACGTCTGTTTGTAATTGTCACGCTTCGACATATCGAGAAGCTGTGAAAAGAGTAAAAGTGTACGTCGTTCATGTGACAGCCTGCCCTGTTCCGGCAGAATAAAGTGATCGCTGACTGACATGATAGACGGTGTGTGGAGAGGGGCTGAGCTGTCATAAAGAAATTTACCGTGACGTAAAAGGGATCTCTGGCTGTATATGGTATAGCCGGGATCAGTCAGAAAAAAATGCACCCAGTAGTAGGAGAGATACCCTTCGCTTTTCTTATATCCGTAATGTGTATGGTTCGGGAAAAGCAGAAGGGTTTCGTTCTCATGTATATCAAAGGTCTGCTTATTCTGGGCAATGTGAAGTGTTCCTTTGCAGACTACAATGAAGACCCATGAATCAAGATTTCTCCGTGCATGAAGAAAGCCGTCCTCACTGATCAGGTTTCCGCTGCTGATATATTTTACTGGATATTCTTCACTGGATACGCAGTATAACATATGGGATTTATCCACCTTTCCTTTGTGATTGTGAGTTGTATGGGTGTCGGAATTATAATATCATGAATATACCATAAATTTTAGAAAACTTGCAAGTTTTTAGGGGAAAATGTATAAAAACAGAGAAAGGATGGTTGGTTAAAATGAAAATAAGAAAAATAATGGCAATTTCACTGGCATCTTTAATGGCAGTTTCTTCACTGGGGATCGGAATGAGTGTACATGCAGAAGAAACTGTAGAACTGACATTTCTCTGATCTATATCAATGATTCAAGGAAATATACACTGCCTCTCGGACTTGCGAGTATGAAAGGAATGTATTCCACTGACTGGCCGGTGCTGATGAGTTCTTCTGTCATCGCTGTGCTTCCGGTACTGGTGGCGTTCCTCCTGGCTCAGGATGCGTTTGTTAAAGGTGTTATGATGTCAGGTATGAAGGAGTAGTTCTAAAAAAGTAAAAACGGAGGTTATAACATATAATGCTGAATAAGAAATTGAGACCGGTTAATCTTGGGAAAATTCAGATTGAGGACAGATTCTGGAAAGAATATATGGAGCTGGTGCGCACGCACGTGATTCCGTACCAGTGGGA
The DNA here is from genome assembly GCA_004557975.1 of Lachnospiraceae bacterium. Lineage (GTDB taxonomy): Bacteria > Bacillota > Clostridia > Lachnospirales > Lachnospiraceae > Choladousia. Next base: position 6,840 of record SFEV01000032.1, read on the forward strand.
CGCTTTGAATGACCGCATTCCGGATGCAGAACCGAGCTACTGCATTCAGAACTTCCGTGTGGCTGCAAAGCGTGAAGAAGGAAAATTTCAGGGAATGGTTTTCCAGGACAGTGACGTGTACAAGTGGCTGGAGGCGGTTGCATATTCCCTGATGTGGCATCCGGACGAAGCTCTTGAAAAGACGGCAGATGAGACTATTGAGCTGATTGCAGCGGCACAGCAGCCGGATGGATATCTGGATACATATTATATTATCAACGGACTGGACCGCCGGTTTACCAACCTGATGGATCATCATGAGCTGTACTGCCTCGGACATATGGTTGAGGCGGCAGTTGCATATTATTATGCCACAGGAAAAGATGTGTTCCTGAATGTGGCAGTGGGGTATGCAAATTGTGTATATAACTGCCTTGGAACAGAAGAAGGCAAAATTCCGGGCTATCCGGGACACGAGGTGGCAGAGATGGCTCTCGTCTCTCTTTACAAGATCACAAAGGATGAGAGACATCTGAAGCTGGCGAAATATTTTATTGACCAGAGAGGGCAGGCCCCGCTGTTTTTTGACGAGGAATGTAAAAAGAACAATAACACGTGCTACTGGGACGATACATATATGCGTAAACAGTATTATCAGGCAGGTAAGCCTGTAAGGGAGCAGGATAAGGCAGAGGGACATGCAGTCCGGGCTGTATACCTGTATTCAGGCATGGCGGAGGTCGCAAGCGAGACAGAAGATCAGGAACTGTTTGAAGCATGTGAAAGGCTTTGGAGCAATATTGTGACACGTCAGATGTACGTGACAGGTTCCATTGGTGCAACAGAGCACGGTGAAGCATTTTCCTTTGATTACGATCTTCCCAACGATACGGTGTATGCAGAGACATGCGCGGCAATTGGACTGATCTTTTTTGCGAGAAGAATGTTTGAGATTACAAAGGACAGCCGTTATACGGATGTGATGGAACGAGCACTGTATAACGGTGTGATCAGCGGAATGTCTCTGGATGGAAAATCTTTCTTCTATGTAAATCCTCTTGAAGTAAGTCCGGAGCACTGTGAAAAGGATTATTTCAGAAGACACGTAAAACCGGAGCGCCAGAAATGGTTCGGCTGCGCATGCTGTCCTCCGAATGTGGCCCGTCTGCTTTCCTCTATCGGCGGATACGCATTTGAATGTGATGATGCATCGGTATATATGAATCTGTTTATGGGCGGACAGGTTGAACTTGAACTGGACGGAAATAAGAATATTTTCCATGTGGAGACCAACTATCCATGGAACGGGAAAGTGGTTGTTACAGTTGAAAATGAGCAGCCATCCTTCTTTTCTTTCGCAGTTCGTATTCCTGGATGGTGCGTGAACAGCTGCGTTACTGTAAATGGTGAAAAACAGCTCTGTGAACTGGAAAAGGGCTATGCAGTTATGAAGCGTGAGTGGAAAAACGGCGATCAGATTATTCTTGATATGGAGATGCCTGTAACAATTGTGGAAGCAAATCCGCTGGTAAGGGAGGACATCGGGAAAGTTGCTGTGATGCGGGGACCGATTGTATACTGTCTGGAAGAACAGGATAATGGGACTTCGCTTCCGCAGATATATCTGGAGGAAGGACAGCCGTTTAACGAAAAATACGAGGGGGATCTGTTTAACGGTGTAGTTACTCTTACTGTAAAGGGTAAACGTGTATCTGATGAAGGATGGAATGGCGATGCTTTGTACCGGACGTACAGAGGAAAGAAATTCATGGATCAGGAGCTGAAGCTGATTCCATATTATTCATGGGCGAACAGAGGAATCGGCGAGATGACTGTCTGGGTGAGAATGAAATAGGAGACAGGATTTATGAGCTTTATGGAATATGATTCACCGCTGACAACAATGATAAACAAAACAGTGGATATGATTCTCTTAAGTGCGCTTTGGTTTGTGTGCTGCCTGCCTGTTGTGACCATAGGGGCTTCCACGACGGCTCTGTATTATTCTACTGTAAAAGCAATACGGAAAAACAGAGGATACGCAGTGAAAAACTTTTTCCATGCGTTTCGTCTGAATTTCCTTCCGGCAACCCTTCTTGGCCTGCTTTTTGGCGCACTGACAGCAGTGCTCTATATATGCTTTGTATATGCTTCTGTGCTGGAGGATGGCAGCTTCCGCTTTTTTGTGACTACTGTCTATCTGTTTATGGGTTTTGTAATACTGGGAATTGGATGTTTTGCATTTCCGGTGCTATCCAGATGCAGTATGAAATGCGGAGAAATCGTGCGTTTTTCATTTGGTCTGCTGGTGAAGCATTTCCCTCTGGCCCTTATTATGGTGCTGATCGTTGTGGCTGCGGTATACGTGATGTGGATGATTCCTCTTTTTGCATTTTGTATTCCGACAGTCGCAACTATGATGTTTTCGCTTCCGACAGAAAAGGTACTGCGCAGATATACGCCGGATGATACTGCGAGCTGGTATTCGTGAGGGCTGTGCAGAACTTTTGCGTAGAAGAAATCTGATAACAGTGTAAAAAGGAGAATGATCGAATGAAAACACTTAAAATGAAAACACTTAAAATGAAAAAAGGCAGCCAGGTCATTTTATATGATGAAGACCTCCTTCGCCGCAGAAATGAGAACAGGAAGTATTTGCTGGAGCTGACGAATGACAATCTGTTGCTTCCATATACAGCAGAGGCAGGACTGTATAAGACTTCTGAACTTCCGAAAAATATACACGGCGGCTGGGAGTCACCGTTGTGTGAACTCAGAGGACATTTCCTGGGGCACTGGCTGTCTGCGGCAGCAATGCATTATGAGGCGACTGGTGACCGCATGGTAAAGGCAAAGGCAGATGATATTATTGACGCTCTTGCAGAATGTCAGGAAGAAAACGGAGGGCAGTGGGCAGCATCGATACCCATGAAGTATCTGTACAGAATTGCTGACGGCAAGCCTGTCTGGGCACCTCAGTATACGATTCACAAGACCTTTATGGGACTTCTGGATATGTACGAGCTTGCCGGAAATGAAAAAGCGCTTGAAATTGCGGTAAAGATGGCAGAGTGGTTTTACGAATGGAGTGGTAAATATACGAGGGAACATTTCCAGAGGATTCTTGATGTGGAAACAGGGGGAATGCTGGAGATATGGGCTGTTCTTTACCGTATTACGGGAAAGCAGATGTTTCGTGAGCTGATGGACCGCTATTATCGGGAAGGCCTGTTTGACGGACTTCTTGCGGGCCGTGATGTTCTGACAAATATGCATGCAAATACGACAATTCCCGAGATTCTGGGTGTTGCGGCGTGCTATGAGGCGACCGGAGATGAGAAATATTTTGATATAGTAAAAGCATACTGGAAGCAGGGAGTGACAGATCGGGGATGCTATGCGACGGGAGGACAGACCTGTGGTGAAATATGGAGTCCGAATCAGAATCTTGCTGTGCGGCTTGGTGACAAGAATCAGGAACACTGTACAGTTTATAATATGATGCGGCTTGCCGATTTTCTGTTCCGGCATACCGGTGAAGCAGAGTATGCAGATTACTGGGAGAAAAACCTTTATAACGGTATCATGGCGCAGGCCTACTGGGAGGGCAGCTTTACCCATGGCAATAAGTCCGAATATCCGGAAGAGGGCCTTCTGACCTACTTTCTTCCGCTCCGTGCAGGCGGACGGAAGGCATGGAGTTCCAGAACGCAGGATTTCTTCTGTTGTCATGGATCCCTTGTTCAGGCAAATGCGGCACATAATAAGGGAATTTTCTATGAAAATGGAGATCAGTTGTATATCTGCCAGTACTTTGTTTCAGATTATATCGGGGAAGATATTTCCGTGAAGCTGCGCATTGACAAACTTAACGGAAGCAAGCATCTTGCAAGCGATTCTGTCGGATCACAGACCATTAATCAGATCTGTTCTGCATACCCGAACAATCCGCGAAAACTCGTGTGTGAGCTTTTTGTGGAGGGAAAGAGTGACAAAGAAAAGGATATCCTGATCAGAATCCCGGAATGGGCACAGAGCTTCACTCTGACGGTGAATGGTCAGGAAGAACCGGTGAAGTACAGCCCCGGAACCTTTGTGAAGCTTACAAGGGTCTGGAGTAATGAGGTCATTCGATTTGAAGTCGGCAAAAAGATTACGGTAAACCGTTTGCCGGGCGCTGAAAATATGGTGGCCTTCATGGATGGACCTGTTGTGCTTGCCGGGCTTTGCGACGAAGAGCGTACGCTGTATCTCGAAGACGGAGAACCGGAAGACCTGCTGGTGGCTGATAACGAGCGGGAATGGGGAAACTGGATGAACACATATAAAACTGTGCATCAGGATCGGGGTATCCGTTTTATTCCTCTGAATCAGGTGGGGTATGAACGGTATGCAGTATATTTCCCTGTTGAAAAGAAGAAATCATAAACCGCAAGCAGATGAAAATTAAGAAAGTGTGGAATAAGGACTGCCTGATGGATAAAATCATCCTGAGGGGCAGTCCCCTTTTTGTTTAAATTTAAGATTTATTTTATTGAACTGGGAAAATATGACTGATATACTTTGTTCAGGTATGCATGTGAACGATAATAAATATAAGGACTTTTGCATTTATATAAAATCTGCTATACTTAAAATGCAGTAAAAATAATTGGTGGTGTACATAAATGAACGAACAGGGCAGGGCTAAATACACAAAGGAGGAGCTGGTTGCGCACGTGAAGGTGCCGGCAGTGGTCGAGAAGGATCTGAAGCGGATGATCAGTGACCGGCTGGAGCAGTGCGGACTGTATTTCCGCGTTTTTTCGCGGATCAAGACGGCGACTTCCATGGCCCGTAAATTTGAACTGAAGGAATATGGGGAGGAGCGGAAGCTCCAGGACCTGGTGGGAGTGCGTATCAATCTGTATTTTGACGATGATATGGACATCTGCAAGGATATTATGGAGAGAACCTTTGATGCGGTCGGCTGGTCCACATCCCAGAGGAATGAGGATGAATTCAAGCCGACAAAGCTGAACGGTGTTTTCCGGCTGCCCGGGTATCTGAAAGATGAAATTTCATCGGATACGTGGGATATGTGTATTGACGATACCTTTGAAATCCAGATTAAGACGATGTTTTTTGAGGGCTGGCACGAGATCGAGCACGACATGCGTTACAAGGGAGAAGAGCTGTGGAGCCTCTTTCCCGGGTTCTCAAGGTATCTGAACAGTATTCTTGCCACTCTGGAACTGTGCGACAAGTCGATGGTCACACTGTTTGAGGATCTGGGCCATGCGCTGTACAAGGCAGGACGGTGGAGCGACATGATCAAGAGCCATTTCCGGCTGAAGCTGGGAGATGCGCCGATGTATCCGGAGGTGGAGCAGCTTCTGAATGAGGACATGTCCCGCGTGGAGAATCTGGCAAAGCGGATATACAAGACGCGCAAGTCGTTTCTGGTTGACCAGCTTCTGAAGCGCGGACGGAAAATACCGATCAATGTCAATACGATCGTCGCTCTGCTCAATGACAGTCAGTTCCACGACAGCCGCCTGACGGCTATTTTCCGCGAACGCGACGTATATAACGACGGCAGGGAGGAGAGCCTTGCCGAGTCGAGACATTACGAACTGCGTCCTCTGACGCGGCACACTGTCTTTCAGATGTGTACTCAGGTGGACGGAAGCAGGCTGAAAGTGGAGCAGCCTGTGACTGCTGACCTTATTTTTGAACGGTCTGCAGATTATATTTACCGCTGGATTGTAAGAAAGTACGGAATACTGTTTAAGGATATGCCGCAGGAGACTTCCACGTACCACGCTGACGTCCTGGCGTACCATGTGACGGTCAATTTTGACCGGGAGAACCGACGCATGAATATGCATGTGCGGCATATGGATCTCGAGGTGGGCGGACGTATCTGGTATTCGGAGGCGAGCCTTGAGGCGGACCGGCAGGATAAGGTGATACTGAAGATCTGCAACGGATATGCGGAGCCTGAGAAGGATAATCACTATACTCAGGAGGGCGCGGGAATCTTTTTCAGCTATCCCGGATATTATAAATCTATTGTGGACAATGTGGGTATTTTCAACGGAATCGATTGTCTCAACCGCAGACGGATTCTGAGGGAGGAGCAGGTTTCGCAGCTGGTGAAAGCGATTCGGGATCCGGAGCGCAGATTCCCGGTGGTTGTCATTGCTTCGAAGGAGACACCGGACGGTATGATGGATGAGGAGTGGCTGTGTCAGTTCCGCGTCTCAGATTTTACGAGAACGGTGTGGCGCTACGCCCACGTATTTACGTGCTATGAGGCTGTGGGACGAAAGCTTCTGGAGCAGAGCGGTCATGACGGCGCCGGGGAAGATGCGGTTCCGCAGATGTATATTTTCTGGCCGGACGGCGATGTGGATTCCTATGGGCCGGAGGCAGTCAGAAACTGCAGCTTCGGCCGGCATCTGGAGGTTCGTGATGCGCATACGTATGACATTGTCCGCGGCGGACAGGCATTTTACCACAAGATTGTGACGGACCTGCGCGACTGGAATGTGTCGGCTGACATGTGGGAGGGCTTTAAGCTTGAGATAATGACAGAGATTCCGAAGTAAAAATATTATATACATACATCAGGGAGGGATTTTCTTGAGAGAGATTCAGGCAAGTATGATTACGGATGTGGTAGAGCGTCTGTGCATTGAGGCTAACGAGCATTTGCCGGAGGATGTGAAGGATGCCATCAGAGACTGCCGCGCATGCGAGACATGGGAAATTGCGCGGGGAGTGCTGGATAATATTATTGAAAATTTTGAGATTGCGGATGAGCAGAATGTGCCGGTCTGTCAGGATACAGGGATGGCATGCGTATTTCTGGAGATCGGGCAGGATGTGCATATCGCTGGCGGAGACCTGACGGAGGCGGTCAATGAGGGTGTACGCCGCGGTTATGATAAAGGGTATCTGCGAAAATCTGTTGTGAAGGATCCGGTGCGCCGCGGAAACACGGGGGACAATACACCGGCCATGCTGTATACGGAGATTGTTCCGGGAGAACAGATTAAGGTGACGGTCGGACCGAAGGGCTTCGGAAGTGAGAATATGAGTGCAATCCGTATGTTCAAGCCGTCTGCAGGTCTGCAGGGGATCAAAGATTTTATTCTTGAGACGGTGGAGAACGCAGGGCCGAATCCGTGTCCTCCGATGGTAGTCGGTGTGGGCATCGGCGGTACTTTCGACAAGGCGGCGCTGCTTGCCAAAAAGGCGCTGATGCGCCCCATCGATTCAGAGAATTCCGATCCGTATTACGCAGACCTTGAAAAGGAAATGCTGGAGAAAATCAATCAGCTTGGTATCGGACCCCAGGGTTTTGGCGGAAGAACGACGGCAATCGGACTGAACATTGAGACGCTGCCCACACATATCGCAGGAATGCCCTGTGCGATCAATATCAGCTGCCACGTGACGCGTCACAAAACGGAGATTATATAGCGCGAGAGAGAGGAAAAAGACATGGAAAAACATATTACATTACCGCTTACCGAGGCGCTTGCGAAGACACTCCATGCAGGTGATACCGTTTATCTGACCGGGACGATTTACACATCGCGTGATGCAGGACACAAGCGTATGTGCGAAGCACTTGCGAAAGGAGAGCCGCTCCCGTTCGATCCAACCGATGCCACAATTTATTATGTAGGTCCGACACCGGCGAAGCCGGGACAGGTTATCGGGTCCGCAGGACCGACCACCAGCGGCCGCATGGACGCGTATGCTCCGACCATGATGTCGGTCGGTGCACGGGGGATGATCGGCAAGGGTGCCAGGCTGCCGGAGGTCATTGAAGCCATGAAAAAATACAGCGGCGTTTACTTCGGCGCAATCGGAGGTGCAGGTGCGCTGCTTGCAAAGTGTATTAAAAAGGCAGAGATGATTGCATATGAGGATCTGGGTGCGGAAGCGCTGCGCAGGCTGTATGTGGAGGATATGCCGCTGGTAGTCATTATTGACAGCGAGGGAAATAACCTGTATGAGTCAGGGCGCCAGGCATACCTGAAATCTGTAATGGAGAATGCAAATGTATCAATTTGAAAAAATGGACAAGAAGCTGCTGGGTTCCCGGATTGAGGATGCGCTGTTTGAGTTTATCCTGCAGGAACCGCTGGAGATCGGACAGAAGATCCCCAATGAATTTGAACTTGCAGAGAAGTTCGGTGTGGGCAGAAGTACAATCCGTGAGGCGGTCAAGGGACTTGTATCGAAAGGAATCCTGGAAGTTCGCAGAGGCTCCGGAACTTATGTGGTCAGTACCAGCACGCCCGAGGAGGATCCGCTGGGGCTTTCAAAATTTGAGGATAAATACAAGCTGGCGCTGGAGCTTTTTGACGTGCGTCTGATGCTGGAGCCGGAGATTGCCGCGCTGGCGTGTAAATATGCCACTGAGGAAGAGCGTGAGCAGGTAAAGCTGCTGTGCGATGAGGTGGAACAGCTGTATATGGAAAATAAAAACCATATCAAAAAGGACATTGAATTTCATACGTATATTGCAAAATGCTGCAAAAACCGTGTGGTTGAGGTCCTGATTCCGGTGATCAACTCTGCAGTGTACACGTTTGCAAATCTGACGCACCGTCTGCTGATGGATGAGACGATCCGGTCCCATCGCGCCATATCGGATGCCATTTGGGCAGGGGATTCCGTCGGTGCCCGCTGTGCCATGATTATGCATCTGACTTATAATCGTCAGACGATTATGAAGCTGCTGCAGGAGGAAGAAGCGAACAGAGCTGCGGAAAAACAGTAAAATACAGGATGTAAAGGCAGACTGAAGAGGACATCACACAGAGGAATAAAGCCTGAAAAAGCGTGCGATCATCAGATGTCTTGAGGACTCGGAAAATCATACGGATTCCTCAAAGACAAAAATATATACAATATGCATAAAAACAGCGGGAGAAAGCCTATATAATCCGCTGTTTTTTTATGCAAAAAGTAGAAACAGGAAAAGATACGTCAGATGTATTGACAAAAATAAAGAAAAAATATATATTTATTTCAAGATAACATAAGACGTCAGATGTTATAAAAGCAATCACCAGAACAAAAAGTCAGCAAGTGCTCCGGAAATATAAAGTACAGGGGCAGTACAGCAAAATGACACGGAAAGAGAAGAAGGAGGTATTTTTCATGGCTGGAGAGATGACAGTGTTGAATCCAACCAGACTTGTAATTGCAGCATTGGTGGGTCTTATTATTTTACTTGTTTTGATCATTAAATTTAAAGTGCAGGCAATGGTATCTATCCTGATCGGAGCGATCTCCATCGGCCTGCTGGCAGGTATGCCGTTCGATGAAATTGTTACGGCTGTGAATGACGGTATAGGGAATACACTGAAGGGTATTGCGCTTCTGGTCGGGCTGGGTTCGATGTTCGGAGCCATTCTGGAGGTGTCAGGCGGTGCACAGACGCTGGCAGTCACAATGGTAAAAAAATTCGGTGACAGAAAAGCAGCCTGGGCGCTGGGCATCACAGGTCTTGTAATCGCAATGCCGGTGTTTTTTGATGCAGGTCTGATCATTCTGATTCCCCTTGCATTTTCTCTGGCAAAGAGAACAAAGCGATCTTCACTGTTTTACGCAATTCCGCTTCTGGCAGGTCTGGCGGTGGGACATGCATTTATTCCTCCGACACCGGGACCGATTCTTGTGGCAAATATGCTCGGTGTTGATCTGGGCTGGGTCATCATGGTTGGTATCGGCTGCGGTATTTTTGCCATGATCGTAGCAGGACCGGTGTGGGGGTCTGTCTGCGGAAATAAATATAACGTTCCGGTTCCGGAACATGTGGCAAATCAGGCCGATTTTGATGAGTCAAAGCTTCCGAAGTTCTGGACGATTGTCGGCATTATTCTGATTCCTCTTGTATTGATTATTCTCGACTCTGTAGCCGGTGTCGTGCCGGCCATGAGCAGTGTGGCGCCGATTCTTTCATTCCTCGGAGAACCCTTTGTGGCACTTTTGATTGCGACGGTGGCAGCGATGCTTGTTCTCGGCGTGAAACACGGTTATACTATGGATGAACTGGAAAAAATCATGACAAAATCCCTTGAACCGACCGGACTGATTCTTCTCGTGACAGCGTGCGGCGGTGTGCTTCGCTATATGCTCCAGTATTCAGGTCTTGGTGAAGTAATCGGAAATGCAGTTGCGTCAGCCAATCTTCCTGTTGTTATTGTGGCATTTATTGTGGCTGCACTTGTCCGTATCTGCGTAGGTTCCGCGACGGTGGCCATGACGATGGCGGCAGGAATCATCGCGGCAATGCCGGGTATTGCTGATCTGTCTCCTCTGTATCTTGCATGTACAACAGCTGCGGTTGCAGGCGGAGCTACTGTATGTTCTCACTTCAACGACTCCGGTTTCTGGCTGGTAAAATCGCTGGTGGGAATGGATGAAAAGACAACGCTGAAAACGTGGACTGTCATGGAGACGCTGGTAGGCGGAACGGGATTTGTGGTAGCACTGATTATATCATTTTTTGCATGACGGATATTTTGGGGACAGGAGGAATTTAGTATGCTGAAAAGTCAGGAGATGCGAAAGCTGGCACCCGAGCTGGATCCCCTTCGCATAGGAACAGGATGGAAAATGGAGGATCTCTCCAAAACGCAGGTAATGATTGAAAGTACATTCGGAGACAGTCATCCGGGAAGCGGTCACCTTGACATTCTGGTGGCGGAAGTGAAAAAGGGGATTGAGGAGGCAGGCGGATACGGAGCCAGATATTTCTGCACGGATATCTGTGACGGAGAAAGCCAGGGAACGGACGGCATCAATTACAGCCTTGTCAGCCGTGAAATGATCGCGAACATGATTGAGATTCACGCAAATGCAACGCCCTTTGATGCAGGTGTTTATCTGTCAAGCTGTGACAAGGGACTGCCGGGCAATCTGATGGGGCTGGCGCGGGTGGATATCCCGTCTGTCGTTGTGCCGGGCGGCACAATGAATGCCGGACCGGATATGCTGACTCTGGAACAGCTGGGTATGTACAGCGCGAAGTATGAGCGCGGTGAGATTGATGAGGAGAAGCTGAACTGGGCAAAATGCAATGCCTGTCCCAGCTGCGGCGCCTGCTCCTTTATCGGAACGGCATCCACGATGCAGATCATGGCGGAAGCGCTGGGACTGGCATTGCCGGGAAGTGCGCTGATGCCGGCTACGAGTCCTGACCTGCTCTCTTTTGCGAGACAGGCGGGGGCGCAGGCTGTGAAGCTTGCGTCGATGCCGGACATGAAGCCCAGCGATATTGTGACGGCGGAGAGCTTTGAGAATGCGATTCTCGTACATGCGGCCGTCTCAGGCAGCACCAACTGTCTGCTGCATATTCCGGCAATAGCCCATGAGTTTGGAATTGAGATTACGGGAGATACCTTTGACCGTCTTCACAGAAATGCCCGCTATCTGCTGGATGTGCGCCCGGCAGGACGGTGGCCGGCAGAATGCTTCTATTATGCGGGCGGTGTCCCGGCGATTATGGAGGAGATTAAGGAGCATCTGCATCTGGATGTCATGACGGTGACAGGCAAAACTCTCGGTGAGAATCTGAAGGAGCTGCGGGAAAATGGATTTTATGAGCGCTGTGACAGATGGCTTCAGGAGTTCAACGGGCGGTACGGTGTCTCTCTGACGAAGGAGGATATTATTCGTCCCTATGACAGGGCCATCGGAACGGACGGCAGTATTGCCATTCTGCGCGGCAATCTGGCTCCGGAGGGTGCTGTGATCAAGCATACAGCGTGTCCGAAGGAGATGTTCAGAGCCGTTCTGAGGGCAAAGCCCTTTGACAGCGAGGAGGAATGTCTCGATGCTGTTCTGAAACATAAGGTGCAGAAAGGAGATGCCGTCTTTATCCGTTACGAAGGGCCGAAGGGCAGCGGAATGCCGGAGATGTTCTATACCTCCGAGGCAATCAGCAGCGACAGAGAACTCGGAAGAAGCATTGCACTGATCACAGACGGCCGCTTCTCGGGAGCGTCGACCGGACCGGTCATCGGGCACTGCAGTCCGGAGGCTGTGGACGGAGGACCCATCGCACTGGTGGAGGAAAATGACCTGATTGAGATTGACGTGATGGAGCGGAAACTGAATATTGTCGGAATAAACGGTGAGCGAAAAACACCGGAGGAAATTGATGAGATACTGGCGCAGCGCCGCCGGAGCTGGAAACCGCGGGAACCGAAATACAAAAAGGGTGTGCTCAGGCTGTTCAGTCAGCATGCGGCAAGTCCGATGAAAGGCGCTTACCTTGATTTGCAGTAAGGATAACAGACAGCAGAGACAGTAGATAACAGAGACAGATCATATGATAAGGATCACATGACAGAAGGAGGAAACCATTATGAGCAGAGAGATGGAACAGAAAATTGAGGAGCTTGGCATTGTACCGGTCGTTGTACTGAAGGATGCGAAGGATGCCGAGCCACTGGCACGGGCACTTTGTGAGGGCGGACTTCCATGTGCGGAGGTGACGTTCCGTACGGCTGCCGCAGCAGACAGTATCCGCATTATGGCAGAGAAATATCCGCAGATGCTCATCGGAGCAGGCACGGTTCTGACGACAGAACAGGTGGACCGGGCAGTGGACGTGGGAGCAAAATTTATTGTGAGTCCGGGGTTTGATCCTGAAATTGTGGATTACTGTATTGAAAAAGAAATTCCTGTATTTCCGGGCTGTATTACACCGTCTGAGGTGGCACAGGCTGTAAAGCGCGGACTCAGAGTGGTGAAATTTTTCCCTGCAGAGCAGTTTGGCGGGGTGGCTGCAATCAAAGCGCTGTCTGCTCCGTATGCAGGCCTTAAATTTATGCCGACAGGCGGTATCAGCACAGCAAATCTGGAGAAGTATCTGGGCTGCAGCGCTGTGACAGCGTGCGGCGGGAGCTGGATGGTAAAGGGGAATCTGATTGAGGAAGGTAAATTTGACGAGATCAGAAAGCTTACGGAGGATGCGGTAAAGCTGGCATCAGATATCCGCGGATAATAAAGTCCGCAGGTTACGGTTGGGGACAGGCCGAATCACCGGATGATGAGGCCGTAAGAACATGAAGCAGGAACGGAAATATGAATCCATAAGATGTGGAAAACAGCAGGAGGATAGAGATTATGAATCTGAATTTAAGACCGGAAAAAGAATGTAAGTACGATGCAGTCTCAATCGGCGAGGTAATGCTCCGCCTGGATCCGGGCGAGGGAAGAATTCGCACGGCGCGGTCCTTTACAGCGTGGGAGGGCGGCGGAGAGTACAATGTTATCCGCGGACTGAGAAAATGCTTTGGAATGAATACGGCTGTCATCACAGCGTTTGCAGACAACGAGGTAGGTATGCTGATGGAGGATTTCATCATGCAGGGTGGCGTGGATACTTCACTGATTAAGTGGATGAAGACGGACGGCATCGGCAGAATCTGCCGCAACGGTATCAATTTCACGGAGCGCGGCTTCGGAATCCGCGGCGCGGTGGGATGTTCAGACCGTTTCAATACGGCGATCTCCAAGGCGACACCGGAGGACTTTGATTTTGAATATATCTTCGGAGAGCTGGGTGTACGCTGGCTGCATACGGGCGGAATTTATGCGGCACTCTCCGAACAGTCCTGTGAGACAGTGCTCGCGGCCATCAAAACTGCCAAGAAATACGGCACAATTGTTTCCTACGATCTGAACTACCGTCCGTCCATGTGGAGTGCCATCGGCGGAAAGGAGAAAGCGCAGGAGGTCAACAAAGAGATTGCAAAGTATGTGGATGTGATGATCGGAAACGAGGAGGACTTCACTGCATGTCTCGGGTTTGAAATAGAAGGAAACGATGAAAACCTGAAGGAGCTGAACCTGGACGGATACAAGAAGATGATCAATGAGGCGGCAAAGACGTATCCGAACTTTAAAGCGGTTGCCACGACACTGCGTGAAGTGAAGACTGCGACTGTAAACGACTGGAGCGCAATATGCTGGGCGGATGGAGAAATCTACAAAGCAAAGGACTACAGGGGACTGGAGATCCTTGACCGTGTCGGAGGCGGCGACTCCTTTGCATCCGGTCTGATTTACGGTCTGATGACGACAGGTGACGCAGAGCTTGCCGTAAATTACGGTGCTGCTCACGGAGCGCTGGCTATGACAACACCGGGTGATACGACGATGGCGAGAAAGAAAGAGGTAGAGGCCATCATGGGAGGCGCAGGAGCGCGGGTACAGAGATAAAGGTAACAGATACAGGAAATGTAACAAAACGCATCTTTGTATATTGGCGGAGGAATATACAGAGATGCGTTTTTTCAATTCCATGATGCCGAAACTGTGATATAATGAGATAACTGTTCACGTGCCACTGTTTCGCGAGGTGTTCTGCTCAGAATGTGTGGAAATCCCGATGGTATCACGCGGGGAACTGCATGAAATGCAGTTTCTGTGCATTGCAAAATGAACAGTAGCATTGAACAGTAGCAAAATGAACGTCAGTGGGAAAATGTGTGTATGCATGGCTGGCGGCAGGTGATGATCGTGATACATGCCTGAAAATCAGTTACAGATATGCGGCGGGTCTGCCAGTTCAGGAACAGCAGGGAGAGAGGAAAATCATAAGATGGAACAAATAAAAGAGGAAAGAAGAGAAAAGGGAAAGGAACAGCTTCATCATCATGCAGAGGGATTTGTGAGGAATGCCTGGAATCTGATCAAGTGGCTGATTCTGTCCGTGATGATCGGACTGGTGGTGGGAGCGATAAGCACTTTGTTCGCGCACGCGTTGACGGCGGTGACGGATTTCAGGGTTGCCAATGGGTGGGTATTTTATCTGCTTCCGGCGGCTGGTATCTGCATTGTATTTCTGTATGATAAGATCGGGAAAGAAGACCGGGGTACAGTTCAGGTGTTTTCAACAGTTCGCGCCCAGGATGATGTGCCGCTGCGCTCTGCGCCGCTGATCTTTATTTCGACTGCACTCACCCATCTGACCGGAGGCTCTGCGGGGCGTGAGGGGGCGGCAATTCAGCTTGGCGGAAGCATCGCCAATCAGATGGGACGGTGGATTCGTCTGGACGATGAAGACCGCCATGTGATGGTCATGTGCGGTATGGGGGCCGCGTTTTCTGCCATGTTCGGGACACCGATGGCCGCCGCGGTGTTTTCTATGGAGGTAATCACTGTCGGAAGCATGTATTATACGGCGCTGGCACCGTGCGTGATTTCTGCGCTTGTTGCATCCGGCTTTGCTGCAGGTATGGGAATTCATCCTGAGGCGTTTCATGTGTCGGGAATTCCGGAGCTGACGGCCATAACGGGATTGAAGCTGGGAATTGCAGCGATTGGCTGTGCGGCAGCGGGTACCCTTTTCTGTATGGTTCTGAAGTCCACCGGAAAACTGTATGCCCGTTTTTTTGAAAATAAGTATGTGAAAGTTGTGGCAGGAAGCTGTCTGATTATAGGGATTACACTGCTGCTGGGTACCACAGATTATATGGGTGCCGGCACGGGACTGATTATAAAGGCGGTAGAAAGCGGTGAGGCTGATTATGCTTCCTTTTTACTGAAAATTATTCTGACGGCTCTGACGATGAAAGCGGGATTCCGGGGCGGCGAGATTGTACCGTCGTTCTGTATCGGAGCGACGCTTGGCTGTGTGCTTGGACAGCTCCTGGGAATTTCCCCGTCTCTTTGCGCCGCCTGCGGTATGGTCGCAGTCTTCTGCAGTGTGACGAACTGCCCGCTTACTTCTGCACTGATTGCATTTGAGATGTTTGGTTTTGAGGGTGCTGCTTTTTATATGATTGCAGTCTCACTCAGCTATGCGACTTCGGGATACTATGGTCTCTATAAGAACCAGAGGATTATCTATTCCAAATATAAGGCGAAATACGTGAATCAGCCCACAAGAATGTAACGTACCGGTATTATACAGAAAGCAAAATCTTTCAGGTCTGTGCAAGATGATATCATGATTTGGATGTCATTTTGCACGGACCTGTTTTATCTTGAAGGAAGATAAAGCCTTCGGCGGATTGCAGAGGTGCGCACATGTGTTATGTCATGCAAAGCATGACGCGCACCTCGCAGCAAGAATGCCGGTGGCATTCTTGAATGTATGATAACATATTTTAATATTATCGGAAAAAGTATTGACAAACGACCTCACTGGTGATATGGTTAATTACATAAGTAATGAACTAATAAAGATAAAAGCGAAAGAGAGAATAAAAGAATAAAGGAAGTGATACAGAGTGAATGAGATCCTGACACAGGAAAAATCCATTTATATCCAGATCAGGGAAATGATAGAAAATGATATTCTGCGTGATGTTCTCCTCGAAGAGGAGCGTGTACCAAGTACAAATGAGCTGGCAAAGCTTTATGCGATCAATCCGGCGACTGCCGCGAAGGGTATAAATCTTCTGGTAGATGAGGGGATTCTGTATAAAAAACGCGGAATCGGAATGTTTGTGACAACGGGAGCAAAGATGAAAATTATGGAAAAAAGGAAAGAGAGTTTTTATGACAATTATGTAAAAGGGCTTCTTGCCGAGGCAGCCAGTCTCGGCATTACAAAGAAGGAACTGGTGGCAATGATTGAAAGAGAAAAATAATGGGAGGATTGAAGATGAGCAGACTGACTGCGGAAAATATTGTAAAAACATATGGAAATAAAGATGTACTTCACGGAATAAACCTGGAGCTGGAATCAGGAAAAATATACGGATTGATCGGGAGAAACGGGGCAGGTAAAACAACGCTGCTGTCGATTCTGACCTCCCAGAACCCGGCGACATCGGGGACCGTGACATTCGACGGCCGGCCGGTGTGGGAAAACCCGGCTGTGCTGGAGCATCTTTGCTTTTCGAGAGAGCTGAACCAGATGGCCGGCAGCAGTGCCAATTCCATGAAGGTAAAGGAATATCTGTCTGTTGCGGAGACATTTTTTCCGCATTGGGATAAGGAAATGGCGCAGCGTCTTGTCCGTGCATTTGATCTGGATGTGAAGAAACGGATCAGCAAGCTGTCAAAAGGAATGATGTCCATGGTAACGATTATTGTTGCGATGGCGAGTAAGGCGGAGTTTACGTTTTTGGATGAGCCGGTGGCCGGACTGGATGTCGTGGCGAGAGAGCGGTTTTATGAGCTGCTGGTGGAGGAATTTTCTGAGACAGGGCGTACCTTTGTGGTATCGACTCATATTATTGAGGAAGCGGCAGATGTATTTGAGGAAGTTATCATCGTAGACAGGGGAAAGATTCTTCTGAAGGAAAATACTCAGGAGCTTCTGGAACGAAGCTTCCATGTGAGCGGTCATGAGGACGCGGTGGAGCGGACGGTTTCCGGTCTGGAGGTACACCATGAGGAGCACATCGGACGCAGCAGAGGTGTCACCGTTCTTCTGCAGCCAGGACAGAGACTGCCGGAGAACAGCGATGTGAGCATTCAGAAGCTCAGTCTGCAGAAAATATTTGTCGCACTGTGCGGAGAGGAGTCCTGAGTATGACAAAAGAGAAAAATACTGTGATGAGAAGAGGTCTGATCTTCTGGGGAAAAAATACGCTGGAGACGGTTGGGCTTTCTGTCGGAGTTGCTCTGATCCTGGTATTGCTGCGCGGGGCAGGAACGGGAGGCCAAATGCGGAAAAATATCATAAACATGGCGGAAATATTTCCGTTTTTTCTGATGACAGCAGGCTTTTTTGTGATGATGATGGCGATAGTCGGCTATTTCCAGGTTTATTTTTCACTGCTGGTATCCATGAACGTTACGCGGCGGACTGTGATTGCCGGGATCATGTCAGGCACAGGGGTGACTGCGCTCGCAATCCTCTTTCTGATGTTTCTTGTATGGAGGATGATACCCGGCGATATATCCGAAACCGGCCTGGAGCTTTTGCCGATGTTTGCAGGTATTTTTTTTGCAGCATCTGCAGTCTGTATCATTCTCGGTGTTGTGGTGACACGGTGGGGAAAAATCGGGGTAATCATTATGGTGGTATTTTATCTGTTTCTGGGTGGATGTATCGGCGGAAGCACTGCAGTTATGCTGAATAATGACACGGATCTTCTGGGTATCCTGCACTGGTTCGCGGAAAATCTGTTCACAGCAGTGGCTGTTGTCGGTGTGGTGCTGTTTGCTGCATCGGGTATTTTCGCAGCCGCAGCTCTCCGGAAGGCAGAAGTGAGGAGTTAGCGAAGAAAAAACTATGCTATTTTACTGGGAGGAAATGATATGTTGTCAGCGATAAAAAAGCAATTTAAAACGCAGTGCAGGGACTGGCTGGGAATTATGACAGTACTTATGCTGGGGTCTGCCGTGTTCGGAGGTATTCTATTTGCTGTGATTGCGGCGCTGGATCACGAGACAGACAGCTATTTTGCCATGGGAACAGTGATTGCGGGTATTATGGCAGTCATGTTTACAGGGATTATGATGATGGCATCACTGAGCCAGCTTTTCAATCTGGAAGTATCCATGGGATGTACAAGAAAACATTTCTTTATTTCTTATTATACACTTGGATTTTTCGTCGGACTTTGCGGCGTCGTGATGCTCTGGCTGATCAATATGGCGGAAAATACAATGAACCGGGTTATGTATCCCGGAATGTCGGAGGAAATCAGTTTTTTGCCGTATCTATTGAAGTGGGGTATTCCGGTAATGACAGTAATCCTGGTGCTGGCAGGCTTCTGCGGTGCACTTATGATGCGTTTCGGCAAGGTCGCCGGGTGGATTCTGTGGTTCCTCTGGATGTTTGGATGGCTCGGCCTGCCCCGCATTCAGGAGGCAGTGGAGAAGGCACCGGATTCTCTGTTCGGAAGAATCGGAAGTATCGCAGCAAATATGCTCCGGATGGTTCCGCTGCATACGTGGGTATGTATTGCTGTTCTTGTGAGTATTCTGGCCTTTGCCGGAACGTGGGTGCTGCTCCGGCGGCAGCAGGTAACATCATGAGTTGCTGTTCATCTTGAATTTATTCGCAGCAACTATCATGATCTTCCATCTGTTCCTGGAGGGGATAACATGATAAAATAAAATCTGGAATTAAATTCAGGTAGTGAGGGATGCATGTGAAGGAGATAAAACGGGACATCAAAAAGAAAAATAAGGCTCGCGTTGCCAGGTATATTTCACTGAAGGGTGTGACATCAAAAGCAGAAATTGCGTCAGAGCTTGAGCTGAGTATGCCGACTACGCTTCAGAATGTGAAGGAGCTGATTGAGGACGGTATTGTGGTGGAAAGCGGTGAGTACGGTTCCACCGGAGGAAGAAGAGCCAAAGCACTGGCAGTTTCCAGAGATGCCGGGTATGTGGCTGGCGTGGATATTACGGCGAATCACGTTACGTTTGCTCTGGTTAACATGAGGAGAGATCTGATGAAATGGGAGCGCATCCGGCTGCCTTTTGAGGATTCCTTCTGTTATTATGAAAAGATGTGTTCGGCACTGCATGAATTTCTGGATGATACGAAGGTGGATCAGGACAGAATCTGCGGAGTGGGAATCTCACTTCCGGGCATTGTGAACCGACAGGAAAAGCTTCTTCTTCAGTCACAGGTACTGGGGGTGCAGAATGTCAGTTTTAAAAATCTCCAGAGCCTGATCGGATTTCCTTTTGAGCTTGAGAATGATGCAAACAGTGCTGCCTGTGCCGAGCTGTTTGAGGGGACCCAAAATACGGTCTACCTGTCTTTGAGCAATACGGTCGGAGGAGCTGTCTATCTGCAGGACGGGCTGTATCCCGGAGAGAATTTTAAAAGCGGCGAGTTCGGCCATATGGTAATTGATAAAAACGGAGAACGCTGCTACTGCGGAAAAAGGGGCTGTGTGGATGTTTACTGCTCTGCAAGAGTACTTTATCGTATGACGAACGACAGTCTGGAGGATTTCTTTCAGCTTCTTCGCAGCGGCGATGAAGCGTGCTGTCGTGTGTGGGAATCCTACCTCGACAGTCTCGCCGTGACAGTGACGAATCTTCGGATGATTTTTGACTGTGATATTATCCTGGGCGGTTATGTGGGCGGTTATCTGGAGGAGTTTCTGCCGCAGCTTCAGCGCAGAATCATGGAATACAATAATTTTGATCTGGATACCGAGTACCTGCGGACAGGCAGGTATAAGCTGGAAGCAGCGGCATATGGGGTGACGATGCCGTTTGTGGAGCGGTATTTCGAATCTCTGTGAGAAATTACAGGTTGACAAAACAGAATGCAGGTGTAATAATATTCTCACTTAATTAAATTAATTTATAAAAGTTTTTAGGAAACAAAGGAAGGAGCAGGCTGATTATGGAAGGTAAAATGAAAGTGGCGGTGATGACCGGGATCGGAAAAATCGATTTTACAGAGCGCGATATTCCGACTCCGAAAGCAGATGAGGTTCTGGTAAAGCTGGAATATGTAGGCATCTGTGGTTCAGATCTTCATTATTATGAGTCGGGTGCAATTGGAGACTATGTGGTGGAGCCTCCATTTGTTCTTGGACATGAGCCGGGCGGTGTGGTTGTTGAAGTGGGTGAGAATGTTCACCATCTGAAAGTCGGAGACCGTGTCGCTCTGGAGCCGGGCAAGACATGCGGTCACTGTGAATTCTGCAGACAGGGAAAATACAATCTTTGCCCGGACGTTGTATTCTTTGCCACACCGCCGGTAGACGGTGTTTTCCAGGAGTATGTGGCGCATGAGGCGGATCTGTGCTTTAAACTTCCGGAAAATGTCAGTACCCTGGAGGGCGCTCTGATTGAGCCGCTGGCTGTAGGATTTCATGCTGCAATTCAGGGAGATGCGCACCTGGGACAGAAGGCAGTTGTAATGGGAGCCGGCTGTATCGGACTCGTTTCCATGATGGCTCTGAAGGCGAGAGGTGTATCAGAAGTCTATGTAGTGGATATTATGGATAAGCGTCTCGAGAAGGCATTGGAGCTCGGAGCTGACGGCGTGATCAACGGAGCAAAAGAAAATGTTCTGGAGAGAGTGAAAGAACTGACGGGCGGCAAGGGAACAGATCTTGTGATCGAGACAGCCGGGACAGAGATTACAACGAGACAGGCGATCCATATTGCAAAGAAGGGCAGTACAATCGTCCTTGTAGGCTACAGCAAGACCGGAGAGCTTACGCTTCCGGTGAGCCTGGCGCTTGACAAGGAACTGACCTTCAGGACCGTATTCCGTTATCGACATATTTATCCAATGGCGATTGATGCTGTAGCGTCCGGAAAGGTAAATCTGAAAGGAATTGTGACGAATATCTTTACCCTGGACGAAGCACAGAAAGCGATGGATTACAGCGCAAACAACAAAGCAGACATCGTAAAGGCAGTAATTAAGATCGCGGAATAAGTCGGATAAGCAGAAAACTCCGGGCCAGAGCGTCCGGAGTTTTTTGACAACAAAACGGTAAATCTCAATAAATCCAGTATTTATAATGACAGAGCCTCCAGTTCGGCAATTCGTTTGAGGGCTTCCCGAAGAACCCGATCCTTTTCCTCAAGCTGAGAGGCCTGCACTTGAATCTGAGTTCTGCTTTGCTCAAGTTCAGAGGCCTGCATTTGAATCTGAGTTCTGCTTTGTTCAAGTTCAGAGGCCTGCATTTGAATCTGAGTTCTGCTTTGCTCAAGTTCAGAGGCCTGCATTTCAATCAGGAGCTGATTCTGCTCGAGTTCCTTTTCATTTTTTTTCAGGACTTCTTTCTGCTGATCCAGCTCCTCCTGCATTTCATCAATCATATACCGTACAGTATTGCGGTCCAGTTCCTGCAACTCTTTTGAGAACATCTCCATCATCCTCTCCGTATTAAGACATATCTCATAAATCTGTTCGTACATGGCTTTGAAATCAGGATAACTGCTGATGACAGAAATAATGTCATCAGGATCGTCGCTGCTCAGGAAAGTCAGCCATGCATCAAATCGTGTATTTACAGAGTTATTGTGCTGGAATTTCCGGAAAATGTCAAGTGGGATGAGGTAATATTCCTGCAGTAAATTTAATTTGAGACCAGTGTCGGATTTTTGCTGAAAGTGATGCAGCCATGTGGAGGGGAATTTATGGAAGTCGCCGGTGTTTTTTTCAAAAAGCACAATAGTATAGACCTTTTGGATATTACGATAGGAAAAAGGTTTCTTTGTCTTCTCCTGCTGAAGAGACTTGTACTGGCGAAGCAGCAGATCTGCAGAATAGCATGCGCACCTTTGGCCGGGGAAATGATAGCCGATTTTCTGTATCTCTACATTTGCGATACTTCCGTCATCCAGCTTTATGACAATGTCCATCAGCAGAAGCGAGGATTCATCTGCGATACGTGTACTGTCATTGGGAAGTGCCTGTAAAATAGTAACCTCTCTGCCAAGAATCAGAGAAA
This sequence comes from Lachnospiraceae bacterium, assembly GCA_004557975.1. GTDB lineage: Bacteria > Bacillota > Clostridia > Lachnospirales > Lachnospiraceae > Choladousia. The sequence continues at coordinate 29,186 of SFEV01000032.1, forward strand.
GCAGTTCATTCAGCCGTTCCGGGTGAATTTCAGGACTCAGGATGTCCTTTGCAAAACCGTCATACAGGACTTTGAGACCTTTGGCACCGGAACAGAAATTCAGAAATTCTTCCTGCTGAGATCTGGTCCAGCTGCAGTACAGATCAGAAAGCCGGTGATTGTGCTGAATCTCATATAATATGTCTGGTTGACTGCGCAGCATTGGAAAATATTGTTGAAGTTTATTTGTCACAGATACCTCCTGAAACATCTCTTTATATGTGAAAATACAGTAAGTGATATTTTGTCGGAATCAGACAGGCTTTCGCTTGAAATGTACGGAGTATTCCGTGGTGGGATGGATCTGTCTGTATCAGATGGGGAATGCACCCCATCTGATAAACTGCGAAGCAGTTATTCGACTATGGACAGGCGATGAAGCGGATTGAGAATATTTGCCTAGAGGCGGCATTGCAAGAATTCCTATGTAGGCAAATGCCATCTGTACACCGATAATCGCCTGGGATTTGTCTGCCCCGAAATGGACAGGCGTGGAATGAATAACGCAGGGATATATGGGTGCACATCCAAGTCCGACCAGAATCAGGCCTGCTGAACACAGTGCGGAACCAAGCGGAAGTATGATACATAAAATTCCGATGGCAATGATGATTTCTCCGAGACGGATCATCTGTGTATCGTTCAGCTTTATTGTCAGAAAACCACTGACTGCCCTTCCGGCAGTGATGCCGATATAGAACAGAGCAGCAAGAGTTGCTGCGGCCTCAGAAGAGAATCCTCTGTTGAGAACAAGATAGCTGCTTGCCCACAGTCCTGCCGTCTGCTCCAGAGCACAGTAGCAGAAGAACATGATCAGCACTTCCCTGGCTCCCGGAATGGCTATGATCTGGCGCAGGGTGAGCGGCCTGCCTCCGTTATCCTGATCTGAAATTCCGTCTGACCTCTTTTTCCAGAGAGGCAGGCTGAAAAAGAGAACAGCAGCCAGTACGATCTGCATGATGGAAACACTCCGGTATCCTGTATTCCAGGACATTCCCGCTGTCAGTGTATAGCCCATGATGTATGGCCCCAGTGTGGCTCCCACACCCCACATACAGTGCAGCCAGCTCATATGACGGCTGGCATAATGCAGTGCCACATAATTATTAAGCGAAGCATCGACGCCTCCCGCACCGAGACCGTAAGGGATTGCCCAGAGACACAGCATCCAGAAAGATGAACTGATGGAAAAGCCGAACAGGGATACAGCTGTCAGAGCAACGCTCAGTGCAGTGACTTTTCCTGTGCCGAGTGCCCGCGTCATGCGGTCGCTTTGCAGACTGGATACGATGGTGCCTCCCGCAATCAGCATGGAAATAATTCCGGCGTAGGAAACAGGAACGCCAAAGCCTTCGTACATGGAAGGCCAGGCAGCACCCAGCATGGGATCCGGCAGGCCGAGACTGATAAAAGAAAGATAAATTACGAATAAAAGTAAATGAGTCATATTGAGTTCCTCCTTAGCTGGTGGTATTATAGCATCGAAATCCTTGAGGGTACAGTATAAATTCAGGAAGAAAAAGGAAAAAGAGATGAAAGTAAACGGAAAATATCGTATTTTGCAGGCTTCTTACTGGATGATGATCAGCGTGTGCTTTGGGTATGTGACTTTTTACCTGTCCGGCTTTGGATACAGTGCGGCGGAAATCGGTGCGATCACGGCTTCATTTGGAATTGCTGCTGCATGCTGTCAGCCGATTCTTGGGCGTATAGCAGATAAAAGCCGCAGGTTTGGATGGAAGACGCTGATTCTGCTTCTGGCCGCAGTATGTACGGCAGATCTTGTTGCACTTACATTCAGCAGATCAAAGCTTGCAGTCGGCGTGCTGTTTGGAGCCATGATGCTGCTGATCAACTGCATGATGCCGCTGATCAATGCTGCCTGCTTTTATTATGAAAAGAAAGGTTTGGAGATTGACTTTGGGATTGCAAGAGGGCTGGGCTCGCTTTCTTATGCCGTTTTATCTCTTGTTCTTGGCGGACTTACGGTCCGGCTGGGTACAAGTGCTGTCCCGCTTTCCGGCATACCGGTCATACTGGTACTGATTCTGACTGTGATTTCCATGCCTTATGGAGAACATACAGAGGAGGGACAGGGACGGCAGCATAAGGGGAAAGATTTACAAAATGTAAAGAAGTGTGGAAAATATAGAAAAATAAAGGGAAATCCGGAAAAAAAGAATGAAGCGGAACGACCGGAAAAAGCAATAGAAAAAGAAAAGAGATCAGGAGTCAGCTTCCTGAAAAAATATCCGGCATTTTCGGTTATGATCGGAGCAAGCGTTCTTCTGCTGTCTGTTCACAATTTTACATCAACGTATCTGCTCCAGATGCTGGAACGTGTCGGTGGCAACAGCGGTCATCTCGGCACTGCCCTCGCGATTGCTGCGGTGACAGAGGTTCCGGTGATGTTTCTTTTTTCACGTATAGTAAAGAAAGTTCCATCGTCGGTACTGCTCGTCGTATCAGGGGCTGCATATACTGTGAAAAGCCTGATGCTTCTGGCTTCGGGCAACGTCGGGATGATTTATGTTGCTCAGCTTCTGCAGCCCTTCTCTTATGCGCTGTACGCTCCGGCAGCCGTCTATTTTGCAAATGAATGTATGGGTGAAGAGGACAAGGTGACCGGTCAGGCTCTGATGAGCATGACCTCACCGGCAGGTACTGTCATCGGCAATCTGGTCGGCGGATGCCTGATTGATGTAAGCGGGGTTCCTGCTATGCTGACTGTCAGCAGCCTTACTGCTGTGGCTGCGGCAGCGGTCGCTGCGCTGGCGGCGGTGCTGTATGGGAAACACAGAACAGTGCGATGACACCCGTTTGCCCAGAACGACGCTGCAGCATATATTTTGCCTTGTTATGTACAGTTCTTACAGTTCTGTCGCATCAGGCGAGAGTCATATCACCTTTTTTTACCCACCCAAGCTTTACAAGAACTGTGTTGATAAGAGGACACAATACAGCCGGCAATACGAATGATATCAAAATCAGTCCTGTCCAGTCCCATGCTGTGACAGCTGATTTTGTGCCTTCTGCGATACTGTTCATCCATCCGGTGTAAACGCCGATCTGCCCTACGAAACCACATGTCCCCATTCCGGAGGATACAGGCGTTCCGTTCATTTCAAGCCGGAATACACATGTGGCAAGGGGACCCGTGATCGCAGAGGTGAGAATCGGAGCGATCCAGATTTTCGGATTTTTTACGATATTCCCCATCTGAAGCATGGATGTGCCAATCCCCTGAGAGATCAGACCGCCCCAGCGGTTCTCCGGGAAAGACATTACGGCGAAGCCGATCATCTGCGCGCAGCAGCCTGCAACAGCAGCGCCCCCGGCCAGACCGGTCAGACCCAGTGCTGCACAGATGGCAGCAGAAGAGATCGGCAGAGTCAGTGCGATGCCGACAAGTACGGAAACGAGGATTCCCATCAGGAACGGCTGCAGATTTGTCGCCCACATAATCAGGCTGCCCACCTTCATGGCGGCTGTTCCAAGCGCAGGTGCCCACCATGCGGACAGAGCCACACCGATGCCGATCGTCACAAGAGGAGTGACGAGAATATCAATCTTTGTTTCCTTTGAGACGGCTTTTCCTGTTTCTGACGCAATAATTGCAATAAAGAGAACGGCAAGGGGACCGCCGGCACCGCCCAGAGCGTTGGAGGCAAAGCCCACCGTTATCAGCGAAAATAAAACAAGCGGCGGACAGTGAAGGGCATACCCGATTGCGACTGCCATGGCCGGACCGCTCATGGCGGATGCCATGGAACCTACCGTATATTCGATTCCGCCTACTGTTGCGACCGGCACAGTCAGAAACGAAATATGAAACTGCGTCCCGAGCGTATTGAGGATGGTACCGATCAGCAGAGAACAGAAGAGACCCTGTGCCATGGCACCCAGTGCATCAATTCCATATCTTTTCACGGAAATAACAATATCTTTCCGTTTCAGAAATGTTTTAACTTTTTCCATAATAGTTCCTCCGATTTTATACAAAAATATAATTGTCCAGAGCATCAGGCTGCGGACTGCTTCTTTGAGGCAATATGCCATCTGTCCGGAAGATGGGCTGTGACAATCACGGTAAGTGTATATGAAATAAAAGAAGGAGTCAAGAACCCCGATAAGAAAAGCAGAAAATGAAAATTCAGCCCTTTGCAGATGGATCTGCACGGTCTGGATTTTCATTTTACTGCATGGCTGAACTGTAACCAGACAAAATCCGAACTTATACATATGTGTAGTTTGGTATGGTAAATTACAGAAGAATGGAGTATAATGCCAGAAGCAAATTTTTTGTGAAAGGCAGGAAAAATGTAAAATGAGTGAGAGAAACAAAGGAAATCTCTACATACTGATGACTGCAGTGCTCTGGTCCACAGGCGGTCTGCTGATCAAATTTATTCCGGGAAATGCAGTGGCAATCAATGGCGCCCGTTCGCTGATTGCATTTCTGTTCTTCTGCATCTACAGGAAAACGGTGAAGGTGAAAGTGAACAGACTGATTCTGGCGGCGGCCATATGCCTTGTCATGACAAATCTTCTCTATGTGACTGCCAACAAGCTGACAACTGCGGCAAATGCCATTGTAATTCAGTATACAGCTCCCGTATACGTACTGATCTGGGACTGTATCTATCACAGGCGTGCGCCGAAGAAACAGCAGTGTTTTGTCGTACTTATGGCATTCGCGGGAATGATCCTGTTTTTCTTTGACCGGCTTGATGGCGGCCAGATGCTGGGAAATATCATAGCGATAGGATCGGGAATTGCTTTTTCCGGAGTCTTTTTCATCAATTCTCTGCCGGAGGCCAGCAGCCAGGATTCCAGTATGATTGCGTTTTTCCTGTCCTTCCTGATCTCCATTCCGTTTCTCGGCGATGTGGGACGGATGAATGGGACGGCTCTGACGGCTCTTGTAGTACTCGGCGTATTCCAGGTGGGACTGGCGTATGTGCTGTTTGCAAAGGGTACAAAGCTGACCAGCCCGGTCAGTGCTTCGCTGATCGGACTGCTGGAAGCCGTTCTGAATCCCATATGGGTTTTCATCTTTTATGGAGAAAAGGTGGGGCGGTTTGCGCTGGCAGGAGCAGGTATTATTCTGCTTGCTGTGGTTCTGAACACACTGGCAGGGCAGGGGGAACAGGCATCAGTCTGACCTGTTCTTCACCACATCCAGAAACTGTTCCCCATATTTTTCGTATTTCATTTCCCCCACACCGGAGACGCGGAGCATCTCGCTGCGCGTCTTCGGTTTCAGAATGCACATATGCACCAGTGTCTTATCAGAAAAAACAATGTATGGAGGTACTTTTTCCTTCCGGGCAATCTCAAGGCGGAGAGCCCGGAGTTTCTCAAATAGTCCATGGTCGATATCCTGCTCTGCGGTAACGGATGGACTTTTTTTCGTGTTCTTCGGCACCGCTGTTTTCGGCTGCTCCTTTGCTGTTTTCATGAGGACACTGCCGCCACTTAAAATTTCGTCAGAAGTATCTGTCAGCCGCACAACATGGTATTCATCGTCGGAGACTGCCAGATAACCGTGCATGACGAGATGGTTCATGACCTGGCGGAGCAAATGGATGGAGATCTCTGTACAGCTTCCGTAATAAGGATTCTCATTCAGACGGGCGCGCAGGATTTTGGTGTTTTTGCTTCCGTGCACGGCATCTGCGATGGTGACGATACCGTAGGCCCACCTGCATTCTTTCACGCATCCGATCAGATTCCGGGCGATCTCTGTCACATCCTTCTCCTCAAAATTTGTGAGGCAGTTGGAGCAGTTTCCGCAGTAACCGGAACCGTATTCACCGAAGTAGCGCAGGATATATTCCCGCAGGCAGTCGCTGGTGAAGCAGTAATACGTCATGCGCTTCAGACGCTCCTGTTCGCGCTCGCGGATGGTGGCGGCAGTCTCCTCATCGACGCCTTCCGGCGGTTCCATTCTGTCAATAAAAAACTGATTTGTTACCACGTCCTGACCGGAATATAGCAGCACGCAGTCTGAGGGCAGTCCGTCGCGGCCGGCTCTTCCGGCTTCCTGGTAATAGCTCTCAATGTTTTTCGGCATATTGTAATGAATCACATACCGCACATTTGACTTGTCAATGCCCATGCCGAAAGCATTTGTTGCCACCATGATCTGCTTTCTGTCGTAGAGAAAGTCGTCCTGATTGTTGCGGCGTTCCGCGTCGTCGAGACCGGCGTGATATCTGGTGGCGGAATAGCCGCTCTTAATAAGCTGTTCACAGACCTCCTCTACCGTCTTGCGGGTCAGGCAGTAGATGATGCCGCATTCTCCGTGGTGTGCTTCGATGACATCAAGAGCTGACCGCCATTTATTTCCAGGCTGCCGGACGGAGAAGCTGAGATTTTTTCTGTCAAATCCGGTCGTGATCTGCACTGGATTTTCCAGTCCCAGAAGTGCAAGAATATCCTCTTTTACTTCCCTGGTGGCAGTTGCAGTAAACGCGGTAAGTATGGGCCGCTTCTGCAGCAGACTCACAAAATCCGGAATTTTCAGATAGCTGGGGCGGAAGTCCTGTCCCCATTGGGAAATGCAGTGTGCCTCATCCACACTGATCATGGAGATATCCATGGAGCGCACCGCTTCAATAAAGCTTTCTGTGAGCAGCCGCTCAGGTGCCACATACACAATTTTGTACTGTCCGTTCACCATGTTTTTCATGGCAGTGCGGTACTGTCCGGCGGTGAGGGAGCTGTTCAGATAGGCAGCGTGGATGCCGGCCTGATTCAGAGTGGAGACCTGATCCTTCATAAGAGAGATCAGAGGAGAGATGACAAGGGTAATCCCCGGCATCAGAAGTGCAGGAATCTGGTAGCAGAGAGATTTGCCTGCTCCTGTGGGCATGATACCAATTGCATCTTTACCGGAAAGAATTCCATCCACAAGCGTTTCCTGAGCTTCGCGGAAAGAATCATATCCGAAGTATTTTTTCAGTACATCATATTTTGTCATATTGCGCAGGTTCCTTATTCTATTGGATTTCTCTTCTTATATTATTTTCCTGTTTTTTCTGCTTCAGATCATACATATCGGTGAACAGTGAAGGAATTAGGATTCTACAGTCAATATACCACATGTTATTTTGCTTTTCAATACCCATCGGCGCAGCCGGTTTTCATGAGTTTGCGAATCGTATCTGTGAAGGTACTGAACAGATTTCCGGAAGAGGATGGAATCAATGAATAAGGAAGAGTTTTTCGAGAATTTTAAAAAGTCCGGAGGTACTGCAAAAATTCCGGATTATGATGTATAATAAAAGACGAATGGTATCTGCGAAGGTACTGAACGGATGCAAAATGAAAACAGAAGAGGAGGGGCTGTCATGCAGCAGATAATTACACAGGAACTATTGCAGAATCTGGAAAGCGGATTCTTATCACAGCGTGCCAACCGAATTGCAATGGATGCAGTGATGAACAATGGTGTGCTGAACACCGCGAAAAATGCTGAGGTTTTACGTACCACCACTCATGAATTTTCCATAAGACTGGAGCAGGGCGAGATTACGGCTCAGAAGAAAAGCGGCCGGTGCTGGATGTTTGCGGCGCTGAATACCATGCGCTTTCAGATCATGAAAAAACTGAATCTGGAAACCTTTGAACTCTCTCAGAATTATACACTGTTTTATGACAAGCTGGAAAGAGCCAATTATTTTCTGGAGAGTATACTGGAGACACTGGATGAACCTACGAACGGGCGACTGATTGCTCATCTGCTGAGCAATCCGCTCAATGACGGGGGCCAGTGGGATATGTTCTGCAATCTGATAGAAAAATATGGCATAGTTCCCAAAAGCGCCATGCCGGAGACAGTGTCATCTTCTGCCACAGCTGAGATGGGTGATGTTATGACAGAAAAACTGCGGGGATACGCCTGCGTGCTTCGTCGGATGCATGCAGAAGGGAAGAGCGAGTCAGAACTGCGAAAGGAAAAAGACGGTATGATCAGAACCGTTTATAATATGCTGTGTATCTGTCTTGGAGTTCCGCCCAAAAAGGTGGATCTGGAGGTCTGGGATAAGGATAAAAAGTTTATTCGCGATATGGGACTTACACCCAGGGAATTCTATGATAAATACGTGGGCATGAATCTCGGGGATTATGTGAGCCTGATTAATGCACCAACTTCCGATAAGCCTTATTATAAAAGCTACAGCGTAAAATTTCTCGGAAACGTGAAGGAAGGGCGTCCTGTCCATTACGTAAATCTTCCGTCGGAGGAACTGAAGAAAGTGGCCATCGCTCAGCTGAAGGACGGTCAGCCGGTATGGTTCGGCTGTGATGTGGACAAGAGTTATGACAGAGAGTCCGGCCTGATGGATATGAATCTGTATCATCTGGGAGATCTGTTCGACACGGACTTTCGTATGAGCAAAGCAGAGCGCCTGGAATACGGACAGAGCCTGATGACCCACGCGATGGTATTTCAGGGAGTAAATCTGGATGATGATGGAAAGCCGGTGCGCTGGTGCGTCGAGAACAGCTGGGGCAAAGAGCCGGGCAGAGACGGGTATTTTGTAATGACGGATGAATGGTTTGATGAGTATAATTACCAGGTCGTGGTACATAAAAAATATCTGTCTGAGGAGGCGCGGAAGGCATACGATGAAGAACTGATCATGCTGGAACCGTGGGATCCGATGGGGGCTTTGGCCTGACGCTGTATAAACCGGCAGCCCGTAAAAAGCAGGAGGAAAAAATGATTGCAAATTATCATACACACACCTGGCGCTGTCAGCATGCATCAGGTACGGAACGCGAATATGTGGAGAATGCGATTGAGGGCGGTCTGAAAATTCTCGGATTTTCAGATCATACACCGATGCCGTATGATGGCGATTACGTCAGCAATGTCAAAATGCGTCTGGATCAGCTTGAGAATTATGTGGATACGGTTTTGCGCCTGAAAGAGGAGTATAAACGCGATATCGAAATTCATCTCGGCCTTGAGGTGGAGTATTATCCGAAATATTTTGAAAAGCTGCTTGCAATTACAGGGCAGTATCCAATGGAATATTTTCTTCTCGCACAGCATTTTCCCGGAAATGAGATTCATGAGGTCTTCAGCGGCGAACCGACGGATAATCCTGAATGTCTGGTACGGTATTGCAGACAGTCCAGGGAAGCGCTGGAGACAGGCTGCTTTACATATTTTGCCCATCCCGATCTCATAAATTTTACCGGAGACGCTGAAATTTATGACTTCCACATGCGTGATCTGTGCCGCTTTGCGAAAGAGAAAGACATCCCTCTGGAGATTAATTTCCTGGGTATCTGGGACAGACGTCATTATCCCAACAGAGCATTCTGGAAAATAGCGGGAGAAGTGGGAAATAAAGTCATTTTTGGGGCAGACGCGCATCAGCCTGAAAAGGTCTGGAATCCGGAGGCCCTTGCTGTCGCAGAAAAAATAGTGGATGATTACAGCCTGATACTGGAGGACACAGTGATTCTTCGCAGTCCGCAGGTATCAGGGGGCAAAGAACTTTGAAACTGATAGACAAAGGAGGAGATTTTATGGACTGGGGACCTTTTGAGTACGTTGTAAAGAGAATTGACGGCGATTATGCCGTTCTGGAGCGCAGTGACATTGTGTCAGAGGAGGAGAAGCTGGTAGCGCGCGCACTTCTTCCTCCGGAGATCAATGAAGGTACAAAGCTCCGCTATGAGTGCCTTGCATATGAAATCCTGGAGTAATTTATGAGTAAAAGCTGCAAAAGAAAGAAATACGGCAGATCGTACGACGGATCTTATCCGCGCAGAAAAAGACGGAAAAAATGGAAAAGTTTTCTGACAGTTCTTCTGATTGCGCTGGCGTTATTCTGTGCCTGCTGTCCCAGTCTGGTGCAGCAGTATGTTCCGTGGCTTCCACAGCTGCTCTGGCATGGCTCCAGTGTCAGTCTGGATGAAATACCGGATTACAGCGGACAGCCTTATGTGATTGTGGACAATAACATGCCGCAGTTTACAGAAAAAGAGATAACGACCATGTCGTACGAGTCCTACGGAGTTCAGGATTTGCTGGGGAGGTGCGGCGCCGCCGAGGCATGCATCGGCCAGGATCTGATGCCGACTGAAAATCGGGAAAGCATCAGTTCGGTAAAGCCTTCCGGATGGCAGGTACAGACGTATGATTTTGTGGATCAGCAGTATCTTTACAACCGCTGTCATCTGATCGGTTTTCAGCTCACAGGTGAAAATGCCAATGAACGGAACCTGATTACCGGAACCAGGTATATGAATGTAGAGGGGATGCTTCCGTTTGAGAATCAGGTGGCAGAGTACATTGAGCGCACCGATAATCACGTAATGTATCGCGTGACACCGGTATTTGAGGGAGCCAATCTGGTGGCAGACGGTGTGCAGATGGAGGCGTATTCGGTGGAGGACAACGGAAGAGGTGTCTGTTTTAATGTGTTTGTCTACAACGTGCAGCCTGGAGTGGTGATTGATTATCTGACCGGGAAGAGCCATGCGGCGTCTGTCTATGGCTGAGGGAATATTTGCAGACACAAATTTTTCACAAGAAATTAGCACTCACCTATTGACAGTGCTAACAACTAGTGTTATAGTTCGGATATAACAAATGAACAGACTGGTCAGATGAGCTGTCATATCATTTTGACCGGTTTTTTGGGAGTTATATCGGAGATACTATCGGTAGCTCTGAGAGTGAGGAGGGTGCTTATGAATATCAGCAAATTTACACAGAAGTCACTGCAGGCAGTGAACGATCTGGAAAAAATAGCCCTTCAGGCGGGAAACCAGGAGATTGAGCAGGAGCATCTGCTGTATGCGCTGCTGCACCAGGAGGACAGCCTGATCGGTAAATTGATAGAGAAGATGGAGATCCAGCGGGAATATTTTGAGAACCGCGTAGACCAGGCGATCAATGCGAGAGTAAAGGTATCCGGCGGTAATGCATACGTGGGCCAGTACTTGAACAAAGCGCTGATCAATGCTGAGGACGAGGCGAAGCGGATGGGCGATGAATATGTGTCGGTCGAGCATCTGTTTCTGGCCCTGCTGGACAATCCCAGTCCGTCCATGAAGCAGTTCTGGAAGGAGTTTGGGATTACAAAGGAGCGTTTCCTGCAGGCACTGTCGACGGTGCGCGGCAATCAGCGTGTCACCTCTGACAACCCGGAAGCGACGTACGACACTTTAAATAAATACGGGCAGGATCTTGTCGAGCGGGCGAGAAATCAGAAGCTTGATCCGGTGATCGGACGTGATGCCGAGATCCGGAATGTGATCCGGATCCTGTCGAGAAAAACAAAGAACAATCCGGTGCTGATCGGTGAGCCTGGCGTCGGCAAGACGGCAGCTGTTGAAGGGCTGGCGCAGCGTATCGTGCGCGGTGATGTGCCGGAGGGCCTTAAGAATAAGAAGATTTTTGCTCTCGATATGGGAGCTCTGGTGGCAGGAGCCAAGTACCGCGGCGAGTTTGAGGAACGTCTGAAGGCTGTGCTGGAGGAAGTCCGCAAGAGCGAAGGCGAAATCATTCTGTTTATTGATGAGCTGCATCTGATTGTCGGTGCAGGCAAGACAGAGGGCGCCATGGATGCCGGAAATATGCTGAAGCCTATGCTGGCCAGAGGTGAGCTGCACTGTATCGGTGCGACGACGCTGGATGAATACAGAAAGTATATTGAGAAGGATCCTGCTCTTGAGCGAAGGTTCCAGCCTGTTATGGTAGACGAACCGTCTGTGGAGGATACCATTTCAATTCTGCGTGGCCTCAAAGAGAGATACGAGGTATTCCACGGTGTCAAGATCACCGACAGTGCTCTTGTGGCAGCGGCAACACTGTCGCACCGGTATATTTCAGACCGTTTTCTGCCGGATAAAGCCATTGACCTTGTGGATGAAGCATGTGCTCTGATCAAGACAGAGCTGGATTCACTGCCGACGGAGCTGGATGAGTTGCAGCGCCGTATCATGCAGATGGAGATTGAAGAGGCTGCTCTGAAAAAAGAGACGGATAAGCCGAGCCACGAGCGGCTGGAAGTTCTGCAGCGGGAGCTGGCAGAACTGCGCGACGAGTTTAATTCTCAGAAGGCTCAGTGGGACAATGAAAAGAAAGCAGTGGAGAATCTGTCCGCGCTGCGCGAGCAGATCGAGGCTTTAAATAAAGAAATCGAGATGGCGAAGCGAAAATATGACCTGAACCGTGCGGCGGAGCTACAGTACGGTGAGCTTCCGAAGCTCCAGCAGCAGCTGGCCATTGAGGAGGAGAGGGTCAACAGCCGTGAGATGACTCTGGTGCATGAGAGTGTGACCGAAGAAGAAATTTCGAAGATTATTTCGCGGTGGACCGGTATTCCGGTGGCGAAGCTCACACAGGGCGAGCGGGCGAAGATTCTTGCTCTTGATGAGGAGCTGCATAAGAGAGTGATCGGCCAGGATGATGGCGTCCAGAAGGTGACGGAGGCGATTCTCCGTTCCAAGGCCGGAATCAAGGACCCCACAAAACCGATCGGTTCCTTCCTGTTTCTCGGTCCGACCGGTGTCGGCAAGACGGAGCTCGCAAAAGCCCTTGCGGAGAACCTGTTCGATGATGAACAGAATATGGTCCGCATTGATATGAGTGAATATATGGAGAAGCACTCTGTCTCCCGTCTGATCGGAGCACCTCCAGGATACGTAGGATACGAGGAGGGCGGTCAGCTGACCGAGGCGGTACGCCGCAAGCCGTATTCCGTTGTCCTCTTTGATGAGGTGGAAAAGGCACATCCGGATGTATTCAATGTGCTGCTTCAGGTGCTTGATGACGGGCGTATTACGGATTCTCAGGGCAGGACGGTTGATTTCAAAAATACGATCCTGATTATGACTTCCAATATCGGCTCTCAGTATCTGCTGGAGGGCATTGAGCCGGACGGAAGCATCCGTCAGGAAAATCAGGATCTTGTGATGGAGCAGCTTCGCGCAAGTTTCCGGCCGGAATTTCTGAACCGTCTCGATGAAATTATAATGTTTAAGCCGTTGACAAAGGACAACATTGGCAATATCATTGATCTCATGGTGGCAGATCTCAATAAGCGCCTGGCAGGTCAGGATATCAGACTCGAGCTGGATCCTTCGGCGAAGGATTATATCATTGACGGCGGCTACGACCCGGTATACGGTGCGAGACCTCTGAAGCGTTTTCTGCAGAAGAATGTGGAGACACTGGCGGCACGCCTGATTCTGTCCGGACAGGTTGGCATGGATGATACAATCGTATTCACCGTAAATGAGGGTGCGCTGACGGCGGAAGTGAGACCGCATGTGGAGATCGTTGAATAAACCGTGCGGGGATGAGAAGAGATACGGCAGATTTCAGATCCCGGAAAGGAGAAGACGATGAGTTTACCACAGGATCCGATTATGCTTCTGAGCTATGTAAACACACAGCTTCGCGATCAGTTCGGCTCGCTGGATGATTTCTGTGCGAGCATGAATGTGGACAGAGCGGGACTGGAGGAAAAGCTGAGAGCGGTGAACTATGAGTACGATGAAGAGCGCAACGCATTTGTATAGCGGAGCTTTGTCGGAATAAAACAGAAAAAGTCAAATAAAAGGATGATCTCCTGTGCAGAGCAGGCGGTCATCCTTTTTTAATCGAATCAGGCAAGTCCCCCACTTTAAATGTGCGGAGCATTAAGCGGCTGGATTTTATTTTTATAGATTCTGCGAAACAGAATCAGCGTGACGGTAATAGATGCAATTTCGGCAATCGGGAAGGACCACCATACGGCATCAAGACCGAAAACCTTCGCAAGTATCCATGCGGCAGGAAGCAGTACACACAGCTGTCTGCACACAGAGACAATCAGACTGTAAATACCGTTTCCGAGGGCCTGAAAAACGGAGCCGAGTACAATACAGAAGCCCGCAAAAATATAGCTCAGGCTGATGGTGCGCAGTGCCTTGCAGCCGATGGACAGCATGTCTTCCGATGCATTGAACAACCCCAGAAGGACATCCGGAATGAGATTAAATGTGATCAGGCCGCATATCATCAGGACAAATGCTGCGATACAGCTCAGTCGGACTGTATGAAGAATACGTTTTTTATCCCTTGCCCCGTAATTGAATGCAACAATCGGAACCATTCCGTTGTTCAGACCGAAGACCGGCATGAAAAAGAAACTCTGAAGCTTAAAATACACGCCAAATACGGCAGCAGCCGTCGATGAAAATACCAGCAGAATTTTATTCATGCCGAAAGTCATGACAGATCCGATGGACATCATCAGTATGGAAGGAACACCGACCATGTAAATGGATTTTACAGTTGGTCCGTGGAAGCGCATACGGTTCAGGGACAGTTTGATCTCCGGATTTTTCCGGAAATTAAAATAAATGCCCAGGCACATGGCAACAATCTGGCCGAACACAGTGGCCGCAGCAGCTCCCGCCACTCCCAGTTTTGGGAAGCCAAACATGCCGAAGATCAGTATCGGATCAAAGATAATATTGATGATGGCGCCTGTTCCCTGAGTAATCATTGTATAAAAGGTCAGTCCCGTTGACTGGAGCAGACGTTCCATACTGACCTGAAAAAACAGGCCGAAGGAAAAGATGCAGATGATACTCATATACTGAAAACCGTATGAGACGATCTGCGGGTCAGAGGTCTGGGCTGCAAAAAACAGGCGGGAGCCGAAAATACCGACAAGTGCGAATACGAGATAACTCAGGGCAGTGAGCAGGATACAGTTGTTGGCCGCCTTGTTTGCCTGGCTGTAATTTTTCTCGCCAAGACTGCGCGAGAGCAGCGCATTGACACCTACGCCGGTACCGGATGCAACGGCGATCATGAGATTCTGCACCGGGAAAGCCAGCGATACGGCAGTCAGGGCATTCTCATTGATCTGCGAGACAAACATACTGTCTACGACATTGTACAGCGCCTGCACCAGCATGGAAATAATCATTGGAAGTGACATGGTCAGAAGAAGCTGCGGAACCGGCATGGTTCCCATTTTGTTTTGGCGCGGAGCACCGTTTGTTTCTTTTGTTTGCTGCATGGGGATCCTCCTTGGTAATCGGTTGGTGTTCGGGATTTTGTGTGCGGAAAAATACGCCCGGATATTGGGAAAATTCCGACAACAGTACAAAACAGTATGAGTAATTGTATAGCGGCCATATAGTATTGTCAATCAGGAAACGGGGCAATTTTGGAAGATGATAGGACATCATCCAAGGAAAGGTCTTCGTCTTGCGAAAAGTGCGACTTTTTTGTATAATTG
Source organism: Lachnospiraceae bacterium (assembly GCA_004557975.1). Taxonomy (GTDB): domain Bacteria; phylum Bacillota; class Clostridia; order Lachnospirales; family Lachnospiraceae; genus Choladousia. The sequence continues at coordinate 44,497 of SFEV01000032.1, forward strand.
ACTCAGTTGTATGATAAAAGGAGGAGTTTACTGTGTCGGTACGTAAGCTTACAGGGATGCTTTTTCTTGTTAATGGACTGCAGTTCCTGCTGGGAGCCGCAATTCTTCTCGGGCTTCTGACAGATATCGTGGAATATTCGGAGATGCTGCTTGACCTGTCTGTCTGCATTGTACTTCTGAGCAGTCTTCTGTCCATGGCAGGACTGATGTCCGTTGTGAGATATCAGGACAGAAGTTACAGGGAGAGTATGGAAAACCTGGAACATCTGAATATACGGCTGCGGGAGCAGCGCCATGATTACCTGAATCAGATCCAGATTGTGTACGGACTTCTGGAACTGAATGCGTTTGACGAGGCAAAAGAGTATCTCAATCCGGTCTTCCGGGATATCATGAAAGTCAATCAGGCCCTGCGTACATCAGAACCTGCAGTAAATGCGCTGCTTCAGGCAAAGCTGGAAGAAGCGGAGCGGCAGGGAATCCGTTTCTGTCTGGAGGTCGGTACGCAGCTGGAGAGACTGCCGGTGGAACCGTGGGAGTTCTGCAAGATTCTGGCAAATCTGATTGATAATGCAGTGGCGGCAGCAGGGCAGAATGAAAAGGAAAAATGGGTCAGGCTGCGCATGGAGGAGACACCGGCTCAATATCGGATTGTTGTTGTAAATAATGGACCGGAGATAACGGAGTACCAGCAGAAACTGATTTTTACGAGGGGCTATACGACAAAAAAGGGGGAAGGGCACGGAATGGGTCTTGCCATAGTTGCTTCTGTTTTAAAAGAAGCAGGCGGAGAAATTTTCGTGAACAGCTCACCGCAGGAAACATCTTTCGCCTTTACGCTGCCGAAGCAGAAAAAAGTACGGAAGCGTCTCAGAGATGCTGTCAGTTCGTGACGAAAAAAAGACAGATAAAAGGAAAAAATGTATAAGTAAAACGGTACGTCTTTTCAAAGAAAAAATAAGATGTAAAATGTAATCAACGTAATCGTTACGTGCTTTTACAGAAAGGGGGAACAGGGATGGAACCATTGATGATAGTCGGCATTCTTCTTCTGACTGCCGGGTTCATCCTGGTTGGAATCGAGATGGTGCTTCCCGGATTTTCCGTACCGGGGGTCAGCGGAATCATATGTCTCATAGCCGGAATATTTCTTCTGGCAGATTCCGTAATGGAGGCGGCGGTGATTACAATTGCCGTGCTTGCACTGCTTGGTATCCTGCTGGCGGTGATTCTGTGGCTGCTGTCAAGAGGAAAACTGCATTCGCCGCTTATTCTGAAGGATGAGCAGAAGAAAAAGGAAGGGTATTTGAGCTCCAGTGACCTGCAGTATCTGCTCGGAAGACGCGGTCAGGCGGCGACAGATCTGCGGCCGTCAGGGGTAGGATCCTTTGATGATGTCAAGTTTGATGTGGTATCTGAGGGAAACTACATATCAGCGGGAAGCCCCATAGAGATTATCCGTGTGGAAGGGTCAAAGCTGGTGGTCAGGGAGAGGATTTCCGATGACAGGTCGGCGAATCTTTAGCTGAGGAGTCTGTACAAACGATACACAGTACCTGTTATATGAGGAGGAGAAAAGAATGGATAATATTTTATGGATTGTATTGCTTGGAATCATAGGATTACTGATCATACTGTTTTTTGTATTTGTTCCGGTGGGACTGTGGGTGTCTTCCCTGGCGGCGAACGTCAAGATCAGCATTTTCAATATGATCGGTATGCGCCTGCGCCGTGTAAAGCCTGCAAAAATTGTCATGCCGCTGATCAAGGCGAGAAAAGCGGGACTGGATCTCGGTGTCAACCAGCTTGAGGCACATTATCTTGCAGGCGGAAATGTAGACAATGTGGTAAATGCACTGATCGCGTCGGAACGCGCCGGCATTGAGCTGAAATTTGAAAAAGCGGCGGCCATTGATCTTGCGGGAAGAAATGTACTGGAAGCCGTAAAGATGAGTGTAAATCCCAAGGTGATTGAGACGACGAATGTATCGGCTGTGGCAAAGGATGGTATCGAACTTCTGGTAAAAGCCAGAGTAACGGTCCGCGCAGATCTGGAACGTCTCGTCGGAGGTGCCGGTGAGGCCACTGTGCTTGCAAGAATCGGCGAAGGCATTGTCACAACCGTTGGTTCTGCCACATCGCACAAAGAGGTGCTGGAGAACCCGGATGATATTTCAAAACGTGTTCTGAGCAAGGGGCTCGATTCGGGAACTGCTTTTGAAATTCTCTCAATTGATATTGCAGACATTGATGTGGGAAGAAATATCGGTGCGCAGCTTCAGAGTCTGCAGGCCGAGGCAGACAAAAACATTGCTCAGGCGAAAGCCGAGGAGCGGCGGGCAATGGCTGTGGCCAAGGAACAGGAAATGCGTGCCTACGTTGTGGAAGCAGAGGCAGAAGTGCCCAAAGCGATGGCTTACGCTCTGCGTGAGGGAAAAATCGGAGTTATGGACTACTATGAGCTTCAGAACCTGAAAGCAGATACGGAAATGCGTGCAACAATCGGCGGAGAAAAGCCGGAGAAACAGACGCTTGCATAGAAGGAGCTGCCATTACAGGCAAAGAGCATCACAAAGGGAATCACAAGGGTATCACAAGGGCATCAGAATGAAACGGCTATGACAGAAGAGAGGTGTCAGGATGTATCTGAATGGAATGAACAACCCGATGGAGCGGATGAAAATAAAGCACAGTCTGGATGAAATGAACCTGAAAACGCAGCTGGAGCGTGCCAAAAATCAGACCTATCGGATGAGCAGTGCAGTGCTTATGCATACAGGGGTCAACAAAGCCGGACTCGGAGATCTGATAACCCTGTTTCCGAAAGGGAGTCGAAAAGGAAAAAACTCAGGTACATCCGGGAAGCGGGCAAAAAAGGAAGGACGAAAGTCTGTATATTCTATTGAGAATGGCGGCAGAGAAGGACACGCTCCTGCTTCGGGCGGGTATGAACAGCCAGGTGGATCAACGGCAGAATCAGCGGCTGAGAATGCAGCCGACAGCACAGGGTATCAGAAAAAAAGGCTCGGGGAGGATCTGAGCATATCCGGAATGCAGATAGGTCCCTGTGTACAGAAAATCAGTGACACGGTGAGAACAGGAAACCGGGAGGAGCTGCAGAAAGCCATTCTGTGGTCAGAGATTCTGGGGGAACCTGTCTCAAAAAAGAGGCGAAGGAGAAGGGTGAATCAACACTATGGCAATCAGGGTCATGCTTATTGAGGATGAAGCCGGAATGAGACTGCTTCTGAAAAAAATGATTGAACGTCATCCGGAATTTCAGGTGGTGGCGGAGTGCGATGAAATTGCAGAATCGGTAATAGCATTTCGCAGGCAGCAGCCTGAGGTCGTATTTCTCGATATCGGGATCAAAGGACAAAATGGAATTGAATGTGCCAGAATTCTCTGTGACCTGGATCCCAAAGTTAAAATTATTTTTGCAACGGCTCATACGGAGTATATGCCGGAGGCATTTGAACTGTATGCTTTCGATTATCTGGTAAAGCCCTTTGATGTGGAACGGATGGACAGAACACTCAGCCGGATTGCTTCTCTGATGCAGAATACTGCCTGTGAGCCCGGGGAAAAAATATCCCGTACCGAATACCGGTATGATAAACTCCTCGTAAAGGGAAAAGAGAGTATGAGCTTTATCAATATACCTGATATTATTCTGATTCAGAGGGAAAATAACGCAACCGTGATTTATACGGAAAAGGACAGCTACGTTACGTCTGCCAGTATGGCAGAGCTTGAGAAAAAGCTGGATCCGGAGCAGTTTATGCGCAGCCATAAGTCATATATTATTAATCTGTCGCGTATCCGGAAAATTGAGCCGTATGGGAGATGGACATATCTGGTTCATTTCCAGGGGCGGAAAGAGGATGCGCTGCTGACGGCAGAAAAGTTCGAAGAGATAAAGAGGAAATTCGTCTGAGGCGGATTTCCTCCGACGATCAATACCCTGAGGTATGAATAGATTACTGTTCATGTGCCACTGTTCCGCGAGGTGTTTTCGCGCAGAATGCGCGGAAATCCCGAGGGTATCACGCGCGAAACTGCATGAAATGCAGTTTCTGGACAAAAAGTCCCGAACTGGCTATACTTTCGTTAAATGGTGGATGTACGATGCAGACCATTTTATAAAGGCGCAGATGGGAACAAGTAGAGAACAGTGAAAGGTACAGAAAGTTACCGGCTGATGAGAGGTGCACACGGAAGCTGTTTTTGAATACATCCCGGAGCTCCGCACCGAACGTATGGCGGCAGTATATATTTTCAGAGTGATTTCGTGATACTGTTCATTTCAGATAATATATTTGCAGGAGAACTGAGATTCTGCCAGACCAGTAGGCTGCGGCGGGAGACACCCGTTACAGAGTCAGAGTATACAGGTACTCGGTGAGGCAGACAGTGTGAGCTGTCTGTGAAATAAGGTGGTAACACGGGATTACAGCTCTCGTCCTTATAGAACAAGCTATAGGGCGGGAGCTTTTTTGGCTTTTGCCCGATACGAATCATTCAGGAGGAAAGAATATGCAGATTTATGACGAACTGGTTGCCCGCGGCCTGATTGCCCAGGTAACAGATGAAAAGGAAATCCGTGACCTTGTAAACAACGGAAAAGCAACATTTTACATTGGCTTTGATCCGACTGCGGACAGCCTTCATGTGGGACATTTTATGGCACTTTGCCTGATGAAGCGTCTGCAGATGGCAGGAAACAAGCCGATTGCGCTGATTGGCGGCGGTACTGCTATGATTGGTGATCCGTCGGGAAGAACGGATATGCGCCAGATGATGACGAAGGAAACGATTGCCCACAACTGTGAATGCTTCAGGAAACAGATGAGCCGCTTCATTGATTTTTCAGAGGACAAGGCTCTGCTGGTCAACAATGCTGAGTGGCTGCTGGATCTGAATTACGTGGATGTGCTGCGTGAGGTGGGACCGCATTTCTCCGTCAACAGAATGCTGACAGCTGAGTGTTATAAGCAGAGAATGGAGAGAGGCTTAAGCTTCCTGGAATTTAACTACATGATTATGCAGAGCTATGATTTCTATGCCCTGTACCAGAAATACGGCTGCAACATGCAGTTCGGAGGAGATGACCAGTGGAGCAATATGCTTGGCGGTACAGAACTGATCCGCCGTAAGCTGGGCAAGGATGCTTACGCAATGACGATCACACTTCTGCTCAATTCCGAGGGAAAGAAGATGGGCAAAACTCAGAGCGGCGCCGTATGGCTTGATCCGAACAAGACCTCTCCCTTTGATTTCTACCAGTACTGGAGAAATGTTGCAGATGCGGATGTGCTGAAGTGTCTGCGTATGCTGACCTTCCTGCCGCTGGAGCAGATTGACGAGATGGACCACTGGGAAGGAAGCCAGCTGAACCAGGCAAAGGAGATTCTGGCTTACGAGCTGACAAGCCTTGTACACGGAGAGGAAGAGGCCAGAAAGGCACAGGAGAGCGCACGTGCACTGTTTACGGGCGGAAACGCAGCAAATATGCCGTCTGCCGAGATTGCAGAGGCGGATCTTACAGAGGATGGTATCGATATTATCTCTCTGCTTCAGAAATCCGGTCTTGTGCCGTCACGCTCCGAGGGACGCCGTGCAGTAGAGCAGGGCGGTGTAACTGTGGATGGCGAGAAGGTGTCAGATATCAAGACTGTAATCACGAAAGAGCAGCTTTCCGGAGACGGAATTGTGCTTAAGAGAGGAAAGAAAAATTTCCGCAAGGTGACTCTGGCGTAACGGCCAAACCGCGCAAAAGGTGAAGTGGGAGGTTGCTATGACGGAAGAACAGAGAAAGAAAAAAGAAAATAAGATTTTTATGCTTTCCATTGTAATTCTTGCGGTGGCAGTTGTGTTTCTCATCCTGGTCGGAATCAATAATCTGGCTGAGACACTGCTTTTTCCTGTGGGGATGTCGGTGCTGTTTGTTATTTACTGGCTCGTTTCCAATGTGCTGTCTGTCGTATGGCTTGGATCCTTTGAGGGAAAGACGGATGAACAGAAGCGCTCGTATTATCTCTACGCGGCATCGGATGCTGCCGGACTTGCCGGGCTGATTTTTTTCCTTGTGAATACGGGAAGTACCACAGGCGTGATTATTTTTGTGGCAAGTGTAGTTCTGAAACGGAAATTCATGGATCAGTTCCGCGGTGTCTCCAAAGAGGAGAACGATGAAGACAGTGATGCACAGGAAGCTCTGGATGAGAACAGAGACAGTGATGCACAGGAAGTTCTGGATGAGAACAGAGACAGTAATGCGGAAGATGTATCAGATGAAATGCATTGATGAAAAGCAGTGAGTATGCTTTTTTGCCCCGTGTCATATAATAAACAGAATATCTGATGTGGCATGGGGCGAATGATTTGGCTGAAAAAGATGACGGAGTAAAAGATGGCCGCAGAACATTTCTGAAAGAGTTTGGTGTACGAACTGTAAAATCACTCTGTTTCTGGGGAATGATAACACTCCTTGGCTTCTCTGTGCGTAAGGATGTCCGGAAAATTTCCGGTGAGAAATATGTTTCCGGATCTTCTTCGAATCAGTCGTTCTCCGGGCTGACAGAACCGGAAGAGCAGGTATCTGCCGCAGCAGGGGATTTGCCTGCACAGACAGGCGATACACCTTCTGCAGGCAAAAATGCTCTGCAGGGTGATGTTGTTCCGGAAGAGAATGAGGCAGATGAATCCCGGGCGGATGCAGAGCGGAAAGTAGCTGCGCTTACTTTTGACGATGGACCGCATCCAGTCTATACGGAAAAGCTGCTTGACGGTCTTGCAAAGCGGCACGTAGTGGCGACATTTTTTGTCGTCGGCAAAAATATACCCGGCAATGAAGATCTGATACAGCGTATGAGCCAGGAGGGACACCTGATTGGCAATCATACGTATGACCACGTGAAAATCTGTGATATGAGCGGAGATGCGGCATGCGAGCAGGTGGAGAAGACGAGCGGCCTGGTACGGGAGATTACCGGGCAGGACACGGAATTTGTGCGGCCACCCTTTGGCGCATGGAATAAAAATATGGAGTGCTCCTTTGTGATGATTCCTGTTCTGTGGGATGTCGATCCGCTGGACTGGACCACAAGAAATACAGAGGTTGTGGTGGAACGGGTTCTGGACGATGTGGAGAGCGGAGATATTATTCTGCTTCACGATTATTATGATTCTTCTGTGGAAGCGGCGCTGCGCATCGTCGACGCGCTTCAGGCCCGGGGCTATGAATTTGTGACAGTTGACAGACTGATACTGGAGTGATGATGGGGGAAAAGTGTAAATGGACTTATTTGAATATGCGAGAACGAAGGCGGCCAAAAGTGAGGCTCCGCTGGCATCACGTATCAGGCCGAGAACGCTGGAGGAGGTCGTGGGGCAGCAGCACATTATCGGAAAAGATAAGCTGCTGTACCGGGCGATTTTGGCAGATAAGCTGAGTTCTCTGATTTTTTACGGTCCTCCCGGAACCGGAAAGACAACCCTTGCAAAGGTGATTGCGAATACCACAAGTGCTGAATTTACTCAGATAAACGCCACGGTAGCCGGGAAAAAGGATATGGAAGAGGTTGTCAGATCAGCAAAAGACAATCTGGGTATGTACGGCAAAAAGACGATCCTGTTTGTTGATGAGATTCACCGCTTCAATAAAGGTCAGCAGGACTATCTGCTGCCCTTTGTGGAGGATGGTACGCTGATTCTGATCGGAGCAACGACGGAGAATCCCTATTTTGAAGTAAACAGTGCGCTGCTTTCCCGGTCTGTTGTCTTTGAACTGAAGCCTCTCGGGAAGGAAGATATCAGAACACTGATCCGGCGGGCTGTCTATGATGAGGAACGCGGAATGGGTGCGTACTGCGCAGAGATTGATGAGGATGCGGAGGAATTTCTGGCAGATATGGCAGGCGGAGATGCACGCCTGGCGCTGAATGCAGTGGAGCTCGGTGTCCTGACAACGGCGCCGGGTGCTGACGGGAAAATCCGTATCACACTGGATGTTGCCTCCGAGTGTATCCAGAAGCGTGTGGTGCGCTATGATAAGGGCGGAGACAATCACTATGATACAATCTCTGCTTTTATCAAGAGTATGAGAGGATCGGATCCGGATGCTGCCGTATATTATCTGGCACGTATGCTGTATGCAGGGGAGAGCGTCACATTTATTGCGCGCCGCATTATGATTCATGCGGCGGAGGATGTGGGAATCGCAGATCCCCATGCGCTGCAGGTGGCAGTCGCTGCCGCGCAGGCAGTGGAGCGGGTCGGAATGCCGGAGGCTCAGATTATTCTGGCTCAGGCAGCGATCTACATAGCTACAGCTCCGAAGAGCAATTCGGTGACAAATGCGATTTTCCAGGCGATGAATGCAGTACAGGAAAAGCCGGCGGCGGTACCTCCTCATTTGTGTGACAGCCACTATAAGGGGGCACAGAAGCTTGGCCGTGGGATCGGATATGAGTACCCCCATGATTATCCGAAGCATTTTTCCAGGCAGCAGTACCTTCCGGACGAGCTGATTGGCAGAAAGTTTTATGAGCCGTCCGAAAACGGATATGAGAGAAACGTACGCCGTTATCTGGACTGGCTGCATGAGGATGAGGAACTGTAAACGATGCCTTTCGGAAGTGCCGTGATGCAGCAGGTATCTTTCGTGGGGCTGAAAGAAAACAGAGGTGAGTTATATGAAGAGAAGCTGGATCAACATTGCTTTGCTGGCTGTATTATCCTGTCTGGTCGTCAAATATTCTGACAAAGTATTTGCGCTGGCTGTGCTTCTGGTGGATATCCTGAAGCCTTTGGTTTACGGATTTGTGATTGCGTACGTTCTGGACATTCTGATGAAAAAGCTGGAAAAAATATATTTTCCGAAGCGTACGGATCCATGGGTACAGAAAACGCGGCGTCCCGTCTGCGTATTCGCAAGCTTCCTGCTGGTGATTCTTTTTGTTGTTTTACTGCTGACGCTGGTTATTCCGGCATTGAGTGATGCAGTACTTGTACTGACCAAGGATATTCCGGTGGCATTTGTCAGATTCCAGAGATGGCTGGCAGATATAGCGGCTGCGGCAGGCTATGAGAATCTGGAAAAATTCCTGACCTCTCTGAAAATCGACTGGAACTCCGTCTATGACAAGCTGGGAGGCTTCCTGACGAAAGGGATCGGCAGCCTGTTTAATTCTGCATTTTCTGTTGCGAATCTGTTGGTGTCTTTCACTGTGACCGGAGTAATTTCTGTCATTTTTGCTATTTATATGCTTTTCCAGAAGGAGAATCTGCGCAGACAGCTCCACAAACTGGCAAAGGTATATCTGCCGAAGCAGTGGTCCGGAAGGATTGAGAGCTTTTTTGCACTTGCCCATGGCACTTTTACAAGCTTTATCAGCGGTCAGCTTCTGGAAGCGTGCATTCTCGGATCACTTTGTATCATTGGCATGCTGCTGCTGGGGCTTCCGTATGCGGTGATGACGGGAGCGATTGTCGGTGTTTCCGCACTGATCCCTGTGATGGGTGCCTACATCGGTGCGTTTGTCGGTGCATTTGTCATTCTGACCGTCAGTCCTCTGAAGGCGCTTATTTTCCTTGTTTTTCTCGTGATTTTACAGCAGGTGGAGGGCAACCTGATTTATCCCCGCGTAGTCGGAGGATCGATCGGACTTCCGGGCATCTGGGTGCTGGCAGCTGTCACAGTCGGAGGCGGCCTGCTCGGTGTGACGGGCATGCTGGTCGGAGTACCCCTCACAGCGACGTTTTATAAGTGGATCAGAGATGATGTAAATGAACGGCTTCAGGAAAACAGGACCGTTCGTCTGCCGCATGTGGTGGAAGATATGGAGCAGGTGCCGCGTAAGTGAGAAATCGTCCCTGAATACGGGGTGGGCAGGGACTTGCTTGTATCAGGTGGGTGAAAGCCCCATCTGATAAACTGCGAAGCAGTTATTCGGTCATGAGCAAGTAGTGAAGCGGATTGCGAACATCCGCTTGATACGGACAGAGAAACGTATTCTGAGTGCTGATCTGTGTCAGGAAAAAATGTGCAACGGGAGGAAAGATGGCAGCTACAATACGTGATATCACAAGGATGACGGGACTTTCTCTGGCAACTGTCTCCAAATACCTGAACGGCGGAAATGTTTTGCCGAAAAACAGAGCTCTGATTGAAGAGGCGATTGAAACGCTTCATTACGAGGTAAATGAGGTGGCCCGGGGGCTTGCGACAAACCGCACGCGGACCATCGGGATTCTGACCCACCGTCTGGATAATATATTTGCCAGTACAATTATTACAGAAATAGAGGATATTCTGCGGAAACGGGATTACGGTACAATCGTGTGCGGCTGCCGCGGAGACGAGAAGCTGGAGGCAGAGGCTTTGCGCTTCCTGCTTGGCAAACGTGTGGATGGCATTATTGCGATTCCGACGTCGTCAAGTTCAGCGTATCTGGAGCCGGCGCTTGATCGGGAAATTCCTGTTGTGCTGATTGACAGAAGCTTCGGTGACAGAGAACTGGACTGTGTGCTGGTGGATAATGAGAAAGCATCTTATCAGGCGGTCCGTCTGCTGATGGATTACGGCCACACAAGAATCGGAATGATCGGCGGAAGGTCCAGTACGTATACGGCGAAGAAACGTCTCGATGGGTATTATCAGGCACATCGCGATGCGCTTCTTGCGGTGCATCAGGATTATATAGAGCAGGGGCCTATGCTGGGGACAGAGTTCGGATATCAGGCGATGAAGCGGCTGCTCGCTCTGGAAGAGCCGCCCACTGCCGTATTCCTCAGCAATTATGAAATTACACTGGGAGGAATTATTGCGCTCAACGAAAAAGGTGTGCGCTTCCCCGACGATATATCCATCATCGGATTTGACAATATCATGATTTCTCAGGTGGTCAAGCCAAAGCTCTGGATGGTGTCGCAGCCGATGCATGAAATTGCCAGGAAGGCGGCGGAGCTGATGCTTGCCAGACTTTCCGGGGAAAAAACGGAAGCCGGAACGAAAATTGTACTGGAAACAGAAATGTTTGAGGGCGAGTCGATAAAAAAATTGTAAAAGGGATTGACATGCAGCAAACCCGATGATAAAATTTATCAACAATTAAAACCCGTGAGGGAGTAGTTAGCATAGCAGCGCTTTGTCCGGCGGACTGATCAGTCGGATACCGGCGTCAGATTATGTGGCAAGTCAACATACTGACCGATGCGGTCTGGCTTGTCTTAAATAGCGAGACTCATGTATAGCTGAACGCTCAGTTATACGTGGAGTCTCTTTTTTTGCGCTGCAAAACAAAAGCAAAGGAGAACAGAAAATGGGAATTGTTGAATTATTTATTCTTGCAGCAGGACTATCTATGGATGCCTTTGCAGTCTCTGTCTGTAAGGGGCTTGCCATGAAAAAATGCCCCCTGTCAAAGGCAGCAGTCTGTGGGATATGGTTCGGAGGGTTTCAGGCGCTGATGCCGCTGATCGGGTATATACTCGGATATCAGTTTAAAGATTATATTACATCGGTGGATCACTGGATCGCCTTCGTGCTGCTTGCTGTGATCGGTGCAAATATGATAAAAGAATCCCGGGAATGTGACTGCTGTGAAGAAAATAATGATTCTCTCGATGTAAAAACCATGTTTCTGATGGCAGTGGCCACCAGTATCGATGCTCTTGCTGTCGGTATCACGTTTGCGTTCCTGCCGGATACGAACATTGTGGCGGCAGTTTCCTTCATTGGGATCATTACATTTATACTCTCAACGGCCGGCGCGAAGATCGGAAATATATTCGGATCGCGGTATAAATCAAAAGCAGAATTTGCAGGCGGACTGATACTGATTCTGCTCGGTCTGAAAATTCTGCTGGAACATCTGGGAGTATTCTGAAAACAGTTTCTGTTCACGTTACGTGAACGGTAACTGAAAATGTGCTTATCCATGCTGCCATGCCATATGGAGAAGGTACCATGCGGGCGCAGATAAAACAGCGTGGCCGCATGAACAGCTATGCATGTGTCAGTGCGCAGAATACAGCGCCGCATGCTTTTTTATAATCCTCTGGAGTCAGCTCAATCTGTGCTCCGATTTTTCCGCCGCTGACGATAATATGCCGGTGATTCAGTGCCGATTCATCCATGAAGACAGGATACTGTTTTTTCATGCCGATGGCGGTACAGCCGCCGCGGATATATCCCGTAATTCCGAGGATTTCTTTTACATGGATCATAGAAAGTGATTTACAGGCTGCCGCTTTGGCAGCCTTTTTCAGATCCAGCTCTTCGTCGATGGGGATGACAAAGACAAAACAGGATTTGTCAGGGCTGACAGTCACCAGTGTCTTGAACATGATCTCATGCGGAAATCCCAGCAGGTCTGCCGTCTGCTTTCCGTCAATAAATTCGTCACATTCGTACGTGTGAACGTTGTATGGAATTTTCATGCGTTCCAGAATACGCATTGCATTTGTTTTTGTTTCTTTTTGTTTTGCCATAGAAGCCTCCTTTTTTAGCAGTATACGCTGAACCGGATGATTTGTACAGAGTATCAGAGAAAATATATTCACGTAGATTATTTCTGGTTACTGTTCATGTGCCACTGTTCCGCGAGGTGTTTTCGCGCAGAATGCGCGGAAATCCCGAGGGTATCATGTGCGAAACTGCATGAAATGCAGTTTCTGTGCATCGCGAAGCGTGTTGCTGTGAACGAAGTGAACAGTAACTATTTCTGTATTTTGGCAGATATTTCTGCGCTGCAGCTGAAACAGAAAAGGGTGGTTCGAATATTCATCATGACTCATAAATATAATGATTGATTTTATATACAAAAAGAGATATAATTACAAAATAGAAATATGGAAATTCTTAGGGGTACATGTAAAATTACATAAAATGCAGTTTCAGTACATTGTGACTCGTGAACAGTAATGAATAAAAGAGAAATTATGTCTGACGGTTGCAGCGATTCCGGAGAATATGTTAAAATAAGGAGACAGAATGAAGAAAATTTTTTCAAAACAGTTTTGGGAAAAAATCCGTGGTTTTCGGATAAACAGGAAATACAAGGACAGACTTTTCCGTTTTATCTTTCAGGATAAAAAAGATCTCCTGGATCTGTATAATGCAATTAACGGGACAGAGTATACGGATCAGGAAGAGCTTGTGATAACGACTCTGGAGGATGTCGTATACCTTGGATTTAAAAATGACCTCAGTTTTCTGATTGGATGTGAACTGAATCTGTATGAGCATCAGAGCTCCTGGAATCCCAACATGCCGCTGCGGGGGCTGTTTTATTTTTCTGATATGCTGCGGGGATATGTGGAGAGTAATGATCTTGACCTGTATTCCTCTGCAAGACTGTGGCTCCCGATTCCCAGATACATTATATTCTATAATGGCGCGGAGGAACAGCCTGACCGGATGGTGCTGAGACTTTCAGATTCTTTTGAGAGCCGGAATGCGGCATGTGGTACAGAAGAGACTGTGTTGGAATGTTGTGCCACGATGCTCAATATTAATTATGGTCATAATCAGGAAATTATGAAGAGATGTAAGCGCCTGTCGGATTATGCATTTTTTGTGCAGGCGGTCAGAAAATATCTGGATAAAGGAAATGATATCAGGATATCTGTAGATCTGGCTGTGGATGAGTGTATTAATAAGGGGATTTTGGAAGATGTTTTGCGCAAGAACCGTGCGGAGGTGAAGGAAATGCTCCTGACTGTATATAATGAAAAGCAGCACAACAGAACATTAAGAGAAGAAGGCAGAGAAGAGGGCAGAAGCCGGGTCAATGAGTTGAATCGCCGACTTTTGGATGATGGACGTGAGGCTGATCTGCGGAGGGCAGTGACAGATTCTGTGTACCAGGAACAGCTTATGAAGGAGTATGGACTATAAAATCTCTGCCTGCATCGCGAAGTGTGGTACTGCGAACAAAGTGAACAGTACCACTGCTTGATTCAGAAATAAAAGAAGATATGCAGATATTATTTGACAAAACCGGAACATAAACTTATAATAAAAGAAAAACGAACCGGTTCGCTCTATGGTGAAAGGAGATTACATGGGAGAGGTTTTACTTGGGATTGATATTGGTACGTCTGCGTGTAAGGTGGCGTTGTTTGATGTGACGGGGAATGTACTGGCGCAGACCAATGTGCCGTATGCGCTGTATTATCCGCAGCCGGGATGGGTGGAGCAGGACCCGGATGAATGGTGGGCGGCAATCTGCCGCGGAATACGGCAGGTAGTGGAGCAGTCGGGAGTTGCTCCCGGAGAAATTGCCGGCATCGGTGTGGACGGACAGAGCTGGTCCTGTATTCCGGTGGATCGGGATGGAAACTGCCTTGCAAGGACACCTATATGGATGGATACGCGGGCCAACCAGATCTGCCAGGATGTGAAATCCGGGATTGGATTTGAAAGGATTTTCGGGACTGCGGGCAATGATTTTCTTCCGTCTTATTCCACACCGAAAATGCTCTGGTTTAAATCGGAAAGACCGGAGGTCTATGAGAAAACGTATAAATTTCTGCAGAGCAACAGCTATATCGTATACAGGCTTACCGGTGTGATGAGCCAGGAACTGTCACAGGGATACGGGATTCATTTTTTTGATATGAAGACGTGTACATACGATGCAGAGCTTGCAGATCTGCTTGGCCTGTCAACGGATCTGGTACCGGAGCTGTATGAGTGCGATGCGGTGGTCGGAGGTGTGACAGCGGAAGCTGCAGGGCAGACGGGACTGACTGCAGGAATTCCTGTGGTGGCGGGAGGTCTGGATGCTGCATGCGGAACGCTCGGTGCCGGTGTTTATCTTCCGGGGCAGACACAGGAGCAGGGAGGTCAGGCTGGCGGCATGAGTATCTGTCTGGATGAGGCCAAAGCACATCCGAAGCTGATTCTCAGCCCACACGTTGTGCCGGGACTGTGGCTGCTGCAGGGCGGAACGGTTGGCGGAGGCGGAGTGCTCAGATGGTTCCGCCAGGAGTTCGGAGCGCAGGAGAGTTTTGATGATCTCACGGAGGCTGCGGCTTCTGTGCCTGCCGGTTCTGACGGCGTGATCTTTCTGCCGTATATGGCGGGGGAACGGTCTCCGATCTGGAATCCCGACGCCAAAGGTGTCTTTTATGGGCTGGGATTCCATAAAACGCGTGCACATATGATCCGTGCCGCGCTGGAGGGAGTGGCATATTCTCTGCAGCATAATCTGATGACAGCCGCGGAAATCGGTGTGGAGGCAGATGAACTGATTGCCATGGGCGGAGCTGCAAACAGCGTTTTCTGGACACAGATCAAGGCAGACGTCACCGGCAAGACGATCCGGGTGCCTGCCTCTGATACGGCGACGACACTTGGCGCTGCGATCCTTGCAGGGGTCGGTACAGGAATTTACGGTAGTTATGACGAGGCAGTGAAGAGGACAATTTCCATCACGAGAGTACATACGCCCGATCCGGAACGTCACGCGGTTTACCGGAAGGGAATGGAATCCTATCTGAAGCTGTCCCGGGCGATGACACAGGTGTTTTCTGAGATTTAAATATAAATAGTCAATCTGTGATCTGAACAGTTATTCGGTTATGAGCAAGTAGCGAAGCGGATTGAGAAAATCCGCCTGACAATTAAGAAAAGAGGTATCTGATGATGAATATGAAAGCAGGAGTAGTACATGCAAAATACGATATCCGATATGAGGAGATCGAAAAACCGGTTCCGAAGGCAGGACAGGTTCTGGTAAAAGTTAAGTATACGGGAATCTGCGGTTCCGATATCCCGCGTGTAAACGGGGATGCGTGCCACTTTTTCCCGAATGTGCTGGGACATGAGTTTTCCGGTACCGTTGCAGAGATCGGAGAAGGTGTGACCACACTGAAGACTGGCGACCGTGTTGCGGGTGTTCCGCTTATTCCGTGTATGGAGTGTGAGGACTGTCAGAAAGGAAATTATTCCCTGTGCAAGCATTACAGCTTTGTAGGATCGAGGCAGTTCGGGAGCTTTGCGGAGTATGTGGTGGTTCCGGAGCGTAATCTGGTAAAATTTGACGATGAGGTAAGCTTTGAACAGGGCGCTTTCTTTGAACCTGCTACAGTTGCGCTTCACGGGCTGGAACGCAATGAGTACCGGGGAGGAAAAACAGTGGCGATTCTCGGCGGCGGAACGATCGGTCTGCTGACAATGCAGTGGGCGAAGATCTTCGGGGCCCGCAGAGTAGTTGTTTTTGATATTGTTCCGGAACGGCTGGAGCTGGCAAAGCGCCTTGGGGCAGACTGCACAGTCAACACACTGGATGCGGATTTTATGAATCAGGCGCTGGCGCTCACCGACAATCGTGGATTTGAGTACGTTTATGAGACGGCGGGAAATGCGATTACAATGAAAATGGCTTTCTCACTGGCTGCAAACAAAGCGCAGGTCTGCTTTATCGGTACACCGACAAAAGAGCTTACCTTCAGTGTCAGTGAATGGGAAAATATCAATCGTAAAGAGTTTAAGCTTACAGGCTCATGGATGTCTTACAGTGCACCGTTTCCTGGGCATGAATGGAAGATGGCTGCCCACTATTTCAAGACAGGTCAGCTTAAATTTGACGAGTCCTTCATCTTTAAAAAGATCCCGCTCAGTGAGATAGCATCTGCATTTGAACTGTACAGGACGCCGGGAGCTGTCAAAGGAAAGATTCTGATTGACAGTGAGGCGTAAACGGCTGTGAGCCACCATGCGGAAGCTGACCGCAGAAGAAAATAGTTCATAAAAGAAAAACACGAAAAAGTAAAAAATCAAAGTACAGAAAATCAAACCATATAAAGGGGGATAATATTATGGCAGAAAACAGAATTCCTGCTGATGCGGTAAATCCGGCGGATGTGCCGTACAAAACTCTGTATACGGGAGCCAGAATGCCGGGACTGGGCATCGGAACTTTTGGTTCGGACAGCGTTCCCGGAGAAAAGATTGCGGCAGCAGTGGAGGATGCAGTGCTTTCCGGATACCGGATGGTGGACTGCGGAGCGTGCTACGGCAATGAACAGCTGATCGGAGAATCTCTGGAGCATGTATTTGAGGCCGGGATTAAAAGAGAAGATCTGTTCATCATATCAAAAGTGTGGAATGATATGCACGGAAAGGGAGATGTCCTGCTGGCATGCGCAAAGACGCTGAGAGATCTGCGCCTGGACTATCTTGACATGTATTTTGTGCACTGGCCATTCCCGAATTACCATGCACCGGGATGTGATGTGGATGCACGCAATCCGGAATCGAGACCGTATATTCACGAAGAATTTATGGCATGCTGGAGACAGATGGAACGTCTTGTGGATATGGGACTGGTAAAGCAGATCGGAGTGTCCAACGTGACGATCCCGAAGCTGAAGCTGATTCTGCGTGACTGCAGGATCAAGCCTGCTGTCAATGAGATGGAGCTGCATCCTGCATTCCAGCAGGAGGAACTGTACAATTTCTGCAGGGAAAACGGAATAGAGATTATCGGTTACTGCCCGATCGGCTCTCCTGCACGTCCGGAACGTGACAGAATGCCGGACGATGTGGTGGATACACAGCTTCCGGAGGTACAGGCAGTGGCAAAAGCTCATGGAGACCATCCGGCTGTAACGTGTCTGAAGTGGGCTGTAAAGCGCGGCCACACGCCGATCCCGTTCTCTACGACGCGGAAAAACTACATGAGCAATCTGCGGGCTTCCTTTGAAGACCCGATCACAGACGAGGAGCTGGAGCTGCTGAAAAAAGCAGAGCGCGGCTGCCGTCTCGTCAAAGGACACGTATTCCTCTGGGAAGGTGCCAAAGACTGGCAGGATCTGTGGGATATTGACGGAACAATTCCGGGATGGAACGGATACGGCAAATAGACTGACGGCAAACAGACTGACCGGCTTTTGGAGCATTGGACTGTCTGCTGAGGAAACATAAAATTCCCCGAAGCGGTGGGTGATGATGTTCCTGTATGAACATATCACCGGATGCTTCGGGGAATTTAATTATCGTACAGGAAAACTTTTTCCCCAGAACGATAAAAATTCACCGCAAGAATATATGAAGCACATTTTATCCAAGCATGTAGCGCTGGAAAGTAAGGGCTGCCTTTGCATCTTCGTCAAGACGGGCCTCTGACTGATCATCCACCATCGGTCGCCATACCTTGATATCGGAGCCGACCTTTCCACCTGTCTGCACGAACGGTTCCATTACGACTGCCTTGTCATATTTGATATCACGCAGTGCGTCGTGGATCTCACGCCACGGAGTGCGGCCTTTGCCGGGTACGAGTCGATTGCACTCTCCGGTGTGGAAATGCCCAAGCAGCGGTCCTGCTGTGCGGATTGCATCACCGATGCTCGTCTCTTCAATATTCATATGGAAGGTATCAAGCATAACCTTCACATTCGGTTCTCCCACCTCTTTGACAAAACGTGTACCTTCCTCGGAGGTATTCAGAATATAACCTTCAAAACGATTCAGAACTTCAAGACATAAAGTAATATTGTTCCCGGCTGCAATATGGGCCATCTCACGTACACCCTCTACGCTCCGTTTCCAGTCGCCTTCTTTATCGATTGGTTTTGTGTAATCCACCGGCCAGTAAGAATAAATTCCACCGCCGATCAAGTCGATATCCAACTGTCCCATCACATCGAAGAGTTTTTTATAAAATTCAATGGCATTTGCACGGATGGAAGGATCGGCAGAGGCGATATTCTGATCAGGAGCCGGTCCGTGTCCTGCAGTCAGACGAATTCCGTTGCTTTTCGCGCAGCTCTTAAGCGCCTGAATCTGCTCCTTTGTGTAATACGGAAGCGGACTTGCGGCGATCTCCAGAATATCGAAGCCGAGACGTGCTGCCTTGTCTGTGTAATAAATGTAATCCCCTTCCCATTTCTTTTCCCAGTATGCGTAGTAGATACCATGCTGCATAAGCGTTCCTCCTTTAAGTTAATTGTGTGGTTGCACTGAGACTGTTTATATTTTTATATTGATTTTTATCGAAGCAGTTATCCGGTTATAAGTAGACAGAGAAGCGGATTACGAATATCTGCTTGACAGTTATGGTTCTCTGGTACAAGTTTACAGGCAATTCCTGAATTTGTCAATGTGTGAATGAATGCTTTCGAAACGGACTGCGTGAATGAATGCTTTCGAAACGGACTG
>SFEV01000092.1 GCA_004557975.1 Lachnospiraceae bacterium
ACAAATACGGAATCAAAGCGGACATGATCATCGGATGTGCCGGCGGCGGCTCCAACCTGGGCGGCCTGATCTCTCCGTTCATGGGCGAAAAGCTGCGCGGTGAGAAGGATTATCAGATTATCGCGGTAGAACCGGCTTCCTGCCCGAGCCTTACGAGAGGAAAATACGTATATGACTTCTGTGATACCGGTAAGGTGACACCGTTGGCTAAAATGTATACACTGGGAAGCAACTTTATCCCGTCACCGAACCATGCAGGCGGGCTGAGATACCACGGCATGAGCTCCATCGTCTCTCAGCTGTATGATGACGGTCTTCTGGAAGCACGTTCCGTAGAGCAGACATCCGTGTTCGAGGCGGCTGAAATGTTTGCGAGAATAGAGGGAATCCTTCCTGCACCGGAGAGTTCCCATGCAATCCGCGTGGCCATTGACGAGGCAATCAAATGCCGCGAGACAGGGGAGGAGAAGACAATCGTCTTCGGACTTACCGGAACAGGATATTTTGACATGGTTGCCTATGAGAAATTCAATGACGGGGTAATGGAAGACTACATCCCGACAGATGAAGATCTGCAGGCAGGATTTGCAGGAATTCCTCAGTTTCCGGGAAATGAGTTTTAAGAAAAACCCTAAAACCTATTGACATACTAGGAAAATGGTGATAATATTCTCTTATAATTCCAGAGAATTCACAGGAAGAGGAGGATTTATCATGGCAAATTATTATAAGGGAACACTGGGTCTTATTGGAAATACACCGCTTGTTGAGGTGGTAAATATCGAGAAGGAGCTCGGCCTCGAGGCGACAGTTCTGGTAAAGCTGGAGTATTTTAACCCGGCAGGAAGCGTAAAGGACAGAATTGCAAAGGCGATGATTGAGGATGCGGAGGAAAAGGGAATCCTGAAAGAGGGCTCTGTGATTATCGAGCCTACATCCGGAAATACAGGTATCGGTCTGGCATCCATCGCAGCTGCAAAGGGATACCGCATTATCCTGACCATGCCGGAGACCATGAGTATTGAGCGCAGAAATATTCTGAAGGCATACGGTGCTGAGCTGGTGCTGACGGAAGGCTCAAAGGGTATGAAAGGTGCAATTGCAAAGGCAAATGAACTGGCAGAGGAGATTCCGGGCAGCTTTATACCGGGACAGTTTGTGAATCCGGCCAATCCTGCGATCCACAGAGCTACAACGGGACCGGAAATCTGGAAAGACACAGACGGCAAGGTGGATATTTTCATTGCCGGTGTAGGAACAGGCGGAACTCTGACAGGTGTCGGAGAGTACCTGAAGGGACAGAATCCGGATATCAAAGTGGTTGCACTGGAGCCATCATCCTC
The DNA here is from genome assembly GCA_004557975.1 of Lachnospiraceae bacterium. Taxonomy (GTDB): domain Bacteria; phylum Bacillota; class Clostridia; order Lachnospirales; family Lachnospiraceae; genus Choladousia. Next base: position 1,344 of record SFEV01000092.1, read on the forward strand.
ACCGGTGCTGTCCGAAGGCAAGGCAGGTGCTCACAAGATTCAGGGAATCGGCGCCGGTTTTGTACCGGATGTCCTGAATACATCAATTTACGATGAGATTTTCAAGGCAGAGAACGAGGATGCATTTGCGGCAGCCAAGCTTCTTGCAAAGAAAGAGGGTATCCTGGTAGGTATTTCTTCAGGTGCAGCGCTCCACGGTGCAATCCAGCTGGCAAAGCGTCCGGAAAATAAAGGAAAAACCATTGTGGCACTGCTTCCGGATACAGGAGACAGATACTATTCCACTCCTCTGTTTACAGAGTAAGAGTACGGCTATACAGGTAATATATCAGATGAGAGAGCGCTTGCGTTCTCTCATTTGGTATGTTATGATACGTTGGCGGAAAAACCGCAGATTCCGGAGTGTTCTGCGGTAAGCATAACCGCAGTGAAACTGATAAAATGTACAGAACAGGAGAGGACAGCTCATGCTGAACCAGTTTTCCAGAACCCAGCTGCTTCTTGGTGAGGAAGCAATGAAAAGACTGAGCGAATCCAGAGTGGCAGTTTTCGGCATCGGAGGCGTAGGCGGCTACGTGTGTGAAGCACTTGTCAGAAGTGGTGTGGGTTCTTTTGATTTAATCGACGATGATAAAGTCTGCCTGACCAATCTGAACAGGCAGATTATAGCGACCAGAAAAACAGTGGGAAAATACAAGGCAGATGTGATGAAGGAGCGGATACTGGAAATCAATCCCAATGCGGAGGTCACCGTGCACAAATGCTTTTTCCTGCCGGAAAATGCGGAGGAGTTTCCCTTTGAGGAGTACGATTATGTGGTGGATGCGGTGGACACGGTCACAGCCAAAATTGAGATCGTGCTGCAGGCGCAGCGAAAGAATATCCCCGTTATCAGCTGCATGGGAGCCGGCAACAAGCTGGACGCAAGCCAGTTCAGGGTTACCGATATATACAAGACGAAGATGTGTCCCCTGGCCAAGGTGATGAGAAGAGAGCTGAAAAAGAGAGGTGTCAAAAAGCTGAAGGTGGTGTATTCGGAGGAAAAACCGACGAGGCCCATGGAAGATATGTCGATCAGCTGCAGGACAAATTGTATCTGTCCGCCCGGCGCAGAGCACAAGTGCACAGAGCGCAGGGACATTCCGGGAAGCCTGGCATTTGTACCGTCGGTGGCAGGGCTGATCATCGCCGGAGAAGTGGTAAAAGACATTGCCGGGAAGGACAGGTGACAGAAAATATGGATTCTATTACCATAGAGGAGCTGGAAAAATTAAATCCGGCAAAGATCACCATTGTGGATATTCGTCCCCGGGACCATTATGTCAGAGGAACCTTTCCGGGAGCCATTAACATTCCGTCGGTGAATTTTTCTGATGAGAAGTGCGATCTGCCAAAGGAGAACCCGGTTTATCTTCTCTGCCATACAGGAGAGCGGAGCCGGGAATACACCAGACTGCTTCACGAAGAAGGATTATACAGGACAAGGATACCGCACCGGAAGCATGAACGAGACACTGCAGGATAGGGAAATACAAAAATCAGAGAGATAAACGGCCTGCCTAGAGTGCAGAACAGTTGATAAGGCGTACAGAAAACAGAATAATAAGACGGAAAAGAATATCCGATTATAGATAAAATCTATAGCCGGATATTCTTTTTAGATATTGGACAAAAATAACCTACTGTGTTACTATGTTTTCAGAAATTGAAGCAGAGATGAGATTCAGAAAGAATGAAGCTCATATCAGAGAGAGCAGAAATGCAAAAGAAAACGAAGATCAGGAGGAAATAAAAATGGCAGATATCAGAGATTCTAAAAACTGGGGATTTGAGACGAGACAGTTACATATCGGACAGGAGAAGGCAGATCCGGTGACGGACGCGAGAGCAGTTCCGATTTACGCGACTACATCCTATGTATTCCATAATTCACAGCATGCGGCAGACCGTTTCGGACTCCGCGACGCAGGCAATATCTACGGAAGACTGACGAATCCGACAGAGGATATTTTCGAACAGCGTATCGCATCTCTGGAAGGCGGAGTAGCAGCTCTGGCAGTTGCATCTGGCGCAGCGGCAATCAGCTATACGTTCCAGGCACTGGCAAAGAGCGGAGAGCACATTGTTGCATCCAAGACGATCTATGGCGGAACCTACAATCTGCTGGCACATACACTGCCGCTGTCAAGCGGTATCACAACCACATTCGTAGATCCGGAAGTGGAAGGATCCTTTGAGGCGGCGATCCGGGAAAATACAAAGGCGATCTTTGTGGAGACACTGGGCAACCCGAATTCCAACCTGGTAGACCTGGAAGCACTCGCACAGCTGGCACACAGACATAATATTCCGCTTGTAGTGGATTCCACCTTTGCCACTCCGTATCTTGTTCGTCCGATCGAGTATGGCGCAGACATTGTGGTACATTCCGCAACGAAGTTTATCGGAGGACACGGAACAGCCATCGGCGGCGTCGTTATTGACGGCGGCAGCTTCGACTGGAAAGCATCCGGCAAATACCCGTGGATTTCAGATCCGAACCCAAGCTATCACGGAGTATCCTTTGCAGATGCGGCAGGTCCTGCAGCGTTTGTTACTTACATCCGTGCAGTCCTCCTGAGAGATACCGGAGCTACACTTTCTCCGTTCCATGCATTTATTTTCCTTCAGGGACTGGAGACACTGTCACTGCGTGTAGAGCGCCACGTAAGCAACGCATTGAAGATTGTTGAGTACCTTGCAAATCATCCGCAGGTAGAGGCAGTTCACCATCCGTCACTGGAGAGTGAGCCGAGCCATGAACTGTATAAACGGTATCTGCCAAACGGCGGCGGTTCCATCTTTACCTTTGAGATCAAGGGTGACGCAGCGACGGCTCAGAAATTTATTGATAATCTGGCAATTTTCTCACTGCTGGCAAACGTTGCAGATGTGAAATCTCTGGTGATTCATCCGGCAACCACCACACACAGCCAGTGCACAGAAGAAGAGCTGCTTGAGCAGGGAATCAAACCGAACACCATCCGTCTGTCCATCGGTATCGAGAAAGCAGAAGACCTGATTGCGGCACTTGATACGGCTTTCGATGCAGTAAAATAAACGTTTGTCCGCACTGATGCAGCTATGTAATCCTCCTTCGCAAGATTTGTGCACAGTGCGGAACCATATATAAGAATCATATATCAGCAGAAGACAGACAGGCCCATGCTCTATAGAAAGTGAGCACGGGCCTGCTTTGTATCTGTGAAAGAATTCAGGTAAATCAGGGCATAGAAAAAGCAGATAACGGGAATCGAACCCGCCTCTCCAGCTTGGGAAGCTGGCGTTATGATAGAGGTGGTTTGTCTGTGATTATCAAGCGTTATTTTCTCTGTAAAATAAGGTATTTCATGTTATGTTGGTTTATGTGGTTGGATTTGAAATGGTGTCAAAGTGGTGTCAGAAATTGGAAGAGGCAGCCAGTCTGCCTCTTTTTCTATGCCCGAAATAAGCAGATGAGAAGGTGATCGCAAACATTGAAAACTTAATCCAATTGAATAAACAAATACAGAGCAAACAAAGGAAATTCAGCCAGAAGCCGGAAAGCCTCATAGTGCCCCTATTTCTGGGGACTTTGCAACGTGGTTTGATATAACATGGATGAAGAGGAAATGCAAGCCGTACCCACAATTTACCCACGATGAAATTTCGAAAGGTTTGCTGCCGCCAGAAGTTCCACCAAAGCTTAAATCTGCTGCACTGAGTGCTGATCTGGTTGGAAGGGCGTGTAATCGGATGAAGGTGGAGATGCGTTTTAAAGCCAGCTCATGACAGAGCGCCCCGTGAATAGTGGCTTTGAATGAACAGCTTTGCGTTGAACTCAGAATGCATTTTTATGATCTTCAATCCATTTCTCAAATCCATCTATATCGTTAGTAGCTCTATATTCATCTCGGGCTTTTTCGGCGGCCGCTTTCCAGGGGTTGTAATGCTTCTCTTTATATTTTGGATCGTGACTATAATATCTTATTCGAGCATGTTGAGTCTTTCTGGCCGTCGTATACAATTTCATAAAAGGATCGTTTTTCACTTTCTCCCCATATCCAAGTTGTTTACATGTCTTGTTATTTTTAAATATTCTGTCGCAATATATTTCATCAGTGCGCTTACCAGGTAGGAAATATTTGTTACAATTTTGACATTTTTTAATGTGGATATTGTTTTGTAACAATTGACAGATTTCTAATGATACAAGCGAATACAGATCCTGGATAAAGAATATCATTTTTAATTGTGATTCAGAACATACAAATTTTGTTTGAATGGTCTGCATGTAAGCCAGGTTGATTGATGAAATTACTTTTCCATTATCCACAAAATCCTTAGCAATAGTCTTTAAACGAGGTTCAGCCATCAAAAGATGAATCTCTTTTTTGAACTGCTGCATGAGCTTTTCTCTTTGGTTTTCATCCAAATCGGCTCTTTCAATAGCTTCCAGTATTTCGTTAGTGATAGCAGGATTTTCAATTTCCTTTAGCTTTTCGCCACGGTTTTCATAATACAGTGGCACAGTAGCATTATCATCTATAGCACGCTTAAAATCATAGGTAGAAATGTAATCACCAAAGGTTCTAGCGGTGATTTCATTGCTACT
>SFEV01000093.1 GCA_004557975.1 Lachnospiraceae bacterium
TTTTCCTTCAGAACAGCGGCCTCGTCCATAATTTCCTTGAGCTGGACTGTATAGCTGGATGGATTTTCTGCATGAGCGGCTTTTGCCACCAGAGCCCTTGTCAGGTCATTCAGTTCATCCAGCCGACTCTCAATATCCGACAGGCTCATGCTCTCGCCTGGAATCGGTGCCAGCACCTGTTCCATAGCTCCGGTGATTTTCCGGATGAGTGTGCTTTTCCGGCTCATTGCAGAGTTGATTGCTGCGAGAATCGACCGCTGAAGCTGATCTTCATCGACTGATGGCGAGTTGTGGCAATATTTTGTTCCATAGTCCAGTCGGCTGACGCAGCGCCATACAACCCGTTTTTTGCCCCGTTTGGACCATGTGCATCGGCGGTACAGTGTTCCACATTCTCCACATACAAGCCGCTCTGAGAGCGCATATTTGCTGGCATAGGAGGTCATTCCCGTGGGAGCATTCTTTTTTGAAGGACTTTTTCCTGCGTTGCGCCTTGCCATTTCTGCCTGTACCGCATCGAATGTCTTTCGGTCTACGATTCCATCATGATGGTTTTCCACCAGGTACATTGGGAGCTGACCTGTATTGCGGATTACCTTTCGGCTGATACAGTCACTGATGTAGGTCTTTTGGAGCAGGACATCACCGCAGTATTTTTCATTGGTCAGGATGCTGCGGATCGATGATATGGTCCACTCTGCACCTCCTGCCACATTGGGGATCTGCTCCGATTCCAGCCAGTCTTTGAGCATCCGCAGACTGGCGCCAGTCAGGTACCGGTCATAAATCGACCGGACGACATCTGCCTGTTCCGGAATGATCTGGGGCATACCATCCTCGCCCTTCTCGTATGCATACAGGCGTTTGTACTGTATGATGGCTTTACCTTCCCGCATGGCCTGCCGCTTGCCCCAGCGGACATTGGCGCTGATGCTCTCACTTTCCGCCTGGGCGAAGGCGCCCAGCATGGTGATGAGGATCTCGCTGTCCGACTCCATGGTGTTGATGTTTTCTTTTTCGAAGATGACTGCGATACCCAATTCCCGGAGAGCCCGGATATAGTTCAGGCAGTCTACCGTATTTCTGGCAAAGCGGGAGATGGACTTGGTCAGGATGATATCGATTTTCTTACGCTTGCACTGGCGGATCATCTTCAGAAATTCAGGGCGCTTTCGGGCAGAAGTTCCTGTGATGCCCTCATCGGCAAAAATGCCTGCCATCGTCCAGTCCTTATTGCCCATGATTTTGTCGGTATAGTAGGTCTGCTGGGCTTCGTAGCTGGTGAGCTGTTCCTCGTCATCTGTAGATACCCGGCAGTAAGCGGCGACTCGCAGCTGCCGCTGGACAGCCTGCTGTGCTGTGCTCTCCACTTTCGCAGGGATCGTAATGACTCTGGGTGGATTGTCTCTCATTGTGGTTCACTCCTATGATTTGATTATTTTTCAGTCGTATGGCTATGGATTTATCACTGTATACACGGATTGCGGATACCGTGGTTTTCAGCAGTTTTGCGTCCAATTCACGCATGACCGGATGCTGGGCAAATATTCGCCGGAGCCGGATACTCTCATATTCATCTGCATCGATAGCACTATATTGTACAGAGGCAATGGAGCGGATAAGCTCTTGAGCTGCATCTTCGTCGATTGGCTGGCAGGATAGCACTGCATCCAATTGCCTTTGCAGTTCCACATTCTCGCTTTTAGGATGGGGCGACACCACTTGAATCCGTTCCGGATTGTTGAGCAGCATGTTGAGCAGACCTAACACCTGCTGTTCTATCTGCTTCGTTTCTGTCCACCCACTGAGACGGCGAAGGATCTTCTGTGCCTCTGTAATATGGGTGGTCACTTGCTTGGCGCTGCGTTTTTTTATCGCACTTGTCATAGTTTCTTCCTGCAGGATAGCAGGATAGCCCTTGTCACCGATATAACGGCGATTCTCCAGAATCCGTGCTACCATATTTTTGTTCCAGACCCTTCCAACATCGTATGGAATCTTCTGCTCCCGAAGCCACTCAACCAGGCTGTTGTAGGATTCTCCGGCGATATACGCCTGGAAGACATGCTTTACCAGCACTGCCTCCGGTGGATGAAGTACGATTTTACCCAGTTCCATGTGATAGCCGAAGGGCAGTTTCCGATTTCCCATCAGCGCACCGTCCTTTCAATGGTTTCTGTAAGCTCCAATCCGTTTTTCAGGCGGAATCGAAGCTGCTCTTTACTGTCCACAATAATCTTGTCAATCAGTTCACCGAACAGCTCTGCATCGAAGGCATCAAGGAAATCCGGCCCTGCTTCTAAGATATCCATCAGCTCCTGCGTTTGAGCGATGGTGTTGTCGCCATCGGAGGCTAACAGGCGTTCCTTTTTCAGCTTTGCAGTGCGGAGCTGTTCGGTCAGCTCATTGCTCTGGGATATAAAAATGTCAGGATCAATGAGGCCCTGCTGTTTCAGCGTGGTCAACATTTGATTCTGACTGGAAAGTTCAGATATTTGCTTGTTCAGCTCAATGACATCCAGACTCCAGAGCATTCTGCGGTTGCGGATCGTCAGGAGACTGGTGATCATCTGGGAGAGGATCGGCTCTCCATGGTGCTTGAGGTTATAGTACAGACGCAGGACGGCTTCCTCGATTTGGGACTCTGGTATCTGTTCCATGACACAGGCATCTTTTTGTCTGTCGTGTTTGCGGCACACCCAGTATGTTATGTCCTTTGACATTTTCCTTTTGAAGTATGTCCCACAGTTTCCGCACAGGATCGTCATGGTGAAGGGATATTGCTCCCGAGGTGAATGGGTAATTTTAGAGCTTTTCGCCTGATACAGCGCCTGCGCCCTTTCAAATATGAGCCTGTCCACAATAGGTGGGTGACTGTCTGCAATGTAGTACTGATCCTTATTTCCATGGTTTATCTTCTTTTTGACCGGAAGGGTATCAGTCGAATATCGTTTCTGCAGCAGGGAGTCACCGACATATTTTTCGTTTTGCAAGACATAGCAGACCGTTGTGTGCTGCCAGTATGGGATTTTATCTCTTGTGGGAATTCCTAAGCTTGTGATTTCCGATGCGATTTCTGTGGTGCTGTACCCAGCCAGGAACCTGTCGAAGATCAACCGCACGATTTGTGCTTCGGATTCTACAATTTCAAGCCTCCCATCGCACAACCGGTATCCAAACGGCGCCTTACAGGTAATGAACTTACCGCTTTGCATTCGTTTCTGATAGCTCCACTGCATATTACCTGAGATTGATTCGCTCTCAGCCTGAGCGAAGGCAGCGAATATGGCCGTCATCATCTCACCGGACATGGTGGATGTGTCGATATTTTCTTTTTCGAAGTAGATGCTGATTCCCAGCGCTTTCAGTTCTCGGATCGTCTCCAGACATTCTGTGGTGTTTCGGGCAAATCGGGAGATGGATTTCACCAATATCCGGTCAATCAGCCCTCTGTGGCAATCTGCCAGAAGTCGTTGGAAGTCCTCCCGCTTTTCAGCAGAAGTGCCTGTGATACCCTCATCTGCATAAATGTCCACCATGCTCCAGTTTTCTTTTCCGGAGATCAGGTCTGCGTAGTACCGATTCTGAGCGGCGAAGGAGTTGAGCTGGTCATCGGAAGCAGAGCTGACACGGGCGTAAGCAGCTACCCGCAGCTTGATGTCCTGCTGCTTTTCAGTAGCCTCTATCGTAATAACTCTGCACTGCTTTTCCTGCAGGGCCATACTTCCATCGGTCAGCTGCTTTTTCTCCATGTCAGTTCACCTCCTTACAGCAACAAACACTACCACACTTTTGCCCCAATAGCTATCACCAAATGCAACGAAAATCAGGGAAACAGAATGATCTCCACACCATCCTGCACAGAGAGGTAGCTTGCAATTTTTTGAGCCTCTTTTTCGGTGCATTTCCCAATCTGGACAAGGTTTTTAAGCAGCGTGATAATGCCACAGTAATCGATGTTTACATTCTGTACTGTCATAGTAATCCTCCCTTCATTTACGGTTTTACTAAACCTTGATACCACAAAAATAGAGGCCGCCCAATTTGGTTGGGGAAGCCTTGGCTTGCTCTACTACATTGCAGGCGACCTCCATTGCTTCTAATATCAAGAATTTTTGCCTGTATTCGACACTACTTCCCCAGGCAGGGCGGCAACATAAACTGTGCTGGCGCACATCACGGGAATCTCACCCCCTCCGGGGAACGCCCGAAGCTGCGTACAGGAGTACCATTGTGGGCTGACGGGATCTTGGCGAAGCAGGGTGCCAATCCTGCTCTGGCCTGAGTGGGTATCGCTCTGCACCTTAATTGGCCGTCCTTAGATGCGGAAATGATCCGCACAGGTGGTCTTCGCGCACTCGGCCTGACGCTGGCTCCGTCAGCTGATGTATCTATGCTACCGGATATGACTGCCTGGAGCAGTATTTTTCAAGGTACTGTGAGATTAACTGATCTCACTAAGATTGTAACTCTGTGTGTTTCAGAATTACATAAACAGAATGGAAGGTTACCTACCCAAAATGGAAGGTTTTAGAGTTTTGCCTCCAATTCAGACAAAAATGCAATGGTCATTCGCAGGTTCTGCTTCTGATCCATAGCTTTAAATTCTCTCCCCGACAAAAGATAATCCAGGGAGACATCGAAGAATGCTGCAAGCTCCACAGCCAGTTCAACTGAGCCGGTCTGCTTTCCGTTTTCAATTTTCAGGATGTATGTACTGGTGATGTTCATTTTCTCTGCCAGCTGCTCCTGCGTAAGTCCTCGGCTTTTCCGTAAATTCTTGATTCGAGCGGCATAGCTATCTCTGTTGAAGCCCATAACACTTTCCTCCGTTTTCTGAAATTTGGATGAGACCGAATTTCAGTTCGGAGGATCACGGCACCCAACAGAAAGATTATCATTAAATAATAAATTGCCGATCCCGTGCAAAAATGGAGAATCGGCAACCTGTGCTTGATCTGCATTAAGAAGTCCAGGGCGGGATACAGGGGCAGCAGGCGGAGGTTTTTCTTTCTTTCTCATATGCCCAGCTTGCGTACCCCGTTTTTTTCTTGACAGTCTTCCTCGTGCTGTCCTGAAAGCAGTGTGACTCGGCTTAACCAGATGGAACAACTTAATGCGGCAGCTGTTATCTGCCATGTTGCATTTCTCCTTGTCCACTTACGCGGCCGGCACACAGACAGCCAGCATCACCCCCTTAAAATTTTTGTTCTTCGGCAAATGCGACTGTCTTGCCGATAATGTAATTCAGTTTTATGTATCTCAGGCTTGTTGGTTCGTGCATCGCGATACATCTAACAAGCGAATTGTGTCGCATTCACCCGCAAAAAGATGTATTGTAGAATATCTTTGAGGTGAACTGCGATGTATGACTTCTCCTATCCATTGGGAAATGCGGTGAAGAGCACACGTTATCAGCGCGGTCTGACCCAGCTTCAGGTAGCAGACATGGCGGATATCGATGTGCGAACCGTGATGAATATTGAGAACTACAAGGCAAATCCCAAGATGGAGGTGCTCTACCCTTTGATCCGTGCCCTCCGTATTGATGCCAGAACCATTTTTAACCCTGAACTGCAGCGCGAAACTCCCGCTCTACAACAGCTTCGGCTTATGATTGAGGAATGCAGTGAGCAGGAGGCCGAAGCGTTGATCCCGGTGGTGGAATCGGTCATTGCCGCACTCCGGACAAAGGACGCCATTGAGATTGGATGACTACATAAAAAAACAGAGCCTGCTTTTCCCCGACAGGGGGATCAGCAGGCTCTGTGCTTTAAGCATCCGGCTCGTCGCTCAATACCATCTTCAGTTTTACCACATTGACCATGAATTCCTTTTTACATTTTGGACAGTATAGCGGGAATTTTACTAAAACCGTTTCTTCATATACTTTGACTTTCGTTTTGCTGCCGCACTGAGGACAGCAGATCCATTTTGACTCATGCCGCATAGCAATCAC
>SFEV01000094.1 GCA_004557975.1 Lachnospiraceae bacterium
ATGCGCTGATAACCTACCCGCTGGATGCAGGGTCGTCCAAGGAGAGTTATCACCGCCGCATCATGCGGGTGGAGGATGCCCGCCAGGAGGTAATTTTTGAACCGTGATGCCTTTTACGGCAGGTCTATCCGTTGCCCCTTTCGCATACATTGAGTTGAGATGATGTGGGAGGGGTTTTTTTTATGGAAATTAAGAAAAAAAATATCCGGATGAGTCGCCAGAAGAGTCAGGCGATGAATCAGGTTACCCTGGAAGAGGACATGAATGTTCCGGACAGCAGGCCGGATGCATCCGGTATCATTCAGCATTCCGGGAAAATTAAGGTGGAAGACAGCAAAATTCTGGAAAATCAGATCATGGCATCCGGTTATCTGGAGGTTCAGATTCTGTACTTATCAGACGGGGAAGAGCATCAGGTCCACCGTCTTGTCACCAGGCTTCCTTTTAACGAAAAGCTGAATCTGGAGGGAGTCATTCCGGGTGACAATATCAGTCTCAAATGGGAGATTGAGGATATCCGGGTTCATTTGATCAATTCACGGAAAATCAGTATGCAGGCACTGGTTACGTTTGAAGCTGCGGTCGAGGAGCTTTATGACACCCAGGCTGCTGTGGAAATTCAGGGCATGAAGGAGCTGAGTGTGAAAAAAAAGGAACTGCATCCACTGTCCATGGAAGTCCAGAAACGTGATATTTTCCGGGTGAAGGAGGAAATCAGTGTTGCATCCAATAAACCCAATATCGGGGAAATTCTGTGGGACAGCGTACAGCTTCGCTCATCGGACGTAAAGCTAAGTGACGGGATGCTGGACATTCGCGGAGAACTGTTTGTGTTTGTCCTGTATGCGGCAGATGACGAGGGCAGGACAAAGCAGTGGCTGGAAGCTGCCATTCCTTTCCAGGGACAGCTGGAATGCAGTGGATGTAAGGCGGGCATGATATCAGATATTGAAGTAAGTCTGGCAGAAAGCAGCCTGGATGTTCGGCCGGATTATGACGGGGAAGAGCGGATCGTCCTGCTGGATGCAGTGCTGGAGCTGGATATCCGGCTGTATGAGGAGGATACGGTCAGCATTCTGGAGGATGTGTATTCTCCGGTAAAGGAACTGGTGCCGGTGACAGGAGAGGAGATCTACGAGAGTCTGCTTATGCGCAATTATGCAAAATGCAGAGCGCTGGATCGTCTGAAAATACCGGAGGCAAAGCCGGGGCTTCTGCAGATCTGTCACAGTCAGGGAGAAGTGAGAGTGGATGAGATCACGAAGACGGATCAGGGAATCCAGATTGAGGGAGCAGTGGAGGTATCGGTTCTGTATATCACAGCGGACGACGGACGTCCCTTTGCGCGTATGGAAGGAATGGTACCTTTTTCTCACAAAATGGACGCCAGTGGAATCCTTGCACAGGAGTGTCGGTTCCGGCTTCACCCACAGCTGGAACAGCTTTCCGCATCGATGGTTGACAGTGAAGAGGTGGAGATCAAATGCGGTATCAGTCTGAATCTGTTTGCGGTTCTGGTTCATCATCAGAATTGCATCCTGGATGTGGAAGAGAAAGAGCTGGATTTGAAACGGCTGCAGGAAAAACCGGGTATCGTATGTTATATTGTTCAGCCGGGGGATAGTTTGTGGGATATTGCGAAAACTTATTATACGACCCCGGAACGGATCTGCAGCATGAATCATATTACGGAGGATATCAGGGCCGGGCAGAAGCTGATCCTGGTAAAGACCGGAGCGATGCAGGTCTCCGCTGTGTGACGGGCATGGTCTGAAAAAAGTTTTGTGAAAATCGCCTAATTGACGGTAATGTATTTTCAATGATACAATATAAGAAAATTGTATACAAAATGCAAAGAGGTGCAAATGAGAGAGATAAAACTAAAAGCCCTGGCCAAGATCAATCTGGGATTGGATGTACTCCGGAAAAGAGAGGACGGTTACCATGAGGTCCGCATGATTATGCAGACGATTCATATGTATGACCAGATTATGCTGACACAGACGTCAGAGCCAGGCATTAAGGTACAGACCAATGTGGATTTTCTTCCGGTTAACGAAGATAATCTGGTATATAAAGCGGCGAAGCTTCTGATGGATGAGTTCCGGATTACGGACGGTGTCAACATCTGGCTGCGGAAATTTATTCCGACGGCAGCCGGTATGGCCGGAGGCAGCTCGGATGCGGCGGCTGTCCTGGTGGGTGTCAACCGGATGTTTCAGCTTGGCCTTTCAAAGGAAGATTTGATGAAACGTGCAGTAACGATCGGTGCGGATGTACCATACTGTGTTATGCGTGGGACAGCACTTGCGGAGGGAATTGGTGAGATCCTCACACCGCTTCCTGCAATCCCCCCCTGTTATATTCTGATCGTGAAGCCGCCAGTCAGTGTATCCACCAAATTTGTCTACACAAACCTGAAGGCGAATGAGCTGAAGGTGCATCCGGATATTGACGGACAGATTGCAGCCATCCGCGAAGGAAATCTGGAGCAGATGTGCCGATGTATGGGAAATGTGCTGGAAACGGTGACCATTCCGGCTTACCCGATTATTGGAAGAATACGGGATGAGATGATCGCCTGCGGAGCATTGAATGCGATGATGAGCGGAAGTGGGCCTACCGTATTTGGTATTTTTGATGACAGGGAAAAAGCAGAGGCAGCAGCCGGAAAACTGCGCGGGGAAGGGGGAACCGGACAGGTGTTTCTGACGACTGCTTTTCACACATCGTGAGCCTGGGATATTTTTGATTTTGACACTGCGATAGGGAGGAAATACAGATGACAGGTGATTTTCAACTGGAGATGAACGAATATCTCCCGCTGCGTGATGTGGTGTTTCAGACATTACGTCAGGCAATCCTCAAAGGAGAGCTGAAGCCGGGAGAGAGACTGATGGAGATACAGCTTGCCCAGAAGCTGGGGGTCAGCCGTACCCCGGTGCGTGAAGCGATCCGTAAGCTGGAGCTTGAGGGACTGGTACTGATGATTCCGCGAAAGGGTGCTGAGGTGGCGGAGATCACGATCAAGGATCTGGAGGATGTGCTGGAGGTGCGCGGTGCCCTGGAAGAGCTGGCAGTGCGTGATGCCTGTGATCATATTACCGAAGAGCAGATCCAGGCACTGAAGCGGGCAGCCAGTGATTTTAAAAAGGCATTGGAATCCGGCGACCTGGTGAAATGTGCCGAGACAGACATTGCTTTTCATGATATCATTTACAGTGCTACGAATAACAGACGTCTACTGCAGATCCTGAGTAATCTGCGGGAACAGATGTACCGCTACCGGATGGAATATCTGAAAGATCCAAGCACACATAAGGTTCTTCTGGAGGAGCATGATGCGATCCGCCGTGCATTGAAAAAGCATGACAAAGTAAAGGCCGGCAATGCGATCCGGGTTCATATTGAAAATCAGAGACGTTCCATCATCAGCAGCCTGAGAATGACAGGACGTGTAAAAGAATAAGTCATACCGCATAAAATTAAAAATCGTGCAGATAATAAGAAAGAGTGAGAGAGCTTATTTTCTTATTGTCTGCACGATTTTTTTGGGGGTATTTTATGGGTGACATTTCAAAAGATCTTTTGCAGAATCAGAAAGCGGTGGAAGAGAGGATCGAAAACTGCGCGGACATTCTGCTTCGTCCGCTGCAGGTCGGCAATACGAGGAAGATCAACTGTTTTCTGATTTATATTGAGGTGGCAGTCAGCAACCTGATGCTGGAGGATTCGGTCATAGGAAAGCTTTTGGATCGCCTGCTTTGCATGGAACCGGAGCAGATTTACGGCGCACTGGAAAAAAACAGCCTTGGGATCTCAGATACGAAGGAGCTTGCCACTTTGCAGGAGGCAATGGCAGCCATGTTTGCGGGCAATGCAGTGCTGTTTGTGGATGGATATGACAGAGCAATCAAAATAGGAAGCAAGGGGTATCCGGGAGCGGGTGTGCGAAAAGCGGAATCGGAAAAGGTCATGCGCGGCTCCCAGGAAGCATTTTGCGAAGCGGTGAAGGTGAATACGGCTCTGGTGCGTAAACGGATACGGAGCACGGATATGAAGGTGGAAGAACAGATGGTGGGAGACGATTCAAAGACCATGACGGCTTTGCTGTATCTGGAAGGGGTGGTCTATCCGCCGGTGTGCAGGGAACTGAAAAAAAGGCTGGATTCCTTTGAGATAGATGGAGTGGAAGACGGAGGCGTCATCGAACATCTGACAGAAAACGGAATGCGTACCATTCTTCCTCTTTACCAGACGACGGAACGACCGGATCGGGCAGCCCAGGCACTGCTTGAGGGAAGAGCGGTGCTGCTTACGGATAATTCTCCGGAAGCACTGATCTTTCCGGCAACCGGGAGCAGTCTGTTTCAGACCAGTGACGACTATTACCGCCATTTTCTGATCGTATCGTTTCTCCGGGTGGTCCGGTATGTGGCTGCATTTCTGGCGGTGACTCTACCGGGGCTTTATGTAGCGGCGGCTGCTTTTCACACGCAGATGCTTCCTGGCAATCTGATCCGTTCCATGGCTCAGGCAAGAAGTGGTGTTCCCTTTTCCGCTGCAGCTGAGGTGTTGCTTATGGAGCTGTCCTTTGAACTTTTACGTGAGGCCGGACTTCGGATGCCGGGGCCCATCGGGAATACCATCGGAATCGTAGGCGGACTGATCGTGGGACAGGCTGCGGTGAGTGCTAATCTGGTCAGTCCCATCACAGTCATTGTGGCGGCACTGACGGCACTTGGATCTTTTTCCATTCCAAACGAAGAGCTTTCGGAGGCGTTTCGGCTGGTAAAATATGGTGTTCTGCTTCTATGTGCCTGTTTTGGGATACTGGGCGCTCTGTTTGGATGGGTTTTTCTGCTGATTCATATGGCCCGTCAGAAGAGCTACGGCATACCATGGCTGTTTCCCTATGCGGGAGGAGATCTGAATGCGGGAGCGGACAGCCATGACGGCATTTTTGTGGAGCCTGCGGTGAAACGGACGCGCAGACCGATCTTTGCAAGGCGCGGCAACCGGATACGCCTTCGCTGGAAACAGTGAAAATGGAGGATGATTATGTTTGGAGGCAATCAGAAAATATCAGGCAGGCAGCTGGAACGTCTGCTGGTGCTGGATGGGGTTGGAAAAGCAGGACTTTTGCTGCCTCGCTTTGCAGGCAGGGTGAGTGGAAGAACGTTTCTGTTGTCTCTGCTGACTGCCGTGTTTCTGACTTTGGGTTATACCTGGTGTATTGCCAGACTGTCACGGAAAATCGAAAATGATTTTTACAGCTATGTCTGTTTTCGCCTTGGCAGGCCTACGGCTGTGTTTCTCTGTTTCCTTTACTGGATGTATACCTTTGTCAATGTTCTGTTTTTGCTGCGGTTGTTTGCCGCCATTGCAGTGACCTTTGTACTGCCGGAGACACCGGAATGGATCCTGATCGTCATTGCGTCATTGACCGGTATCTATGCAGCCAGTGGAGGCCTGGAAGTGCGGGCGCGGTTTTCGGAGGTGATTTATCCGTTTGTGGTGTATCCGCTGATGTTCCTGCTGTGTCTGGGAAGTTTTTATCTGATATTCTCACCTTCCGGGCAGGAACGGGAGCGGCAGGATAAAGGACAGGGGTTCAATACGGAAATCCCTTCTCCCGAGGACAGCCGCCTGGAAGGGAACAAGAAGGATGCCTATGAAAAGGCTCTGATGGAACAGGAAAGCAGGAAAAGGAAGACATTCTTTGAAGCTGCGGAGTCCATGTTTGCCAAAGAGGAACGGAAAGACAGTGTCCGTCTTCCCGATAACATTATACCGGATAGGCAAACAAACACGGAAACGGAAACAGAAAAAGGTAATGCTGGACCGGTCAGTACCTCAGCCGGAGCCTACCGTGAAATGAACCGTACGCTGGGAAGCATCTATGAACCGCGGACCGATCCGGAAAAATGCACCGGCTGCGGC
>SFEV01000033.1 GCA_004557975.1 Lachnospiraceae bacterium
GAACACGAGGTAGATAGGGCAGAGGTGGAAGTGCGGTAACGCACGGAGCTGACTGCTACTAATAGGTCGCAAGCTTATCCAGAAACGGAAGGGTAAAAAGTTCAAAAAGGACTTGCAAAAATCGGATAGATATAGTATTCTGTATGTGGTTTTGAAGGTATGTGAGACAAAAGCATAGCTTCTGTGCGAAAGCACATATTCCTCGATAGCTCAATGGTAGAGCATTCGGCTGTTAACCGAAGGGTTGTTGGTTCGAGCCCAACTCGGGGAGTTTTTTCATATCAGGCTCCTTGGTCAAGCGGTTAAGACATCGCCCTTTCACGGCGGTAACACGGGTTCGATTCCCGTAGGAGTCATTTCAGTGCTTGCCTGATGGAGTATCAATACAGTACTGAATGCATACAATATAATATGGCGCAGTAGCCAAGTGGTAAGGCAATGGTCTGCAACACCAGTATCCACCGGTTCAAATCCGGTCTGCGCCTCTACAGGATCCGGAATAATTATTTCGGATCCTTTTTTTGCACAGTGCTGATCTACAACTTCTGCGAAGAATGGGAACGGCGATCCGATCACCGTTCCCATTCTTCGCTGATGTATTCTGAACTTTACTGATGCCCGTTGCTGTTTAATTTTCTCTGTGCTCTTTGCGCATCAGGTACAACAGCATGATGATTAATACGATTGGAAAAAGAATACCGCTTAAGATGCCTGTCTTCATATTTCCGCCTGCCTGTCCTGAAACGAAGCCTACAACGGCAGGACCGCCGGAACAGCCCAGGTCACCGGCAAGGGCCAGGAAAGCGAACATTGCAGTACCTCCTGCCGGAATATTTTTAGCTGACAGACTGAAGGAGCCTGGCCACATGACGCCGACGGAGAGACCGCAGAGCGCACAGCCGAGCAGAGAGAGCAGCGGTGATGGGGACAGGGATGCCATCAGGTAGCTGATCAGGCAGAGGATGCCGCAGCAGAGCATGTATCGGTAGATTGATACCTTTTCACTGCATTTTGCGTAAACGATTCTGGCGATACCCATGAGTACAGCGAAAGCACAGGGACCTGCCAGATCACCGGCTGTTTTAGAGACATTCAGACCTGCTTCAGCAAAGGCAGATGCCCACTGGCTGATACCCTGCTCGCACGCTCCGGCACAAACCATCAGGACGATCATGAACCAGAACATCTGATTGCAGACAAGTTCTTTGATGGACATTCCCTCTCCCTCTTCCGTAAGAGAAGCGATGGGTACCTGCGTAAAATAAAATGTGTTGAGCAGCGGAACTATTGCCCACAGGCAGGCAAGCACGCGCCAGTTTTTGATGCCGAATACTGCAAAAAACAGTGTGGAGAGAAGAATGACAGCCGCATGTCCCCAGCAGTAAAAGGAATGCAGCAGTCCCATGGCAGCTTCTTTGCGCTTTGTCGGACATGCTTCCACGATCGGGCTGACGAGCACTTCAAGCAATCCTCCGCCGATGGCATAGATCATGACTGAGACAAGCAGCCCGGCAAACGGGTCGGGGAATATGCCTGGCAAAACAGCGAGGGATACGAGCCCGACGCAGGAGAAGACCTGGGCCATGACAATGCAGACCCTGTATCCGATCTGGTCTACGAAACCTGCAGCAAAAAAGTCGACAATGAGCTGTACACCGAAGTTGAAGGTGATGAGCAGAGCGATTTTTTCCAGTGAAATTCCGAACTCCCGCTGGAAGGTCAGAAACAGCAGAGGAGCGAAATTGTTGACGATCGCCTGAATGATGTAGCCGGTGAAACAGGCATAAAGTGTGTGATTATAATTTTCTCTGATTCTGGTTCTCATAAAATGTCCTTTCTCTGTATCCGTTTCCGGATGTGATATGGAAAGTTTATGCAATCAATTCGTCTCTGTCAAGCAAATTAATTGACTTAAATTTTTGTGAAGAAAAGGGATTCAAGTTGACAATTTCTGGCTATTCTTTTATGATGAGGGTATTAAAATTGTGAAGTAAATTTGAAGAAAGAAGGGGAGTTATCAGTATGGTCAGAAAGACGAAAACAGAAATAAAAAAGGAACTCCGAGGAGGAAGAGGTGAAGTGGAAATCCAGCATATCGTCTCACGTGAGGAGCTGAACGGACACGGCGATATGTATGCACTGGTGCGTCTGAAACCCGGCTGCAGTATCGGATATCATCAGCACATCGGGAATACGGAGCCATACTTTATTATAGAGGGGCACGGTATTTTCGTGGATCATGATGGTTCCAGAATTGAAGTGGGCCCCGGTGATGTGTGCTATATCGAAGTGGGAGAGAGCCATGGGATGGAAAATAATTCGGACCAGGATCTGGTGTTTATGGCACTGATATACAATGAATGTAAGTTTTATTGATAATACAGAGGTAACTTTTAATTTTGTATGAGGTGGAATAAAGATGAATTTTGATGAAATCAGTAAGAAAATTAAGAAAATCAGTAAGGATACAGTGACAGAAGTACAGAAAATGAACGAGGTAAGGCAGCTGAATTCGCGAATCAGCGAAGAAAAGAAGAAGATCAGCCGTATTTATACGGAGATGGGAAAAAAGCTTTATGATCTGTACAAGGACGCTCCTCTGGAAGGCTTTGAGGAGGATATCATGGCTATTGAGGAAGGATTCCGTCTGATGGATCTGCTTCAGGATCAGATACGCAATGTGAAGGGTGTTGTACTCTGTCCGTGCTGCAATATGGAGGTAGCTGCCACAGAGAGGTTCTGCTCCAACTGCGGCAGCAAGATGCCGGAGGTCATTACAGTGGAGGATACGGATGTGTACGATTCTGTAATTGACACACAGGATGGTGTCACACTGGAAGCTGAGGCCGATGATACGGATACAGCAGCCGGTGGTGCAGAAGATGTATCGACGGGAGAAATGACTGATGGGGCAGAGGAAATGGCTGATGGGGAAGAGAAAATAGCTGATGGCGCAGAGAAAATGGCTGGTGACGCAGAGGAAATGGATGGCGTCACAGAGGATGTATCAGGAGCCACGATTCCGGATGATGGAAAGACAGACATGGAAAAGGCCGTGGAGGAGATAGAGGAATCTGCCAGAACAGAAGCGCACAGTGACTCTGAGGAAGCAGACCGGGATGAGGATACACAGGAGGAAACAGGTGTGAAGGATCATGGTGCAGACGGAATGGATGAGACGGCTGCCCGGGATGCTGTAAAAGCTGACATGGAGGAGGCGGTTGAGGCGCATCTGGAAGCTTCGGAAGACATGGATGAAGACGCGGAAAAAGCAGGCCGGGAATAAGGATCGGGCAGTATAAGTTTGAGGGGAAATGAAAGGAAGGGGCGAAAATGTATTTTAATATACCCACCAGGATTTACAGTGAGAGAGATTGTGTCACAAAATATGGAAATGAGTGGACTTCTGCAGGCAGCCGGGCTCTGATTGTAACGGGAAAGAGTTCAGCGAAGAATGGGGCTCTTGATGATGTCAAAGCTGCTCTTGATGCGGCGGGCAGAACATACTGTATTTTTGATGAAACCGAGGAGAATCCTTCTATTGAGATGGTGATGAAGGTGCGTGAGCTTGGTATCCGGGAGCAGGTGGATTTTGTTGTCGGAATCGGCGGCGGCTCTCCGATGGATGCGGCCAAAGCCATTGCGCTGATGATAGCACAGAAGGACAAAGACGCAGATTACCTTTATCAGAAGGGAGACGATACGGCACTTCCTGTAGTGGAGGTTCCGACGACATGCGGTACAGGTTCTGAAGTGACTCCGTACGCAATTCTGACGATCCATGCAAAGCGGACAAAGGCCAGTCTTCCGCACCGGATTTATCCTGTCTATGCCCTTGTGGACGGTAAATATCTGATGGGCGCCAGCCGCAGCATTCTTGTGAATACCGCTGTGGATGCACTGGGCCACTTTATTGAGAGCTATATCAATACGAATGCAACAGATTTCAGCCGTATGATGTGTGAATACGGAATGGGTGTCTGGAGCAGCGCAAAGAATGTTCTGATCGGAGCGGGTGTTACGGCGGAGGAGTGTGACAGACTGCTGTTTGCATCTACACTGGCTGGTATGGCGATTACCCATACGGGTACATCCCTGCCCCACGGTCTCAGCTACTATCTGACGTATGAGAAAGGCATTCCCCATGGAAAGGCTGTAGGATATTTCCTGCCGGGATATCTTGCACAGGCAGGGCCTATGCTGCGCAGAAAGGTATTGAATCTGATCGGCTTTCCGGATGTACAGTATTTTACTTCCTTTATGCACAAGCTGATTGGACGGATGGATGTGGATGATGCTCTGCTGGACTGTGCGGTGAAGGGAATTATGACGAATGAGGCAAAACTGAAAAATGTTCCGTACACAGTTACGGAAGATGTGCTGTATAAGATCTGCAATACGGCACGGTAGAGTGCTGCAGGCCACATCAAAACAAAATATGTGGAAAGGGAATTTGAAAATGAGTAAAGCGTATAAAGAGGAAATAGATACACTGGTGGGGGATATTCTGGAAAGTTATGAAAAATATCCTGATATTTGCAGTATAGATAAAGGCAACAGGCTGAATAAGGATATTATTATTGATATTCTGGAAGAAATACGATGTGTGGTATTTCCGGGGTATTTTGAGGTGAAAAATCTCAATGCCGGGTCGATTGAGTATCATGTGGGGGAACTTCTGGAGGATATTCATTACCGACTTGGCAAACAGGTGGCAAAGGCGCTTTATCATTCAGATAAAATCGAGGCTGAGGGCAGCAATTTCAGAGAAAAGGCGGAAGAGATTGTCAAAGCCTTTCTGAGACGGATTCCGGCGCTGAGGGAGATCCTGGCAACAGACGTTCAGGCGGCTTACGACGGCGATCCGGCTGCCTTTAATACAGATGAAGTTATTTTTTCATATCCGGGTGTGTTTGCTATTACGGTGAACAGAATTGCACATGAACTGCATGTGCTGGGTGTACCGCTTATTCCGAGAATTATGACGGAGTATGCGCACAGCCTGACGGGAATCGATATTCACCCCGGGGCAACGATTGGAAGCTATTTTTTTATTGACCATGGTACGGGTGTGGTAATCGGCGAGACCACAGAGATCGGAAAAGGTGCGAAGATTTATCAGGGTGTTACGCTGGGCGCCCTTTCCACGCGCGGAGGACAGACGCTGCGCAATAAAAAGCGTCATCCTACGCTGGAGGACAATGTCACTGTGTACTCCGGAGCCTCTATTCTCGGAGGAGAGACGGTGATCGGAGAGGGAGCCATCATAGGTTCCAACGCATTTATTACATCCTCCGTTCCGGGCGGTACACGCGTCAGCATTAAAAATCCGGAGCTTCAGTTCAAGGGGCGTGTGTGCATGACAGAGCTTGGACAGGAGGGCTTCTGGAAAGGAAACTGACGAAACTTAATGGGGCGAAAATATACTTTCGCCCCAGTCAAACGTAAAATATTCATGTGTTGTATTATGAGCTTGCAGGTATTTTTGTCCATTTGTCCCTTGACTCATATTATGACAGAAAGAATTCCGCAGCATAGACGAACAGCGGTATGGTCGCCAGTGAGCAGACTGTGGTGAATGAATACAGTTCGGAATAATATTTATAATTTTTACCGAAGCGCAGAGCAAACGCCGTGCCGGAGGCTGCTGCCGGACATGCGGCTGCCACCAGTATTGTATATTTCACTGTCAGAGAGACAGGCAGCGGGATCAGTGCGATCAGTATGACGGCAGGCATAAAGAGCAGCTTAAAAGCAGAAACAAAATAAACCTTTCTGTTTTTCAGCATGGCCGGAATGTCGGTCTGAGCGACGGAAATCCCGGCGATCAGCATGGCCAGCGGCGTATTCATTCCGCTGACGTAACTCAATGTGTCAGTGAGAACTTCAGGCAGGCGGATGCGAAGGAAAAACAGGGCAAGTCCAACCAGGCTGGCAATGACCATCGGGGAGGTAAGCCCTTTTTTCAGTCCTTTCAGAGAGAGATTTCCTGTCATAAGGCCGACTCCATGAGTCCACGAAATAATATT
This sequence comes from Lachnospiraceae bacterium, assembly GCA_004557975.1. GTDB lineage: Bacteria > Bacillota > Clostridia > Lachnospirales > Lachnospiraceae > Choladousia. The sequence goes on from SFEV01000033.1 coordinate 6,030, forward strand.
GAAGACAGTCATATAGGCAGTCAGGTAGAGGACACCCTCGCCGCCGAGGATACTCTGCACCAGAGGGATTCCCACGAAGCCGCAGTTGGAGTACATTGCGGCAAAACGTTCGATGGAATATTCTTCATTATTTTTCTGGCGGATAATGACTGTGCTGAGGAAAATCATGACCAGATGTGTCAGGATTGCCAGCAGGTAGGACAGAAGCAGGCCGCTGACGAGCTCCGGCCGGTATTCGATCTGCATGGATATGACGGCGAGCGCCGGGTTGACCACCAGCAGCAGCAGGTTTGCGAGAATCTGGTTTCCGTGCTGGTCAACCAGCTTTTTCCGGTAACAGAAATAGCCGAGAAGAAGTATGAGGAGCATTTTTAAAATCTGCATTGTGATAATCTGAAACATGGCAGTATCCTTTCTGCGTTAAATATTGTGAAAATAAGTTAGCACTTTTCGACAGGAAAGTCCAGTACCGTTTAAATAAATGCTTATGAAATACAGTTTCTGTGCATCATGAAACGTGTTGCTGTCAACAGTAACAGTAACTGTTTGAGGAGGAATGAGATGAAAAACATAATTCTTGCTTCTGCGTCACCGAGGCGCAGAGAGCTTCTGGAACAGATTGGTCTGGAGTTTACGGTGATTCCCAGCCATGCAGAGGAGATTATCACAAAGGAGCTTCCGGGAGAAATTGTGGAAGAGCTCTCAAGACAGAAAGCGGAAGATGTGGCCAGGGATGTTGAGGATGGCATTGTGATCGGATCCGACACAATCGTCTGGCAGGACGGCCGCGTGATGGGGAAGCCTCACAGCCGTGAAGAGGCGCGTGATATGCTGCGCCGGATACAGGGAAACACGCATTCAGTGTTTACGGGAGTGACTGTGATTGTAAAGGACAGGGAAGCTGCAGAAAAAACACCGGAGGGAACTGTCCATACATTTTTCTGTGAGACAAAGGTGCACGTATATCCGATGACGGAAGCAGAGACAGAAAAATACCTGGATTCCGGTGAGCCGATGGACAAGGCCGGGGCTTACGGTATCCAGGGGAAATTTGCTGCATGGGTATCCGGGATTGAAGGCGATTATAACTGCGTGGTAGGGCTTCCGGTGGCCGCATTATGGCAGGTACTCAGACATTACGACTCCTCATCCGAAGAACAAAGAGTCACAAAGTGACTCTTTGCGCGCCCGTGCGGGCACGCAAGTGCATATTCCCCTCCGCACGGGTCGCATCCTCACGGAGTGTTTTACGTTATAGGAAATCGCAATTTCCTATAACGTAAAAAACGTCTGTGAGGAACAGGCCCCGGGCAGGTGCCGTAAAACCGGCGAGGGAACGGTCGAGTCCCTCAAAGGCGGCAGTGATCTGTGAGGGCATGCGCTCTCCCAGTCCGATTTCGATCAGTGTCCCTGTCATGATCCGGACCATATTGTAGAGGAAGCCGTCACCGCGGTAACGGATATACAGAATGCCGTCCTGCTCCTCCATTGTGATTTCATAAACGGTACGCACCGTTGATTTCTTCATGTGCCGGTTGGAACAGAAGCTTTTGAAATCATGTGTGCCGGTCAGAAGATCGGCACCTTCCCGCATTCGCCTGAGGTTCAGCGGCTCGTCGATGCGGTACACGTATCGACGCTCAAAGACGCGGGACACTCTTCCGATATCGATGCGGTATTCGTAGATTTTGCTCTCTGCGTTCAGACGTGCATGAAAACGCTCCGGTGCTTTTTCGACAGCGAGGATGCGGATATCCTGGGGTAGACAGCTGTTGAAGTAATCCTGGATTTCCATGCAGGAGTACCGGCTGATCATACGCGGAATCCTGTAATTTGCCACCTGTCTGAGCGCGTGTACACCGGCATCTGTGCGTCCTGAGCCGTGAAGCTCCACAGGTTCTCCGTAAAGCTGTTCCAGAATATTTTCAAGCTTTTCCTGGATCGTATCGGGGGTGTTGCCCTGACGCTGCCAGCCGTTGTAGCGCGTCCCGTCATATTGTATAATCAGGCAGAAGTTTGCCATAGTGATCCCTTCTTTCTCTTATGGTTTATATGGATGGCGCAGAAAATTTATCCGCCGACATCCATCCTGTGATAAATCAGAAAATCATTCATCAGCAGTTGTTCTGTGATAAATCAGAAAATCATTCATCAGCAGTTGTTCTGTGATAAATCTCAAACTCACCGATTTCACCGATCAGCTCATATCCCGTCGAAACGTAGTAGTCTCCCAGTTCCATCTCTTTTTCCTGAATAATATAATCAATCCTGCAGCGCTGTGTTGTCTCGATAAAGGCAGCCTCATCAATCCGGATTCCAAAGCGTGACACCAGAGCCAGAATATGAGGCTGGTGATAGGAGCGGATAATCCGGTCAATGTTTTCCTGTGACCGGTCGTTCAGACTCCATTCTGTCATATCGCTGCGCCGCAGCATGCCGAGAATGGAGGGATTGTACTGCCGCAGCTCCAGCAGATTTTCATTTGCGTACAGAGCTTTCTTGAACAGGCCGTTTGCGGCGGCATCCTCTTCAATCAGTTCAGAGATCTGTACGACCGTATCATCCGCCTTGCAGAGATTCTGTGGTACGTGAAGATGGGGCAGGGCTGATGAACCGAAGAGAGCGATGAACAGTACACAGCATCCGGCGGCCATGCTCCGGTGGAGGATATTGTAAGCTTCCTGCACGTGAGTCGTTTTGGGCGGAACAGACAGGTAGCTTTTCCTGGGAGGTGTCATACAGATGCCTGTAAACGCATAGGAGAGCACCAGGTTGACCGGAAGCAGCCAGAAAAGGCGGCGCATCCTGGTCGTCAGGCCGATTACCTCAGAGAGAGGTACGATCACAAACGGATTGAAAATGGTGACAGCCATAAACGCATCCGGGTAGACGAATGCAAGATTCAGAGACTGACGGCCGATAATAAAAAATACGGCGATGCAGAACAGATAGGCGACGACAAACCATTCTATGCCGCCAAAAGCGCTGCGGAACATGTCAAACACGAACTCAATGTGAGAGAGTCTGAAAAAGTTTTCCATCTGCTTCACCTACTTTCCGGTATAGATCAGGAATTCATTTTTAGTCAGCAGGTACAGAAGAATCATCACGGCACACGGCAACAGAAGAAGAAGGAAACGCCCGAAGACGGACGGCTTTTTCTGGTGAAGAGCAAGCGGTATGTACAGTGCACTGATTTCAAACGGGATCATGAATATGGAACTCATATTCAGACCGAAAGAACTCAGAATTGTCAGGAAGGAATAAATCCACCAGCATTTCTGCTCTCCACTCTGTGAGGTCTTCATAAAGAAATAAAGGAGTGCCGGGATGATCAGCACGGCCAGAATTGATTTCCCGTCTGAGGCGCGGGAAATCAGAAATCCGGCTGCCGTATATTCATTATAACTGAATACGTTCAACAGGGCAAGAAAGCCTGTCAGCATCAGACTTTTTGCACGGCTGCCTTTAAAAAGAAAGCATCCGATCTCAAAGAACAGAAGCTGATACAGAATGAGGACAACGGAGACCATGACTGTCAGCCGTTCTGCCATGGGATGAATGTTCAGCAGATAACACATGACGGAACCATGATTCTGGTACGTTTCCAGAAGGTATTCCGGATTCAGGTATTCAAGGATTTTTCCGGTAAAAGGATCATACTGGCTGATCGTGTCGGTATACAGTGATGTGGATACATCTCCGAGATAGTAAGCCTGGTTCCAGGTATCGCTGGCTTTGCCGTTCATATTGACGAGAAAAAGCTGCAGCAGGACCAGAGCCAGAAATATTATAGTAATGTATCGCTGCTTTCCGGTGAATAATGCCTTCCATGTATCACGTCTGATCCGCCACTGCCTTTTTTCCGAAAGGAGGAACAGGACAACGATCAGGATAAGAACGGCTGCCCATACGTGTGCCAGCAAAGAGAGCGGAAGCAGCAGAAGCTTCATGGGCAGCGCCGTAATACCGAACAGGAAAAAACAGGCGAAGAAGCCCAGCAGGAACGTCCGTGCTATGGAAAAATCGTCGGCAGGAAAAAGGCGTACGACGATGGAGCCTGCGGCATAATAAATAAAAAGATACAGGACGATGGAGCCTGCAATAAGAGGAAGCTGGTAATTCATAAATCTCCTTTCATGGCAGATATGATTTCACACAGACCTGTGAGTCCGGAACTTGTCGCGGCGGGCTGCCTGATCTTTCTGTCCTTACGATTCCGTTTCTGTCAGCCGGAATATCCCGTAATTATTGACGGTTCCGATCTGCTGGTAGCCGAACTGCTCCACGTAAGACTGCTTAAAACGGTCGTTCAGGACAATGGCAAGGTAATTGCAGCCGGAAGCATTGGCCAGCCGGGCTATCTGCTTGTATTTTACACGCCCTTCCGGGTGAACTGCGCGGTACAGAGCCAGCGTATTTTTAGTTATGGCACCTTTGCCGCGTCTGCCGTAAGGCATGGTGATGGACGGATCATACACTCTTATGTACGGGGAAATATTTTCGTCGGTAGCCAGGCAGACTTCAGACTCCCCGGCGTCCTCGCGGATCATATTGCAGATGTGAGCCACCTCGTCCGGAACCTTCTGATAATTATGCACCTTTACATACTGTCCTGAATCCAGCAGCGTTTTCCCGCAAAATACAGTCAGACCCGTAAGCAGAAGTACCGTAATAAAGCGTATGGGACGGGACATCCGGATATGCAGAAATTCCGCGCATGCCAGTGCGATGACCAGTGTGGCCGGAAGAAGCCACAGGACTCTCCAGTATACGTCCTGTCCGATACATTTCTGGATTACCCTGGCGGACAGCGGACACAGGAACAGCAGAAGGACAGTAAACACATAGGGAAGTATCTGTCGGATGCTGTTTTCCTTCCGCTTCCATATAAGAAGGCAGATGACGGCGATCAGCAGCAGATACTGCACGTATCCGTCTCCCCAGTAGCTGTTCCATATGGAGACGGTCCATTCCATGATTTCTTTCATAAAGATCTCTCCCAGTTGATTCGTAATAAAAGATAAAAGTTATTCTTTGCTGTCAGGCAATAAAAATATAAATTATTCCAAGCAGAACAGACGGAAGACAGCACAGCAGCGCCTTCAGGAATCTGCCGGGACTTCTGAAGCGGATCAACGCCAGCAGTGCAAAAACTCCCTGCAGAATCGGCGCCAGGATGATCCCCATAGAGGAAAGCAGGCAGCAGGAAATATTTCCCAGGAAAAGCAGACCCCACGGGTACTCCGGTTTCTCCTCCATCACAATGGAGAGCGACAGATACAAAAGCAGCGGAAGCAGCGCGGCGGCCAGCAGCGCTTTTCCCTGCCAGATGCGGATCATCTGGAAGCTGCCCGAATTGTAAGTGGAATACGTCGCAAAGCTGTTCAGAGCGGCAACAACGTAAAGGAAGATTCCACTTTTGTGGCTGTTGTTTCTGAACCATTTACAGCCGATCCGGTAAATGACCAGATACGACATGAGCTGAAAGACAGGGGGGAATACCGTGTGTGCCATAATGGCAGGATGAAGCCCCGCACAGAGCTGACTGATCACCGCCAGAAAAATCGGAAACGGTGACAGCACGTATCTGCTGGGCAGGTTCCTGTAATTCAGTCCTGTATATGGATTGACAACAAAAATACTGTCCGTCTCGACAGAGGTAGTGGCCGTCCCCACGTAAAATGCATCGTCCGCATCAAAATGTGCAAAATAAACGACAATACAGATCTGCACTGCGATGAGAATCAGCGCACACCAGAAAAAGGGAGAGGCGCTGCGGAATCTCTCACGCACTGAAAAAACAGACGGAAATGTCTGCTTTCGGAGACAGAATATGCCGCAGAGTGCCGTACCGGCAGCCACAGCCCCGTAGCACCATACAAGGAGATGGAGCGGGACGTGCAGAAGAATCATGGGAAGGGCCATGATTTCTGCGGCGGCAAACAGAAACAGATACCCTGTAAGAAAGCATTCCCCCAAAGTAAAAGCTTCTTTTTTTCTGAGAAACAAAATCCCGGCGGCAGTCGGAACGACAATAAGCCAGAATATTGCGAGAAGTCCTTTTAAAGCTAAACTCATGATCGGTTTTGGCCCCTTCTGTTAAAAAATAATTTCCTTAAAGATAACAATAAATGTCGAAAAATGCAAGTTGCTCTTTCTGGAAAGTTACAGTTCAGCCACAGGCGGTCTGTGGCCTGCATGGCGCATGTGAACAGTTACTCTGGAAAGTTGGTTCAGAACAGATGAATTGTGATACAATTGATTGCGAAGTTTCCGGGGGTGATGTAGAATAACATATCGGGTGAGAGGACGTAAGATCCTGAAACACAAACGGAGGATAAAATGACAGACGAAATTAGAAGTGAAATAGAAGAAAAGTTATCCGGGCTGCCTGTGGTACAGTATGCGTGGCTTGCAGGCGGGGAAATCCCGTTCTCAGAGAGAGTCCGCAGCATCTGCCGGGAGGAGTGTCCGCGATATGGCTCGAGCTGGGCATGCCCGCCGGGAGTCGGGACGGTGGAGGAATGCCGTATCGTGTGCGAATCGTATGACGGGGCGCTTGTGTTTACAACCATTGCCGAAGTGCAGGATATTGAAAATATGGAAGAGACGCTTGCGACAAGGAAGGAACACGAGGAGGTCACGCGCGGGATACGTCATATTCTGCAGCAGTACACAGGGCAGACACTGGCGCTTTCCGGTGATTCCTGCGCCATCTGCGGAAAGTGCGCGTATCCGGATGAGCCCTGCCGCCATCCCGGGGAAATGATCCCATGCGTGGAGGGGTACGGGATTGTTGTTCCGCTTCTTGCGGAGCAGGCCGGAATTGAATTTATGAACGGAAGTAATGTTGTCACATGGTTTGGCATGGTGTTTTTCACAGAATAAACATAATTCTGTCACAATTCCATCAAAAGGCGCGGTTATACTTTCAACTGTAAAAGGGAAAAGTAACAGACAGTTGTTTGATTCATATAAAAGGGAGGCATTTTTTATGAAGAAAAAAACATTGATTTCATTATTGTGTGCGGGAACATTGACAGTGGGTGTCATAACAGGGCTGACAGGCTTCACAGATAAAAAGGATGCGGCAGAAGTACCTGCTTCTGACTACACGCTTCTTTCCACGGCAGACGAAGAAAAAGAAGAGACTCTTGTAGACGGACAGATCACAGGTGTGGCCGATGTGGCTGAGAAAGTAATGCCGGCAGTTGTATCTATCACAAATAAATCCGTACAGGAGGTACAGGACCTGTTCGGACTCTACGGCAGATATGGATACGGATTTGGATACGGCAGAGGCGGAAGAGGCGGCACATATACGTACGAGAGCGAGAGCTGCGGTTCCGGTATTATTATTGGAGAAAATGATGAGGAGCTTCTGATCTGTACGAACAATCACGTTGTGGAAGGTGCGACAGAGATTACTGTCGGTTTCGTCGATGATGAGGTGTATGAAGCAACCGTAAAAGGTACGGATGCATCCAATGATCTGGCGGTAGTGGCAGTGAAGCTGGATGACATCTCCGGTGATACGATGGATCAGATCAGGATTGCTGAGGTCGGCAATTCCGACAGTCTCCGTGTCGGAGAACAGGTTGTGGCCATTGGAAACGCGCTTGGATACGGACAGTCTGTGACGACAGGTATTGTCAGTGCGCTGAACCGTACGATTGATCTGGACGGCTACAGTGCAGAGCTGATTCAGACAGATGCGGCTATCAACCCCGGCAACAGCGGCGGTGCACTGCTCGACATGAACGGACGTGTCATCGGTATCAACTCTGCAAAGGCAGCTGAGACAGGTGTGGAAGGCATGGGATATGCAATCCCGATTTCCTACGCAAAGCCGATTCTTGAGGATCTGATGAACAAGAAGACAAGGACGGAGACAGTTGCCGAGGAAGACAGCGCATTTATCGGTATCTCCGGTGAAGGCGTATCCGACGAGTTGTCTGAGCTGTACGGCATTCCGAAGGGTATCTATATTACAGAGGTACAGGAAGGTGGTCCGGCAGATGATGCAGGTCTGCGCAAGGGTTACGTCATCACAAAATTCGACGGAAGCAGTGTCCTCACTATGAATGATCTGCGCACAAAGCTTGCATATTATGCAGCGGGCGAAGAGGTTCCGGTGGAGGTCAGCTACCAGGAGAACGGTGAAGTAAAGAAAAAGACTGTGACACTTACCCTCGGAGCATTGAGTGATTATGTGGAGAATTAATTGGCAAAAATAATCCTGTAAAACAAAATTTTGGTGTAATTTTATCTGACAACACAAAGAAATACGGCGCCCGGCAGAAGCAGAACTCTGCCGGGCGCCGAAAAATTTACAGAAAACATTATGATTTTCCCTAAAAATACATCATTATGCTAAAACTTTAACGTGAGGATGCGAAAAATGTTTGCCAAACACGCATACATGATGTATAATCAGTCGAAAAGTTTATTAAAAATTTATTTTCAGGCAAGGGGGCCAAATTTTATGTCTTACACAGATGAGATTTATGACCGCGTCGTAACGCAGAATCCGGGTGAACCGGAATTCCACCAGGCAGTGAAAGAGGTACTTGATTCTCTGAAGCTTGTCATTGATGCAAACGAGGAGAAGTACCGTGCAGTGAGCCTGCTGGAGCGTCTCGTTGAGCCGGAGAGAATCGTTTCATTCAAGGTTCCGTGGGTAGATGATAATGGCAAGGTACAGATCAATAAAGGATACCGTATCCAGTTCAACAGTGCAATCGGACCGTACAAGGGAGGTCTGAGATTCCATCCGTCTGTAAACCAGAGTATCCTGAAATTCCTCGGATTTGAGCAGATTTTCAAAAACTCTCTGACAGGACTTCCGATCGGCGGCGGCAAGGGTGGTTCCAACTTCGACCCGAAGGGCAAATCTGACCGCGAGGTTATGGCATTCTGCCAGAGTTTCATGACAGAGCTCTCCAAATATATCGGAGCTGACCAGGATGTACCTGCGGGAGACATCGGCGTAGGCGGAAGAGAAATCGGTTATCTGTATGGACAGTACAAGAGACTGACAGGTCTGTATGAGGGCGTTCTGACAGGCAAGGGTCTGACATGGGGCGGATCTCTCGTGCGTACACAGGCAACAGGCTACGGTCTTGTATATATTCTGAATGCCATGCTGAAGGATCACGGCGTTGATATCGAAGGAAAGACTGCCGTTGTATCCGGTTCAGGAAACGTTGCGATCTACGCAACAGAGAAAGTTCAGCAGCTCGGTGCAAAGGTAGTTGCCATGAGTGATTCCAACGGCTTTATCTATGATCCGGAGGGCATCAAGGTCGACATCATAAAAGAAATCAAAGAAGTACGCCGCGGAAGAATCAAAGAGTATGCTGACGAGGTGGCAGGAGCTGTCTACACAGCAGGCAAGGGCATCTGGAACATCAAATGTGACATCGCTCTTCCGTGCGCAACACAGAATGAGCTGAGCCTTGATGACGCAAAGACACTGAAAGCAAATGGATGTATCGCAGTGGCTGAAGGTGCAAACATGCCGACCACACGTGAAGCGACAGACTTCTTACTTGAGCAGGGAGTGATGTTCCTGCCGGGCAAGGCTTCCAATGCAGGCGGCGTAGGAACTTCCGCGCTGGAGATGTGCCAGAACAGCATGCGTATGAGCTGGACCTTCGAGGAAGTGGACGAGAAGCTTCAGCAGATGATGAATGATATCTACGCAAAGATTTCTGACGCAGCAAAGCGCTACGGAGTAGAGGGCAACTACGTTGCAGGTGCAAACATCGCAGGCTTTGAGAAAGTTGCAGATGCGATGATGGCACAGGGTATTGTATAATTATTGGAATATATCGAAATGGAAATGCCGGAAAAGCTGGAGACAGCTCACATCCGGCATTTTTTATTTTGGAAGAAGATAAATGCCGGTGGCATTCCTGAATGTATGGGAAACTTCGTCTCCTGTAAAAGCACACTTTTTCATGTACAAATGTATAAAAAGAAGCTATAATAGTCCATAGATGACAGAAAAACTGATAAAAATATACGCTGACAGGAGGATATTTAATAATGAAACAGGAAAATGTTTGGAAAACATATACGCAGGAGCAGCTCACAGAGCTGGAGTCTCTGTCCGGGCGATACAAAGCGTTTCTGGATGCAGGAAAGACGGAGCGTGAGTGTGTGGATGAGGCAGTGCGCCTGGCAAGAGCCGAGGGTTACAGAAGCCTTGCTGAGGTAAGAGAAGCAGGGGAGACACTGAAGGCGGGTGACAGGGTTTATGATGTGTGCATGAACAAGATGCTGGCACTGTTCCAGATCGGCCGCCAGCCGCTGTATACAGGTATGCGTATTCTGGGCGCACATATTGACTCGCCGCGTCTTGACCTGAAACAGAATCCCATGTATGAGGATACGGAGCTGGCATACCTTGACACCCATTATTACGGCGGTATCAAGAAATATCAGTGGGTGACGATTCCTCTGGCAATTCACGGTGTCGTGGCGAAGAAGGATGGAAGTACGGTTAAGATCTGTATCGGAGAGAAAGAGGATGATCCGGTCGTATTTGTTTCTGATCTGCTCATTCATCTGGCGGCAGACCAGATGGATAAGAAGGCACGTCTCGTAATTGAGGGTGAGAATCTGGATCTTCTCGTTGGAAGCCGTCCGCTGGTACAGGAGGAGAAAGAGGACAAGGAGAAAGAGAAGGAAGCAGTAAAGGCCAACATTCTCGCAATTCTGAAGGAGCAGTACGGTATTGAGGAGGAGGATTTCCTCTCCGCAGAGCTTGAGATTGTTCCGGCCAGCAAGGCGAGAGACTGCGGACTGGACCGCAGTATGATCATGGCGTACGGACAGGATGACCGTGTCTGTGCATATACATCTCTGGAAGCACAGCTGAAGGTTCCTGTTCAGGAGCGCACATGCTGCTGTCTGCTGGTGGACAAAGAGGAGATCGGAAGTGTCGGTGCCACAGGCATGCAGTCCAGATTCTTTGAAAATACAGTGGCAGAGCTCATGGACTGTGCCGGTGAGTACAGTGAGCTGAACCTGCGCCGATGCCTGAGCCGCAGCCGGATGCTGTCTTCCGATGTCAGTGCGGCGTACGACCCGCTGTTTGCAGGCTGTTTTGAGAAAAAGAACAGTGCATACTTCGGACACGGTCTTGTGTTCAACAAGTTTACCGGATCAAGAGGAAAAAACGGAAGCAACGATGCGAATGCAGAGTATATTGCGGCGATCCGCGGGATGATGGAAAAGCACGGTGTGGCCTTCCAGACGGCGGAGCTCGGCAGGATCGATGTGGGCGGAGGCGGAACAATCGCTTACATCTCCGCACTGTACGGTATGGAAGTGATCGACAGCGGCGTGGCTGTACTGAATATGCATGCGCCGATGGAAGTGACGAGTAAGGCCGATGTGTATGAGGCAGTGAAGGGATATACGGCGTTTCTGATGGAGGCGTGAGGATTGGCAGGCATGCAGTCTGGCAGGTATAGGACAGTGGATATACAGCATTCCTGGTGAATGCATGGTAATGGAAAAGTGTACAGAAAAGAGAAGGGGGAAATGGGAATGAAAAAACGTATGGCAGCAGGTGTCGCAGCGCTTCTTACAGGAGTGCTTGCATGCGGAATGACTTCATCCGCGCAGGAGACAGTTCGTGTAGGTGCCCTGAAGGGACCTACTTCCATGGGAATTGTTTCTCTCGGAACGGGAGAACAGACGGACGAGAACGCAAATGCGTATGAGAAAAACATGGTGACGGCAGCGGATGAGCTGACAGCCATGGTGATTGGCGGGGATGTGGATATTGCGCTTCTGCCTGCAAATGTAGCCAGTGTTCTTTATAACAAGACAGAAGGCGGCGTAAAGGTCATTGACATCAACACGCTGGGCGTTCTCTATGTTGTGGAGACGGGAGATTCCGTCACTTCTATCGAGGATCTGAAGGGCAGAACCGTGTACCTGACGGGGAAAGGCACCACACCGGATTTCGTGCTCCAGTATCTGCTGGCGCAGCATGGTCTGACAACGGAGGATGTTACACTTGAGTACAAGTCGGAGGCCACAGAGGTGGTTTCCGTGCTGACAGAGGATGATACAGCCATCGGTCTGCTGCCGCAGCCATTCGTGACGGTGGCCGGAATGCAGAATGAAAATCTGAAGACAGTGCTGGATCTGATGGCGGAATGGGAAGCTGTACAGGAGGAAGGCGGAAGCAGTCTCGTGACCGGTGTGACGATTGTGCGTACAGAGTATCTGGAAGAGCATGAGGAGCAGGTTAAGAATTTCCTGTCTGACCACGAAGCTTCCGCAGCATTTACAAATGAAAATCCGGAAGCGGCATCTGAGCTGATTGCAGAGCTCGGCATTGTTCCGAAAGCACAGATAGCGGAGAAGGCAATTCCGTTCTGCAACATTACATTTATTGACGGTGAGGAGATGAAGGAAGCACTGGGCGGATATCTGGAGGTGCTTCACGGGATGGAGCCTGCTTCTGTGGGCGGAGCGCTTCCGGGAGAAGACTTCTATTATATGGCAGAGTAATCAGGAATTCATGAAAAAGCAGTATCGAACGGTCATTATCATTGCAGTCTGGATTCTGCTGTGGCAGCTTGCTGCGATGGTGATTAATAAAAGAATTATTTTTGTGGGACCGGCTGAGGTCGCCGCGGCTCTGGCCGGTCAGGCTGTGAAAGTGGAATTCTGGGTAACGGTCTGCCGCTCGTCAATGCGGATATGCGGAGGATTTCTGGCAGCCTTTGTGCTCGGTGTTCTGATGGGAATCCTGGCGGACCGCTGTGGCCTGCTGAGAGAATTTCTGGAGCCGGCGGTCGGTCTGCTGCAGTCGGTGCCGGTAGCATCCTTTGTCATCCTGGCACTGATCTGGATCGGATCGGAGAATCTTTCTGTGCTGATCAGCCTGATTGTGGTATTCCCGGTCATTTACCGGAATACACTTCAGGGGATGAAATCTGCGGATGAGAAAATGCTTGAGATGGCGCGGGTGTTCCGGATAGGGCCGATGCGTACTTTTCTGTACATTTATCGTCCGGCACTGATGCCATACCTCATTTCTGCCAGCAGAATTGCATTCGGTATGGCGTGGAAATCAGGCGTTGCGGCTGAGGTGATCGGTGTTCCGGATCGGTCGATCGGCGAAAAGCTGTATATGGCAAAAATCTATCTCAGTACAGCGGAGCTGTTTGCCTGGACCCTGGTGATTATTGTGATCAGCAGAGTGCTGGAGCACCTGTTTCTTCTGGTGCTGGGGATGTTTGATGTGAGGCGCGGAAGATGATTCAGGTAAAAGCTGTTTCAAAATCATACAATGGCAGAAAAGTGCTGGACCGGTTTACCATGCAGCTTGAAGAGGGCGGAATTTACTGCCTGATGGGGGCATCCGGGATCGGCAAGACGACACTGCTGCGGATACTGATGGGGCTGGAGCAGCCGGATGGAGTGGATGAGAGTCGGACGATGATACATAAGAGACCGGGCCGGGCAGAGGAAAGCCGGATTGCGGCACAGAAAAATGTACCGGAGACCGGCTGTATCTCCGGGCTGGAGCATAAACGAATCAGCGCTGTGTTTCAGGAAAATCGCCTCTGTGAATACGCGGATGCAGTAAAAAATATCCGCCTGGCAGCAGGGAGGGATGGTCTTCTGACCGAACCGGAGAAGCTTCTGGACGGTCTCCTTGAGCCGGAGGCATGGCATCGTCCGATGGGTGAGCTCAGCGGCGGTATGCAGCGACGTGTGGCCGTGCTGCGGGCACTTGCGGTAAAGTCGGATTTCCTGATTATGGATGAGCCCTTTACGGGGCTGGATACAGAGACAAAAGACAAATTGATTGCGGCAGTTCTGGAGTACCGGAGCGGACGGACGCTCCTGGTCGTATCGCATCAGGAGGAAGATGCGCACCTTCTCGGAGCTGAAATAATCAGGATTTCGTAAGCGTGAAATGCGGAGAAATCCACAGGTATCAGAATGTGAATATTACAATATGGGAGGTTATCATGGAAAAATCAAAGGTATATTTTACGGACTTAAGAGCAAAGAGCGGAGATAATCTGCTGGATAAGCTGAAACGTCTGATCAGGACAGCAGGTATCGGGGAAATTGATTTCAACAATCAGTTTGCGGCAATTAAAATTCATTTTGGCGAGCCGGGCAATCTTGCATTTCTGCGGCCGAACTATGCAAAGGCAGTTGCAGATGTGGTGAAGGAGCTGGGCGGAAAACCGTTTCTGACAGACTGCAATACGCTGTATGTCGGCGGAAGAAAGAACGCCCTGGATCACATTGACTCCGCGTACGGAAACGGATTTGTGCCGTACGCGACAGGATGCCACGTGCTGATCGCAGACGGACTGAAGGGTTCGGATGATGTCCGCGTTCCGGTAGAGGACGGAGAATACGTGAAAGAGGCAAAAATCGGGCGTGCCGTTATGGATGCAGATATTTTTATTTCCCTGACGCATTTCAAGGGACATGAGGCGACCGGATTCGGAGGCACTCTGAAGAATATCGGTATGGGCTGCGGCTCCCGTGCAGGAAAAATGGAGATGCACAGTGCCGGCAAGCCGCACGTGGCTCAGAGCCGCTGCATCGGCTGTGGCCGCTGTATCAAAATCTGTGCTCACGATGCACCGTCGATTACAGACAAGAAAGCATCCATTGACCACAATAAATGTGTCGGCTGCGGCCGCTGTATTGCGATCTGCCCGAAAGACGCGGTCTGTCCGGCAAGTGATGAGTCCAACGATATCCTGAACTGCAAGATCGCGGAGTACACAAAGGCAGTGATCCATGGCAGACCGAATTTCCATATCAGTCTTGTGATCGACGTATCGCCGTACTGTGACTGCCACGCTGAGAATGATGCTGCCATTGTGCCGGATGTGGGAATGTTTGCATCCTTTGACCCGGTGGCTCTCGATGTCGCATGCGCGGATGCAGTCAACCGTCAGACTCCGATTCGCGACAGTCTGCTCGGTGAGGCATTCAGCGATCATGAGCATGACCACGAACACCGTGATCATTTCGGCATGGTTTCCCCGAATACAAACTGGAAGACGTGTATTGAGCATGCGGTGAAGATTGGCATCGGCAGCGACCAGTATGAGCTGATTACCGTAAAATAAGAGGTTTACAGGGATCTGATATGAAGCGAAAAGTAAGTCTTGATGAAATTTCAGACGGAAGACTGTATACCAGAAACGATATGGTGCGTGCGGGCTGCGGCGACTGCCGCGGCTGCTCTGCATGCTGCAGCGGAATGGGTAATTCTGTGATCCTTGACCCCCTTGATATGTTCCGGCTGACTGTCGGCACGGGAAATACCTTTGAGACTCTGATGGCGGACAAGATTGAGCTGAATGTTGTGGATGGAGTCATTCTTCCGAATCTTAAGATGAGCGGGCAGACAGAGACATGCGGATTTCTGAGCCGGGAGGGAAGGTGCAGCATTCATCCGCAGCGCCCCGGTATCTGCCGCCTGTTTCCTCTGGGCCGGTACTATGAAACATCCGGGGAAGGGCAGCGTTCCTTCAGGTATTTTCTGCAGATACATGAGTGCCCCGCGCCCAATAAGACGAAGGTAAAGGTGGAAAAATGGGTGGACACGCCGGAACTGAACCGATATGAGCAGTTTATCTGTGCGTGGCACTGTTTTCTGGAGGATGTGGAAGCACGTCTGGCCGTGGAGGAAGATGATACATCCGTAAAGAATATAAATTTGTTTCTCCTGAAGCTGTTTTATATCAGGCCGTATGAAGCTGATGTGAGCTTTTACAGCCAGTTTGAAACCAGGCTTGCGCAGGCAAAGGAAGTACTGGATCTGGAGTGACAGGGCACCCGGCTGCGCATGGAAAATTTTTTGCAGTTAATTTTATCCAGTCCCTTGCATTTTAGGATAGATACAAGTAAAATGTACGGTACAGATGCAGATAGCAAAAGAGAAAAGCTACGTGACGGAGGGTGCAGAGGTGCAGATATTAAAGGACAGAATTCAGAAGGACGGAAAAGTAAAAGAGGGCAATGTACTGAAGGTGGACAGTTTTCTGAACCATCAGATGGATACGGCGCTGTTCAGGGAGATGGGGAAAGAATTCAAGAAGCGTTTTGAAGGAGAGGAGATCAACAAAATCCTGACAATAGAAGCTTCCGGAATCGGAATCGCCTGTGTGGTTGCCGAGGAGTTCCATGTGCCTGTTGTTTTTGCGAAGAAGACGCAGACAAAGAATATTGCCGGGGATGTATATAAATCGCGCGTGGAATCCTACACGCACGGCCGCGTATATGATATTATCGTATCTAAGGAATTTCTCGGAAAGAATGACAAGGTTCTGCTGATCGATGATTTCCTTGCCAATGGAAAAGCGCTGGAGGGACTGGCTGAGCTGGTGGAACTCTCAGGTGCCACTCTGGTC
This sequence comes from Lachnospiraceae bacterium, assembly GCA_004557975.1. GTDB lineage: Bacteria > Bacillota > Clostridia > Lachnospirales > Lachnospiraceae > Choladousia. Next base: position 22,454 of record SFEV01000033.1, read on the forward strand.
GGCGCCGGAATCGCGATTGAGAAGGGCTTTCAGGTAGGCGGAGACCTGATCCGTTCACGCGGTATTCATCTGGAGTCACTGGCGATCGTGGAGAGAATGGACGAGAAGACAGGAAAGATTACATTCAGAGAGTAAATATTCAGAAACAGAAATAAAACAGACAGGCAGACAGACACGGTGCAGTCACAAAACACCATGTCCGGTCTGCCTGTTTTATTTCGCATAGTTTTATTTCGCATAGAGGCATTTTCTGCGCAAACCTGTACTGCAGTTCAGAGGCAGATATTTTCTGTCCGGATCTGCCCGAAGATCAGAAGATCAGAATCTCCAGTGCCTGATAAGATTCTGCGTCATAGATCAGGCTTGTGATGGCCCCGGTCTTCAGCTGGTTGGCTGCAATACCCATATCATCCAGATCGGCGTATTCATACCAGAACTGTATCACAGAGCCGTCCTCCTGCCGTACACGGAAATATCCGTCTCCGGCTTCAATAATCATGCCGTAACAGTCCTTTGTGTCGGATTCCGGTACAGTGATAATCTGGGGATTTGCCTTTACCTTATTCAGGCGATCTGCCAGGAGGGAGATATTTGCACCCTCGTATGCGTTCATGACACTGACATCAAAATCTTCGGCTTCAATAAATCCGTCGTACCATGACCGGGAATTGAAGTATGACTGTACTTCCGGCAGAACGAATTTGCGGTTGTGACGCGCATAAATTTCATTGATTGCCATCTGGAGATCATCTGCGTCCATATCAGATATGTCGTCTTCTGTCAGATAGGAGGTGGAGCTCAGCGGCAGGATATATTCACTGTCTGTAAAGAAATCAATGGACTCGTCTTCATTTGCCAGGCAGATATTCGTCTCGATCCACGGGATATCCTCGTTCATGGAGCAGTATTCGCTCATGGCTTCGCTGTTCTCCACATAACCCTGCACATCGGTGGGGTAGACAATATAGTACGTTCCTCCGTCTGCATTCCCCAGCACAGAATAACTGGGAAGATCGAGAAAATCCAGCTCATCGCTGTAAGCGAGACTGAACAGCCATCCGCCGTTGGGAAATCCCAGTTCCTCCGTATACAGCTTACGGGATTTTGTCTGATAAAAGGCGACCTCATCACCGGAAGGTGACATCTGGCATTTGCCTGACCAGTCGGACGGCAGGTAGACCTGTACCTCGTCGAAATCCACGCAGATGTTTCCGTTCTCATCCCGGTAGGTGGAGCTGCCTGCAAACCGGTCCCCGTCTGCCATGACCGTCATCCCCATAAACAGGCATCCGGCCGCTGCCGTCAAAAAACCAAAAAACAATGATCCTCTCTTCATACCCCTCATCCTTTCTCTCTGTATATTTTCTGAATGTACTGATTTATATCTGTTATAGCCATATTTTAACACAGAAAGACAGAGAAAAAATGAAAAGATTCTTAAAAGGCGGAAAAAGAAATTGTAAATAAAACTCCGGAAGACATCAGTCAGGAATCTGCCGCCCCTCCGTATCCATATGATAATCGGTCCAGTAAATCAGTTCGGATACGGGGACAAATTCATACCCCTGATCACGCAGTGTGGTGATCACGGTTTCCAGAGCGGAGGCTGTATACTTAGCGCCGTTATGTATCAGAATAATGGAACCGCCGCCCAGATGCTTATGCTGCGTGACCTTCTGAATAATCGAATCGACACCGTAATCTTTCCAGTCCTCCGAATCCACATCCCACTGAATCGGGAGATATCCGGAGAGCTTCACCGTCTCAATCAGTTCATTATCATAATCACCGTAGGGAGCACGGAACAGGTTCATATCCTGCCCTGTCAGATTTTTTACTTTTTCGTGCACCTCCTGAATTTCACTCTGGATTTCCGCCTTCGAAAGAGTGGTCATATGTTTGTGGTTCTGGCTGTGATTTCCCAGATCATGTCCTGCCTTTGCAATCTTTTTCACGTCCTCCGGGTAATGGTCCACCCATCCGCCTGTCATAAAGAACGTGGCCTTCACACCATAAGCGTCGAGAATTTTCAGGATAGTTTCCGTATCGTCATTGCCCCAGGCTGCATCGAAACTGAGTGCCACCTGCTTTTTTTCTGTCTGAACACAGTATACAGGGAGCTCCCGCCCGTTCACCATGCTGCTGACCGTGATGCTTTCGGGACTTGCCAGATACGATCCGCACAGAAATAAAAGGCCGCACAGGCAAACGAGACCTGATCCTCTCAGTGTGTACCATGTCACGTGATATTTATCCCTTTTCATGTGCTGTCCTTTTCATGTTTTCTTTATTCCACTATATGTAATTACGGATGGAACCATGCAAAAAATGGAAAAATCCTGTTGATATGCGTGATAAAGCTTCACAATCAAAAGACGGCATGTTAAACTAATAAAATATGGAGTAAATACAGAGAAAGCAGAGGATAAGGAAATGCTTGGCACAATTGTAAATACGGGGACAATTCTGACGGGGAGCGTGCTGGGAAGCGTGCTTCGAAAGGGAATAAAGGAAAAGTATCAGGATGCGCTGTATACGGCGATGGGACTTGCGGCGACGGCACTCGGCATCAATGCGGTCGTGTCAAACATGTCGAAGAGTCAGTACCCGGTGCTGTTCATTGTCAGCCTTGCACTGGGCAGCCTGATCGGAACAATTCTGGATGTGGATGCCAGGTTTCAGGGACTGGTGGGAAAGTATTCCAGGTCAAAGCTGGGACAGGGACTCTCCACAGGCATCCTGCTCTACTGCATCGGGACACTGTCAATTATGGGTCCGGTGATGAGCGCGCTGCACGGTGACAACACGTATCTGTTTACCAATGCGACCCTTGATTTCGTAACTTCCACAGTGCTTGCATCCACCTACGGAATCGGGATGGCGCTGGCGGCGCCTGTACTGTTCTGCTGGCAGGGAGCCATCTATCTGATTGCGAGGAACCTGTCAGGCTCATTCTTCTCAGAGGAAATGATTGCGGAACTGTGCCTTGTGGGAGGCGTTCTGATTGCAAGCTCAGGCCTTGGAATTCTGAAGATCAAGGACTGCAAGGCGCTGAACATGCTTCCGGCTCTGGCAGTGCCGGTGATTTTCTTTCTGATAAAAGGATTATTCTGAGCGCCGGAAAGAGACAGGGACGGGGGAAAGTAATATGGCAGATGACAGATTTCAGGCATATATCCGGGAGCACAGTCAACAGCTGCATGAGCTGGTTGTGACGCTTGCGCGCATTCCTGCTCCGACCGGAAAAGAGGAGCGGCGGGCAAAGTACTGTATGGAATGGCTTCTGGCACACGGAGCGAAAGAGACATATATGGATGCGGCGGGGAATGTGATTTATCCGTACGGCGAAAGTGGAAATGGTCCTCTGATTGTCTTTGCCGCCCATATGGATGTTGTATTTCCGGATGAGACGGAGCTGCCGCTTGCGGAAAGTGACGGCAGAATCTGCTGTCCCGGTATCGGAGACAACACAGCAAATCTGGCTGTCCTGCTGATGACGGCTGCGTATGCGGCAAAGTACCGGCCGGACACGGGAAAGTACGGTGTGCTGTTTGTCTGTGATGTCGGGGAGGAGGGTCTGGGTAACCTGAAGGGGGCAAGAGAAATCTGTTCCGTCTTCGGCAGCCGGATCAGGGCATTTTACGGTCTGGATCTGACGATGGATTCCTATACGTGCCGCGCTGTCGGTTCTCTGCGGTACCGTGTGAAGGCCCACACGTCCGGAGGACATTCCTACCACTGTTTCGGCAATACGAACGCCAATGTGGTTCTCGCAGAGCTGATTGTGGCGCTGTACCGGCTTCAGGTGCCGGAGAATGGGAAAACAACGTATAATGTGGGCATGATTTCAGGCGGCACATCGGTGAATTCCATTGCCCAGAGTGCGGAGCTTCTTTATGAGATCCGCTCAGATGATGCGTCGGGCCTGGAGGAGATGCGGCAGAGATTTGAGAAAACGCTGGAGAGTTGTCGGAGCGCGTGTCCGGAGGACTGCGTGCTGTCAGCAGAACTGATCGGAGAACGGCCCTGCGAGTGCGGTGTGAATCAGAAGGACAGAGAGAGACTGTTTGAACAGGTGGAGATAGCGGTGTTTGCAGCTACGGGAAAGGTACCGGTTCCGGAGCCTGTCTCGACCGACTGCAATATTCCCCTTTCCATGGGAATACCGTCTGTCTGTGTCGGAACCTGCCGGGGCGCAGGTGCACATACGCGGGAAGAATATATTGAAAAGGATTCTGTGATTCAGGGGCTGCAGGTTGCGCTGGAGCTGCTGCATGATTCTGTCTGCTGAAGCCGTATCACGACAGAGTCTGCTGCAGGGATTTTCCGCCTCAAAAAGGCAGAGACAGTATGGGGGAATAGTATGGAATCGAATTATGAAAAACAGGTATTGATGGCAAGAAAGCTTTTTCTGAATTATGATCAGGAGAAGATGATACGGAAATTTCATCTGGACAGTGATGAACAGTGGATTTATCTGGAGTTTCTGAACAGAATCTACCGCATTTCGCGCAGGACCGGTGAAATCTTCTTATCCCGTTGTTTATCCGGAGGTGAACACGGAGGAGAAGACAGCAAAAACAGTGTACCGTGTATGGATTATCAGATTGTGATGAGTCTGTACGATGTGCTCTGTTATTCTGCGGGAATTCCCGTGCTGTCCCGCGAGTGGTGTCCGATCTATGCGCTCCAGGTGACGATGAGCAGTCCCGGTACCGATACATTCACAGGAAAATATGCAAAGCTGTTTTCCGGGGATACAGAAAGGCTTCGATGTGCCTGTGAGAAGCTGGGAGGAGAGCAGCCGGGCATAGCGGCCAGAGCAGATGTCTGCTGGCAATTTCGGGTATTTCCATTTTTTTCGGTTCAGCTTCGTTTCTGGGACGGGGACGATGAGTTTGAGCCGAAGCTTCAGCTTCTCTGGGACAGCAATTCTCTGGACTTTATGCATTTTGAAACGCTGTATTATGTACAGGGACATCTGATGGAGAGACTGAAAGAAGAGTTCGAAGAAATATCGGGATAAAAGAATTGATTCGCTTAAAAAGCGGAGCTGCAGATACCTGATCAGGTATCACGCAGCTCCGCTTTATTTTCAGTCAGTTATCAGTCAGCTACTTCCTCAACCAGCTCGTCAACGCTCTCAGCTTCTCCTGATGCAACTGCATCGAGTGCTTCCTGCGGAACTGTGATCGGCTCTACTGCGCCGTAAGCTGTAGTGACATCGATAGATACGTCGTTCAGAACGATCTCAACAGTGGTCTGAGAATCCTCATCTGCCATCATGCTCTGTACAAGTGCGTTCAGAGTAGTCAGGTCGCTTCCGTTCATATCCATATGCATGGATACCGGGAGATATGTCGCTGTGTCTACGTTGTAGGAAAGATTCAGCTTCAGTCCTTCCAGCATTGCAAGGGCAGCAGCTACATCCTGATCTGCTGTGAGGTCTGTACCTGCAAGCTCAGATGCCTTTGCAAGTACGGAAGACAGTGTGGAGGAATCCATTGTTGTGGAGAGCACGTAGCACTCTGTTCCGTTTACGTCTGCTGCTTCCGGAGCAAGCTCAAATGTCAGTCCCCATTCAGACAGGGCAGCAGCATCCATGGATTTGGACATTTCCATCAGGGAAGCCATGTCAAGGCCCTCTTCTTTGTCGTATGCCCATTCAGCTTCTCCGCTTGTGGAGTCCTCTGTGTATACGTATGTCTCAAATTCTCCGGCATCGTTTGTCACGCCGTACATCTTCATGGTGATTTCCTCACCCTCTCCGAGAGCGGACACTTTCATATTTCCGTCCATCTTCATTCCGAACGGATCCATGGAAGCATCGATTGCGAAATCTCCGCTCATGGCAACTGCAAGAGTGGAAGTGGTCTGTCCGTCACCGATGTTTACAGCAACATCCACATTCATTCCCATGTCCATGGAAACACCAGCCGCAGCAGCACCTGCTTCCTGCATTTTCTGCATAACGCTGTCAGCTGTCTCTGCACTGTCAAAACCACACAGCATGGAAGCTGC
>SFEV01000007.1 GCA_004557975.1 Lachnospiraceae bacterium
CCTTCCGGCAGTACTTTTATGTTATTATCTTGTGCCGCGCAGCCTGCGAAATCTGATCCTGTTTCTGTTCAGTCTCGTGTTTTATGCGTGGGGAGAGCCGGTCTATATTGTACTGATGATCGTTTCCATTCTTGTCTCTTATACAGGCGGAATCATGGTGGACAGGATGAAGCGTCTTGGAAAAATGCGCCTGGCGAAGGCTTCACTGATTGTATCTTCCGTGGTCAGTCTTTCTTTGCTCGGATTTTTCAAATATGCCGATTTTGTGATCAGTACAGTCAACAGTGTATCAGGAGCCGGTATGGAACTGCTTCATATGGCGCTTCCGATCGGTATTTCTTTTTATACATTTCAGACAATGTCGTATACGATTGATGTGTACCGCGGTGAGGCTGCAGTCCAGAGGAATCTGATTTCCTTCGGGGCATACGTGGTCATGTTTCCTCAGCTTATTGCCGGTCCGATTGTACAGTATAAGACAATAGATGAGCAGCTTCGCAGCAGGAAGGAAACGGCAGAGGAGTTTGCGCTTGGAGTGCACCGTTTTATGACAGGACTTGCAAAGAAGGTCCTGCTGGCAAATAATGCCGGTGTTCTGTGGGATACGATTCAGTCCATGACAGCTGCGGAAATTCCGGTTCTGACCGCATGGATGGGGCTTGCTGCATACACATTTCAGCTCTATTTTGATTTTTCAGCCTATTCGGATATGGCGATCGGATTGGGGCATATGTTTGGCTTCCGCTTTCTGGAGAATTTTAATTATCCGTACATATCTAAGAGTATTACGGAGTTCTGGCGAAGATGGCACATTTCACTTGGAACCTGGTTTCGGGATTACGTGTATATCCCACTTGGCGGCAATCGTGTGAAGCTGTGGAAGCACGTCCGCAATATTCTCATCGTGTGGCTTCTGACCGGCATCTGGCATGGAGCCAGCTGGAATTTTGTGATCTGGGGGATCTATTACGGAATTCTGCTGCTGGCAGAGAAATTCCTGTTTGGCAGATACCTGAAAAAGCTTCCTTCTGTGTTTCAGCATATTTACTGTATGTTTTTTGTCATGATCGGATGGAATCTGTTTGTTTTTGATGACATGGGTATGGGACTTTCCTTCCTGAAAGCGTTGTTTGGAATCTACGGACAGGGACTCTGGAACACTGAGACGGTATATCTTCTTTATAATAATGTGATTCTCCTGGTGATGCTGGGAGTCGGAAGCACCACGCTGCCCAAAAGGATCGGAGAGAGAATCTGCCTTGGGCTGAAGGAGCATGATGTAATAATGACGGTGGTCCGCAGTGTATTTTATGCGGCAGTTTTTCTTTTGTCAATTGCATGGCTGGTGGATGCTTCCTTCAATCCGTTTTTGTATTTTCGATTTTAACCGAATCAGGCAAGTCCCTCCACTTCAAATACGCAGAGTATTAAGCGGCGGGCAGGGACTTGCTTGTATCAGGTGGGGTACAAGCTCCTCCACTTCAAATGCGCAGAGCATTATGTGGAGATTACCGGAGAGGAAAGGTGAAAGCGGATGTGTCCGTCTGCAACCTAAGAGACGAAAGGAATGAAGAAATGTATGAATAAGCTGCAGTCGTGGAACATTATTACTCTGTTCTGCATTCTTATTTTTGGATTTACGGCAGCGACACTGATCAAGCCGGATACAGAATATTCCGAGACGGAGAACAGAACGCTTGCGCAGAAGCCGCAGGTCAGTGTCAGTACTGTGCTGAGCGGAGAATTTGAAGCGGATTACGAAACGTATCTGACGGATCAGTTTTTTGCCCGTGACGGCTGGATTGGAGTGAAGACTCTTGTGGAGCGGGCAATGCTGCGCACGGAGAGCAAGGATATTTACTTTGCAGAGGACGGATATCTGATTGAAAAACATACGGGAGTCTTTACTTCTGACATGGCAGCGATAAACAGACAGACGATGCAGCAGTTTGTGCAACAGTATCAGGAGCAGTTTGGTGATGGGCACATGACGGTAATGATTGTCCCGAATGCGGTGGATATTCTGCGGGATAAGCTGCCTGCCTTCGCTGCCCCGTACGATGAGGAGACATATCTCTCTGAGCTGAAAGCACTGCTGCCTGATGAGATCTGGTTTGATGCGGGAGAGATCCTGCGTGAGCACAGCGGAGAGGAAATTTATTACCGTACAGATCATCACTGGACGACGCTGGCATCATTTTATGTATACCAGAAGTGGGCAGAGCAACAGGGATTTCCCCGGGTGCAGGCCAGTGATTATGAGATTGAGACGGTGACGACGGAATTCGAAGGGACAATTCAGTCAAAGCTTGGGATTTCTGCGCAGAAGGATTCCATTGAGCTGTATCATCCGTCCGGCGATCCGTTTTATACGGTATGCAAAAATGACGGGACGGAGATGCAGTACAGCGTCTATGACTATTCTGCACTCAATACAAAGAGCAAATATGACATCTTCTTCGGAGGCAACAGCGCAAAGGTGGAGATCGAAACAAAGGCGGACAATGGCAGAAAGCTGCTGGTACTAAAAGATTCCTATGCGCACTGCTTCGTACCGTTTCTGGTGGAGAATTTTGAGAAGATTACGATGCTTGACCTTCGCTACTATAATCAGAAGCTAAGTGAGCTGATCGCAGATGAAAATTATACAGATCTTCTGGTTCTGTACAATGCATCAGGCTTTGCGGAGGATACGTCTGTCGGGAAGCTGCTGTACTGATTCTGACATTTGAGGCGGCGAAAACCGGACAGACAGAAGGTCAGACAGAAGGTCAGACAAAGGACCACTGAACGGATGTGTGCAGAGATGCTGCGGAGAAAGAGTAAAAAGTTACTGGAAAACTGATACAAAACATGCAGAAATATCTGGCAGGAAAGGAAGAAAAAAATGAGTTTGGCAGATCATATTTTTATTGATATGTGTCATGATATTCTTGAAAACGGAGTGAGTACGGAAGGGGAAAAAGTACGGCCGAAATGGGAGGATGGTTCGTATGCTTATACGATCAAGCGTTTCGGTGTTGTGAACCGCTACGATCTGAGAAAGGAGTTCCCGGCGCTGACACTTCGGCGCACCGGACTGAAGAACGCATTTGATGAACTGCTGTGGATCTGGCAGAAAAAATCAAACAATATACACGATCTGAACAGCGGTATCTGGGACAGCTGGGCGGATGAAAACGGAAGTATCGGGAAAGCATACGGATATCAGCTTGGCGTAAAGCATCAGTACCGGGAAGGAATGATGGATCAGGTGGACCGTGTCCTGTATGATTTGAAAAACAATCCGTACAGCCGCAGAATTATGACGAACATTTACGTACACGCAGATCTTCATGAGATGAATCTCTACCCGTGTGCGTACAGCATGACTTTTAATGTGACGAAGGAACCGGGCAGTGAGAGACTGACGCTGAATGCGATTCTGAATCAGCGTTCCCAGGATGTCCTTACGGCGAACAACTGGAATGTGGCGCAGTATGCACTGCTGGTGCACATGATGGCACAGTGCTGCAATATGGAGGCAGGAGAGCTGGTTCACGTGATTGCGGATGCCCATATCTATGACCGCCATATTCCTTTGGTAAAGGAACTGATTACCCGGGAAACGTATCCGGCGCCGAAAGTGTGGCTGACTCCTGATGTGACTGACTTTTATGCATTTACTGTGGATGACCTGCATGTGGAAAACTACGTGACGGGACCGCAGATCAAAAATATTCCGGTGGCAGTGTAAGATGAGCAGAGGAACAGAATTTCTGGAGATCGTTACGCAGAAGCTGAAGAAACGGCTTTGTGAGACGGATGATGTCATTTTGCAGGGACAGAAGGACATCGGGAAAATGAATGAATACTACTGGGAAAACTATACGGAGATGGACCAGTATGGATACGAGAATTTCGACAATCAGCAGGCGCTGCTGATTCAGGTAAACGCAAACCAGGAGAGTCTGAAGAAACGGCACAGGCTGCAGAAAATGCTGGATTCTCCGTTTTTCGGCAGTGTGGACTTTGTGTATGATGGTGAGGACGAACCTGAGAGTTTTTATATCGGAATGGGGAACTTTGCGGAGCGCTCCGGCAGCGTGCCTCTGATCTATGACTGGCGTGCTCCGGTGTCAAGTCTGTTTTATGATTTTGATCAGGGCGAGGCATATTATGAAGCGCCTGCCGGGAGACTTGACGGGGAGATCACTGCAAAACGTCAGTACAAAATACGCGGCGGCCGGATGATCTATGAGTTTGAGAGCGACGTGAAGATCGACGATGAGATCCTGAAACAGGAGCTTGGTGAGAACGGGGACGCGCAGCTTAAGAACATTGTACGGACGATTCAGAAGGAGCAAAATGCAATCATTCGCAATACCGAGGACCGGATACTGGTGATCCAGGGCGTTGCCGGAAGCGGAAAAACGTCGGTGGCACTTCACCGGATTGCGTATCTTTTGTACCATGATAGAAAACATCTGAAATCCTCAGATATTCTGATCCTGTCCCCAAACAGTGTATTTTCTGACTATATTTCCCATGTTCTGCCGGAGCTGGGAGAAGAGAATATCCAGGAGATGAGCTTTGATCTGTTTGCGTATCGGAAGCTGCGGGATATCGTGTCGGACTGCGAGGACAGGTACAACTATATAGAGGAAAGAATACAGTGTACTTCATGGTCGGATGAGAAAGATACGTTGTACGAATGGAAACAGTCCGCCGACTGTGTGCGCGCCATGGAGGGATTTCTGGCTGAGCTGGAGGATCGTCTCGTTGATTTTGCCGATGTGGAATACCGCGGATTTACGAGAAAGGCAGAAGAGCTGCTCTCACTGTTTTACTTTAAACTGCCGGATATTCCATTGCTTGACCGGATGGACGAGGTCCTGGAGCGTTTTGTGGATGAGTATGAGACACTTTATGGAAGAAGCCTTCCGGAGGAGGAGCAGCAGAAGCTTCAGGAGCGTTTCAGGCGTATGTATGTCACTACGGATATTTACCGGATCTACAACTGGTTTCTGGAGGATAACGGTCTGGAAAAGCTGCCGGATGTGCCATATGAGAAGCGCGTGCTGCGCTACGAGGATGTGTATCCGATGCTGTACCTGAAGTTCAGGCTCTGCCGCAATCAGGACCGGAGAAATATCAAACATCTGGTGATTGATGAGATGCAGGATTATTCCTATCTGCAGTATGTGATTCTGGAGATGCTGTTTCCGTGCAGGATGACGATTCTCGGAGACAAGGCACAGACTGTGGATGTGAAGCAGAAAGATGTGCAGAAGTTTTTGGCAAAAATTTTTGGCAGAAGGCTGCGCTGTATAGAGATGAACAAGAGTTACCGGAATACCTGTGAGATCGCCGGATATGCAGCGGGTGCAAAAACGCAGAAAACGGAATTTCTGCAGAGACACGGAAAGGATGTGGAGGAGCGAAGTTTTTCTTACGGTGAGGAAGCGCTGCAGGCCGTCCTGGCGCAGGTGTGTGAGAATGAAGGGCGGTTTGAGACGATTGCGGTTCTCACAATGACAGCCCGGGAGGCGTGGGAAGCTTCTCAGTACCTGAAGCAGAAGAGAGATGATGTCTGCTATATTGACAGGGACAGTTCATCGTTCCGAAAGGGAATTACAGTGACGACATTTTATCTCGCAAAGGGACTTGAATTTGATCAGGTATTTATTCTGGGAGGAGACAGAAATAATCCGTATTTCGGACAATTTCGGTATATCTGTGCGACACGGGCATTGCATGAGCTGTACGTGTACGAGATAAAGCGGTAATTATGGACGAGAATGTAATCAGACAGAAGTGAGGCAATACTGATATGGAATTTTTACGGGACAGAAAAAGGAGATACATGAAAATGAGCAGAGGGCTGTGCGGGCTGATGCTTGCCGCCCTGATCTGTGCGGTGCCCATAAGAGTGCTTGCCGCATTTGATCCGGCAAAACCGCTTCCGGCTCTCACGGGAAAGTATATTTTTGACCTGCTGAATGTGGCAGAATCACAGGAATGGTACCGTGAGTCACCGGATACGTCGGAGACTGTATATTCTGACTGGGCAGGGCAGAGCGGACGCGCATGGTGTTCAGAGTTTGTCTCATGGTGTGCCAGACAGGCACAGATTCCGGAAGAGATTATTCCGTCAAAAAATTCGGCTCTAACATTTCGTACTTTTTTTTATCAGAGGAACAGCTATTATCTTGTGGAGGGAGGAGTGACGGATACAGGCTGTGGATGTGAAACACGTGCCAGTGGCGTTCTTTCCCTGAATGATCTTCGTCCCGGCGACATTCTGCTGGTTGAGACCGATGATGATAATACGTCCCTTGACCACACAGCACTCTGTCGCGGAGTCAAGGATGGAAAAATACTGACGACTGAGGGAAATGTCAACAAGACGTATATTATCAACGGCGTATCAATGAAGCTGGGTACAGTCGTTCTGCGTACGAGAAATATGAGCGAGATTCACGGTGTGTGCCGTCCTAATTACGGGAATTTCTGTGAGGAGTTCGGGGAACATTCCTGGGATGCAGGCGTGATTGTGCGCAAGGCCACATGCACAGAGGATGAGCTTGTAAAATATACCTGTACTATGTGTAACGCGACAAAAACTGTGGAAAACGGCAAGCTTCCTCATACAGAGGTGACAGACCCTGCGATTGCTGCTACCTGCGAAGTGGCCGGGCTGACGGAGGGAAGCCACTGTAAAGACTGCGGAGTTGTGATCAGACGGCAGTACGTGACGGAGCCTCTTGGGCACTCCTGGGGTGAGGCTGAGGTTCAGGTGGCTGCGACTCCGCTGAAAGAAGGCTGGGAACGGCTGACATGCACGCGGTGTGGCGAAATCAAAACGCAGAGTATTAAGGCGCTGGGAGCTCCCGCAGCGGGGACGAAAATCAGTGACCGCAAGACAGAAGCGGTGTATGAGGTGATTACGCCGGGTCTGAAGGGCGGAACAGTCGCATATGCGGGACCAACAGACAGGAAGCTTCCGTCTGTTACCATCAAATCCTCTGTGACGCTGGACGGAATTACATATAAGGTGGTTGCGATATCAGCGGGAGCGTTCAAGAACAACAGTTATCTGAAGGAGATCGTCATTCCTTCCAGCGTAAAGCAGATTGGAAAACAGGCGTTCTACAAGTGTAAAAATCTGTCGCGGATTACTGTGAAATCAACATCTCTCACAAAAAAGAGAGTGGGAAGCAAGGCATTCCAAGGGATCAGCAGCAGGGCAGTGTTCCGGGTTCCGGCTTCCAGAAAAAAGACGTATAAGACGCTGTTTCGAGCGAGAGGGGCAGGATCAAAGATTACGATTGCTTCCTATTAGAATCAGTGACCAGAGAAGACCATGTGACAGGGAATCACAGGCCAAAGGTTTGAAACACAAGAAAGGATACAGGAGGAAAAGAAAATGAATCTAATTGTAGCAGTAGACAGAAACTGGGGAATCGGATGCGGAAACAGGCTGCTGGTCAGCATTCCCTCTGACATGAAATTTTTCCGTGAGACGACTATGGGCAAGGTGGTCGTAATGGGGAGAAAGACGCTGGAATCTTTTCCAAATGGGCTGCCGCTGCGGAACAGAACAAATATTGTTCTGACATCCAACTCCAATTATCAGGCGAAGGGGGCGACAGTCTGCCATACGGTGGAGGAGACGCTGGAGGAACTGAAAAAGTACAATGACGATGATATCTATATCATTGGCGGAGGTTCCGTTTACCGTCAGTTTCTGCCGTACTGCAGTGTGGCACATGTGACTAAGATCGACCACGTATTTGATGCAGATACGTATTTTCCGAACCTGGATGAGATGGAGGACTGGAAGATCACAGCGGACAGCGACGAGCAGACATACTTTGACCTGGAGTATCAGTTCCTGAAGTATGAGAAGATCTAAAGGCACAGTAGAATAAGGAAAACAGAAGGAAAACAGATAGAAAGAGCTGCCTCAAAGCGGTGCAGCAGCGGATGGTGCTGCTGTGACCGTTTTGCGGCGGCTCTTTTATGACTCCATGAATTTTGTGTTTTTTTATTTCTTTCGGGAACTGCGGTATTTTTCTTCACAGTACATGCAGCGGTACACTTCTTTTTCTTCATCAGCCAGGAAGAATACGTGATCCAGTTCCTGCTCGATAGAGGTGATGCAGCGCGGATTCTTGCAGCGGATGATGTTCGTCAGCTTTTTCGGAAGCTTCAGCTCCTTTTTCTCTACGATAGAGCCATCCTTGATGATATTGACGGTGATCCGGTGATCGATAAAGCCCAGCACATTCAGGTCAAGCTCGTCAATGGGACACTCTACCTTGATGATATCTTTTTTGCCCATCTTATTGCTGTGGGCATTTTTGATGATAGCGACACAGCAGTCCATCTGGTCCAGTTTCAGATATTTGTAGATAGACATACTTTTTCCGGCTTCGATGTGATCGAGCACAACACCTTCATTCATCTGTCCTACATTTAACATACTTCCACCTCCAGTAATGTGAGAATCAGTGCCATTCTTACGTATACGCCATACTGTGCCTGCTTGAAGTAAACTGCACGCGGGTCGTCGTCAATCTCCACGGAGATTTCATTGACACGCGGAAGCGGATGGAGGATCAGCATGTTCGGTCCAGCCAGTTTCATCTTTTCTTTGTCGAGAATGTAGAAATCCTTCATCCGGATATAATCTTCCTCGTTGAAGAAGCGTTCCTTCTGAACACGTGTCATGTAGAGCAGGTCAAGCTCAGGAAGTGCATCCTCGAGACGTACCATTTCCTGGAACTGCTGGTTGTTTTTCACAAGCACATCATCACGGATATTGTCCGGGAGACGGAGCTCTTCCGGAGAGATCAGGACGAATCGGATGTTCGGATAACGGATCAGAGCCTGGATCAGAGAGTGTACAGTACGTCCGAATTTCAGATCGCCGCACAGACCGATGGTGAAGTCATGGAGACGTCCTTTCTCTGAACGGATGGTCAGAAGGTCTGTCAGTGTCTGTGTCGGATGCTGATGTCCTCCGTCTCCGGCGTTAATGACCGGAATGGATGATTTCAGCGATGCGACCAGCGGAGCACCCTCTTTCGGATGTCGCATGGCACAGATATCGGCGTATCCTGAGATCACGCGGATCGTGTCGGAAACACTTTCACCCTTTGCTGCCGAGCTGGAATCGGCCGAAGAAAAACCAAGTACACTGCCACCCAGATTCAACATTGCCGCTTCGAAACTGAGTCTTGTACGTGTACTTGGTTCATAAAATAAAGTAGCTAATTTTTTACCGGCACAGGCATGTGCGTATTTCGCAGGATTTGCTTCGATGTCATTCGCCAGATCAAGGAGCCTGTCAAGCTCTTCCACTGAGAAATCCAAAGGATTCATTAAGTGTCTCATAGTGTCCTCCTTTATCTTTTCTTTCTGTCCGCTATGATAACGTATCTGTATCAGAAATTCAAGTCAAATTTTGCGAATTTTGCAGACATGGAAATCTTTTGCTTTTTTGACGGATGTGAGGTATACTTGCCACATATGAACCGGCAGTCTCTGATGCTGGGCAGGGCCAGGATGAGACTGTACGGAAGCCTGCCTGTCGGGGAGGCTGCAGATTTTATCAGAGCATAAGGAGATGGGATTATGAAATATTCAGAGCGAAAAAGACTGACATTTTTTGGTTTGCCGTTCACATTTACAACGTACACGGTGGATGAAGAGTTTATCACCATGAATTCCGGTTTCTTCAGGAGAGTTGAGAATGACTGCTATCTGTACAAGATTGTGGATGTCCGTCTTGAGACAAGCCTTGCAGAGCGTCTGTTCGGGCTTGGGACGGTACACTGCTTCAGCAGTGATGTGACGGATCCTGACCTTCGCCTCCGGCATATTAAACATGCAAAGGAAATCAAGGATTATATTTTGAAAGAATCTGAAGCCCAGAGAATGAAGCGCCGCACGCTGAATACACAGAGCCTGGACGGAGAACCGTTCCTGGGACAGGGGGACAGCTGTGATATCTGTTGACAGCATTTCTCAACCCTGATAAAATAGGCAAAGCGATTATTAACCGATTATGAATCAGGGAAACAGTTGGAGGAAGCTGCTGTGAGTGATATAAGAAACGAAATTGAAAAGAGAAGGACATTTGCGATTATCTCCCACCCGGATGCAGGAAAGACGACGCTGACAGAGAAATTTCTGCTTTATGGCGGCGCGATCAATCTTGCCGGTTCTGTAAAAGGAAAGGCGACGGCACGTCATGCAGTGTCGGACTGGATGGAGATTGAGAAGGAGAGGGGTATTTCCGTTACTTCCTCTGTGCTGCAGTTTAATTACGGTGGATTCTGCATCAATATTCTGGATACACCGGGACATCAGGATTTCTCGGAGGACACGTACCGTACGCTGATGGCGGCAGATTCTGCCGTAATGGTGATTGACGCATCAAAAGGTGTCGAAGCACAGACGCGCAAGCTTTTCAAGGTCTGTGTCATGCGCCACATTCCGATTTTTACGTTTATCAACAAAATGGACAGGGATGCAAATGACACCTTTGAGCTGCTGGATGATATTGAAAAGGAGCTGGGGATTGCCACATGTCCGATCAACTGGCCTATTGGTTCCGGAAAGAATTTTAAAGGCGTGTACAACCGTGCACAGCGAAGGGTGACTACATTTACCGATACGCAGAAGGGTACGAAAGCCGGCGTGGCCACGGAAATTGACGTGGATGATCCGGCCCTGGAGGAGTTTATCGGTACGGAAAACAAGGAAAAGCTGCTGGAGGAGATCGAGCTGCTGGACGGAGCTTCGGCAGAATTTGACCAGGAGCTTGTGAGCAGGGGAGAGCTTTCCCCCGTATTTTTCGGTTCTGCGCTGACCAATTTTGGCGTGGAGATTTTTCTGAAGCACTTTCTGCAGATGACAACGTCACCGCTTCCGCGTACTGCTGACTGCGGTGTCATTGATCCGATGACCGAGGATTTTTCTGCATTTGTATTTAAAATTCAGGCGAATATGAATAAGGCACACAGAGACAGGATCGCGTTTATGCGTATCTGTTCCGGAAAGTTTGATGCAGGCATGGAGGTTTATCATGTACAGGGAGACAGGAAACAGAGGCTTTCCCAGCCCCAGCAGATGATGGCCCAGGAGCGCCACGTGGTGCAGGAAGCATACGCCGGAGATATTATCGGTGTGTTCGATCCGGGTATTTTTTCCATAGGAGATACAATCTGCATGCCGGGCAAAAAATTTGCGTACGAGGGAATTCCGACATTCGCTCCGGAGCATTTTGCGAGGGTGCGCCAGATGGATACGATGAAGCGCAAGCAGTTTGTGAAGGGAATCAACCAGATTGCCCAGGAGGGTGCCATTCAGATTTTCCAGGAGTTCAATACAGGTATGGAGGAGATCATTGTGGGCGTAGTGGGCGTGCTGCAGTTTGATGTCCTGAAATACCGCCTTGAAAATGAGTACAATGTGGATATCCGTCTGGAGACTCTTCCGTATGAGCACATCCGCTGGATTGAAAATGAAGAGATCGACATGAACAGGATCGTCGGTACTTCCGATATGAAGAAGATTAAGGACCTGAAGGGCAGACCTCTGCTTCTGTTTGTAAACAGCTGGTCGGTGGGAATGGTGCTCGACCGGAACGAAGGATTAATTCTTTCTGAATTTGGACGATAAGGGTAAATCTTTCTTGCAAACATGGACAGATTTGGGTATAATCTATCATAAAGGAAACGTGCGGCGTCTGGCCGCCGGAGTGAAGGAAAGATACTGGGAGGTATTCTATGGAAAATACAGAAATTCATACCCATGTGATACAAAACGAAGAGAAGTTCGGAGAGGTGCGTATTGCTGATGAGGTAGTGGCCATTATCGCAGGTCTCGCTGCTTCCGAGGTGGAGGGTGTTGCTTCCATGGCGGGGAATGTGACGAGAGATCTGATCGGCAAGCTTGGTATGAAGAGCCTTTCCAAGGGTGTCAAGATCACGATGGATGACAGGACGGTCTGGGTGGCGCTGGCGATTAATATCCGCTACGGCTACAATGTTCCTGCAACCTGCACTCAGATCCAGGAGAAAGTAAAGACCGCGATCGAGACAATGACAGGTCTTGAAGTGGCTGAGGTCAACATCAAGATCGTAAACGTTCAGATGGACAATAATTAAGAGAGAAAAGGGGACGGTATTCAGTTCCCTTTTTTATCATATTGGGAGTCTGCCCAAAATCCGGCAGCTCCTCTTACTACCAAGGAGACCATGACATGAAGAGAAGTGAAATCAGAGAGAATATTTTCAAGCTCGTATTCTGCGGGGATTTCCATACGAAGGAAGAGCTTTCAGGACAGGTGGAGAGCTATTTTGAGGAGCTTCCGGAAATTACTGAGGAGGAGCACGCATATATTGCGGAAAAGTTTGATAGAATAAAGGATCACGTTGCTGAGATTGACGCAAAGATCAATGAGGTGGCGAAGGGATGGAAGACGGACCGCATGGGAAAGGCAGAGCTGGCGATTCTGCGTCTGGCAGTCTATGAAATGCAGTACGACGAGGATGTGCCGGTGAAGGTCGCGATCAATGAGGCGGTGGAGCTGGCAAAAAAATTCGGCGGGGATGAGTCGCCGTCCTTTGTCAACGGTATTCTGGCAAAACTGGCCTGAGGAAGGAGCGAAGCAGGCAGGGTGTTCTGTGCGATCCTGTGCGGACCGTATTCTGTATTTACTCTGGGATTCTGCTTTACGGGACAATGCAGAAGGTATATTCAGTCAGTCAGATCAATACTTATATCAGAAATATGTTTACACAGGATTTTGTCCTGAACAGGTTGAGCGTCCGGGGAGAAGTGTCCAACTGCAAGTATCACACGTCGGGCCATATTTACTTCTCTTTGAAGGACGCAGGCGGTACCATTTCCTGTATCATGTTTGCCGGTGCCAGAAAGGGACTGGCTTTTCGGATGTCTGACGGGCAGCAGGTGGTTGTGGAGGGCAGCGTGAATGTATATGAGCGGGATGGGAAATATCAGCTCTATGCCACACGGATCAGGCTGGATGGAGCGGGACTGCTGTATGAACAGTATCTTGCGCTGAAGCAGGAGCTGGAGGAGATGGGAATGTTTGCTCCGGAGTATAAGCAGCAGATACCGTCTTTTGTGCGGCGGCTCGGTGTCGTGACGGCGCCCACCGGCGCTGCAATCCGCGATATTATCAATATTTCCAGGAGAAGAAATCCCGGTATTGAAATTATTCTGTATCCGGCGAAGGTGCAGGGGGAAGGTGCTGCAAAGAGCGTGGCGGAAGGCATCCGGGCCCTGGATGAGCTGGGGCTGGATGTGATCATTGCCGGAAGAGGCGGCGGGTCCATAGAGGATCTGTGGGCATTCAATGAAGAGATTGTTGCGCGCGCGATTTTCGACTGCAGGACTCCGATTATTTCTGCTGTGGGACACGAGACAGATACAACGATTGCCGACTTTGTGGCGGATCTGCGTGCTCCGACGCCTTCGGCGGCTGCAGAGCTTGCTGTGGTGGATGTTTCACAGTTACTTTCGCAGCTCGAAGGATATCGGGCGCGCATGAACCGCATTATGGAATACAGAATTGCTGATGGCAGAATGCGTCTTGACCAGTATAAAATGCGGCTTCAGTATGCCAGTCCGGGACACCGCATCCGGGAGCAGAGAATGCGGGCCGCGGATCTTGAAGAGCTGTTTGCCAGGGCCATGGCGGAGATGCTGCAGGAGAGAAAGCATCAGCTGTCACTTTATATTGAGAAATTCAGGGCAGTCTCACCTCTCGAAAAGCTGTCCAGAGGATATGCCTGTGTGACGGATGAAACACAGAAAAAGGTGTATTCTGTCAGCCAGGTGGAGAGCGGGCAGCGTGTCCGTATTTACGTTTCGGATGGTGTGATTGATGCGGATGTGGTGTCAGCTGAGTACATGGAGACATTGCAGAACACAGGACAGGAACCGCAAAACGCATTGAGCAGAACCGGACGCGTTTTGAACAGGTAAGATGACAGAAGAAAAACGCAGGAAAGGAGCCGGAAATATGTCAGAGATGGAAAAGGAACAGCAGGAGGAGCTGTCTTTGGAGGAAACATTTGCAAAGCTGGATGAGATGCTGGAGCGGCTGGAGAACCGCGAACTTCCGCTGGAGGAATCGTTCCGGCTCTATAAAGAAGGAATGGATCTGCTTTGTACGTGTAATAAAAAAATAGATACGGTGGAAAAGAAAATACAGATCATGAATGGGGATGGTGAACTTGACGAATTTTGACAGTCAGATGAAAAAAAGGGTAACAGAGATCAAGAGCATTATCGAAGGCTATCTTCCGGATGAGGAAGGCTTCCAGCGCACGCTTCTGGAGGCGGTCAACTACAGTATGCTGGTGGGGGGAAAGAAGCTTCGGCCCCTTCTGATGCAGCAGACATACGTCATGTTCGGCGGTACTTCTGCAGTGATCAGACCGTTTATGGCTGCAATGGAAATGATCCATACGCATTCGCTGATTCACGATGATCTTCCGGCTATGGATAACGATGAGTATCGCCGGGGGAAAAAGACGACACACGTTGTCTATGGAGAGGCTATGGCGATTCTTGCAGGGGATGCACTGCTGAATCTGGCGTATGAGACGGCTGCAAAAGCATTTGATATGGAGCCGGGCAATCCGAATATCGGAAAGGCATTCCAGATCCTTACTGGAAAGACAGGACTCGACGGAATGATTGGAGGTCAGTCTGTCGATGTGGAATTCGTGGATCGTCCTCTCACAGAGGAACAGCTATATTTCATTTACAGACTTAAGACGGGAGCTTTGATCGAAGCGTCGATGATGATCGGTGCGGTGCTTGCCGGTGCGACTCAGGAGGAGACAGAGAAGGTCGAGCAGATTGCCAAAAATGTCGGTCTGGCATTTCAGATACAGGATGATATTCTTGATGTGACGGGAGAGCAGGAGGTACTCGGAAAGCCTGTCAACAGTGATGAGAAGAATAAAAAAACAACGTACGTTACGGTGAAAGGGCTGGAACAGGCCAGAGAGGACGTGGCACGCTATTCGGAGGAGGCCATCCGGCTTCTGGAAGAGCTGCCTTATGAGAATGAGTTCCTGCATGAGCTGATTCTCAATCTAATACACCGCAGCGCATGATGAAGGGTGGCGTTTATTCTGTTAGAGAACATCAGAGAAGCAAACGATATCAAGAAGATAGAGAAAGAAAAGCTGCCGGAGCTGGCACAGGAGATCAGGGAATTTCTGATTGAAAAGATCAGTGAGAACGGCGGTCATCTCGCCTCAAATCTCGGTGTGGTGGAACTTACGATGGCGCTGCATCTTACGTTTGAGCTCCCGCAGGATAAAATTATCTGGGATGTGGGACACCAGTCCTACACACACAAGATTCTGACCGGGAGAAAGGAAGGATTTGACCAGCTTCGAAAATACGGGGGTATGAGTGGTTTCCCGAAGCGAAAGGAGAGCGATTGTGATGCCTTTGATACGGGTCACAGCTCCACCTCCATTTCTGCGGGTATTGGATACGTCTGTGCCAGAGACCTGCAGAAAGAGACGTATTCGGTGATCTCAGTCATCGGAGACGGTGCGCTGACCGGCGGTATGGCGTATGAGGCACTCAACAATGCCGCACAGCTTACGTCGAATTTTATTATCGTACTGAATGATAACAACATGTCGATTTCGGAGAACGTGGGGGGCATCTCTGCGTACCTGAGCAACATCCGGACGGCTGAGTCATATACCGGGCTGAAAAACGGCATAGAGAACACACTGAATAAGATCCCGGTCTACGGGGACAAGCTGATCCGTGGAATACGAAATACAAAGCAGGGTATCAAACAGTTCTTTGTCCCGGGTATGTTTTTTGAAGAGATGGGGATTACGTATCTCGGTCCGGTGGACGGGCACAATATTCCTCAGATGCTTCGTGTGCTGCGTGATGCAAAAAAAGTAAACGGACCTGTTCTTGTCCATGTGAATACAAAGAAGGGCAAGGGATTCGAACCTGCAGAGAGGATGCCGGCGCGTTTCCACGGAGCTGAGCCTTTTGATCCGGAAACGGGGCTTCCAAATGCCCGCAGGAAAAAGGCGGCGTATACCGATGTCTTTTCAACGGTTATGTGCAAGATGGGAGCGCGGGAGCCGAAGCTTGTGGCGATCACGGCGGCTATGCCGGACGGTACGGGGCTGAAGCGGTTCCGGAATATGTACAGGGACCGGTTTTTCGATGTGGGAATTGCGGAGGCTCATGCTGTTACCTTTGCGGCGGGGCTGGCTGCAGGTGGTATGAAACCTGTGGTTGCCGTGTATTCTTCATTTTTACAGAGAGCATTTGATCAGGTGATCCATGATGTGTGCATTCAGAACCTTCATGTGGTTTTCGCTGTGGACCGGGCAGGTCTGGTGGGCAGCGACGGCGAGACGCACCAGGGGATTTTTGACCTGTCGTTTCTGTCTGATATTCCCAATATGTGTGTCATGGCTCCGAAGAACAAGTGGGAGCTGGCTGATATGCTGAAGTATGCGATTGCTTATGACGGACCGATTGCCCTGCGGTATCCCCGTGGAGAAGCGTATGACGGATTGCAGGAATTCCGTGCTCCGATCCAGTTCGGAAAGAGTGAGATGATTTATGATGAGTGCGGTCTTGCGCTGGTGGCGGTCGGCAGTATGGTAAAAACGGCGCTGGCTGTGCGGGATCTGCTTAAAGAGCTGGGATACAGCTGTACGATTATCAACGCACGCTTCGTGAAACCGTTGGATGAGGAGATGCTTGCATATCTGGCGAAGGATCACAGACTTATTGTGACGATGGAGGAAAATGTCAGAAACGGCGGCTTCGGTGAGAAGGTGCTGGAATACTACAGTGATACACAGACGGAGATTCAGGTCATGCAGATTGCTCTGCCGGATGACTATATCGAACATGGAAATGTGGATGTGCTGAAGGCGGAAGCTTGTATCGACGCGGAGTCTGTATTCAAGAAGATTGTTGCGTCATATTTGCCGTGACGGAATGCGGAATCAGGGTAACTGTACCTGAACAGATACGAATCAGGAAATTAAGAAAAGCCATCAGGGATGGCACGGCGGAATAGAGAACATGAAAATGCCGGAGAATGACCGGTGTACAGATCTGGAGCAGAAGTATGAAAGAACGTTTGGATGTGCTGCTTGTGGGCCGTGGTCTTGCGTCATCGCGGGAGAAGGCAAAGGCAGTGATTATGGCGGGAGATGTCTTTGTCAACGGACAGAGAGAAGACAAGGCCGGGACAATGATTGATGATAAGGCGGAGATCACGGTAAAGGGGAGCCAGCTTAAGTATGTCAGCCGCGGCGGACTGAAGCTTGAGAAGGCGATGAGCCATTTTGATCTGACGCCGTCGGGAAAGGTCTGCATGGATGTGGGAGCGTCCACAGGAGGGTTTACGGACTGCATGCTGCAAAACGGCGCAGTCAGGGTGTATTCCGTGGATGTGGGACACGGACAGCTTGACTGGAAGCTGCGCAATGATGACCGGGTGGTATGCATGGAGAAGACAAATATCCGGTATGTGGTGCCGGAGGATATTGAAGAGAGACCGTCCTTTGTATCCATTGATGTGTCCTTCATTTCCCTTACGAAGGTGCTTCTCCCGGTGAGAGGGCTGATGACGGAGGATGGAGAGATTGTATGCCTGATTAAACCGCAGTTTGAGGCCGGAAGGGAAAAGGTAGGGAAGAAAGGCGTGGTGAGAGATCCGCAGGTTCACAGAGAAGTAATCTGCAAGGTCATCGAGTATGCTGCGTCAATCGGACTTCAGAGCCTGAATCTGGAGTTTTCACCGATCAAGGGGCCGGAGGGCAACATAGAATATCTGCTGCATCTGAAAAAGCTTCCGGATGTGATCCGGCATGATGGAGAGACAGATGAAACTGAGTTCAGCGGACGGACTTTACCGGAAGCTGCGGTTACAATGCAGAAGGTGGAGCAGACTGTTTCTGCGGCACATGAGACGCTGGATCGTTGAAAGACAAAGCCTGCAGGAAAATGGAATGGTGCAGACCACAGGGAAATGATACAGAACGCAGAGAATATGGACAATATGGTTGAAATCAGGCTGCGGGACGTGTGAGGCGGCACAGATTTCCGGAAAAGGGAAGAAAAAAGAGATTCCGATAGGATTCATTGCAATGATACGGAAGATGGGGGATGGCAGTGGATACATTTTATGTGATATCAAACCAACAGAAGGACCCGGAGCTTGAGACTGCCGGTTTCATCAGGGACTACCTGGAGCGCAAGGGAAAAAAATGCATTGTTCAGCAGCGTGAAGAGGGCACTCTTGCAGGAAATTTTAAATACACGGATGCCAAGAGGATTCCGGAAGGGGTCGAATGTGTTCTTGTTCTCGGAGGAGACGGAACACTTCTTCAGGCTGCCCGCGATCTGGTGGATCGTGCGCTTCCGCTTTTGGGAATCAATATGGGAACGCTGGGGTATCTGGCGGAAATTGAACACCGGAATATCCGGCCGGCCCTCGACAAGCTGATAGAGGGAGAGTATTCTGTGGAGTCCAGAATGATGCTCCGTGGTGTTGCGTATCACCAGAAGAGAAAGCTGCTGAGCGATATTGCACTGAATGATATTGTAATTACGAGAAACGGGCGGCTTAGAGTCGTAGATTTTAATGTATACGTGGATGGTGTATTTCTCACCTCCTACACGGCTGATGGAATTATTATTTCCACGCCGACCGGTTCCACAGGCTACAATCTGTCTGTCGGCGGGCCGATTGTGGCTCCGCAGGCGTCACTGATGCTGATGACAGCCATTGCGCCCCACACACTGAATTCAAGGCCGATTGTGCTTCCTGAAGATGTGGAAGTCATGATCGAGATCGGATCAAGTCACAGCACAGATGTGGACGGTGCGGAGGCAACCTTTGACGGTGACACCTCGGTGAAGCTGAATTCCGGAGATAAGATTGTGATTTCGAAATCCATACAGAAGGCACGGCTTGTTAAGACAAAAAATACGAGCTTTCTTGAAATTCTCCGGGAAAAAATGAACAGATAACGGTATTCCTGAATTTGACAGAGAGAGGACACGGATATGAAGATCGGGAGACATGCGAAAATTGTAGATCTGATTGGAAAATATGATATTGAGACCCAGGAAGAGCTTGCGGAGTATCTGAAGCAGGAAGGATACCGCGTGACTCAGGCCACCATATCGCGCGATATCAGAGAACTGAAGCTGACAAAGATTGCGACAAATGACGGAAAACAGAAGTACGCGCTGATGCATACGCAGGGAAGCGGCATGAATGAAAAGTATCTGCGTGTGTTAAAAGACGGATTTGTCTCCATGGATATGGCACAGAATATTCTTGTCGTAAAGACTGTTTCCGGTATGGCGATGGCTGTGGCGGCTGCTATTGATGCAATGCACTGGTCAGAAGTGGCGGGCTGTATTGCCGGAGATGATACAATCATGTGTGCAATAAGGAGCGTGGAGGATACAATCTGCGTGATGGATAAAATACACCGGATTATCGGCAGATAGACAGTGCAGAGTGCGCAGACAAAATATGATGCGCAGCGCGGGAGAGAGCAGGGTAGCAGATGTTAGTAAGTTTACATGTAAAAAATATGGCTCTGATCAAAGAAGTCGAGGTAGAATTCGGCAATGGCCTGAATATCATGACCGGTGAGACGGGAGCCGGAAAATCAATTGTGATCGGTGCAGTCAACATAGCTCTTGGGACAGGAAATTTCCGCGATTATGTGCCGGAGGATGCGGACTACGCACTGGTGGAACTTGTCTTTTCCACTGAGAATCCCCAGGTGCTTTCAAAGCTTGAAAAGCAGGATCTTCCTGTTGACGACGGGGAAGTCATTATTACGAGAAAATATAAGGGTGGGCGCAGCGTCAGCAAGATTAATGGTGAGATCGTACCGGTATCCTTTGTGCGGGAACTGGCTGCGGATCTGATTGACATTCACGGTCAGCATGAGCACCAGTCGCTGCTGTATCCGAAAAACCATCTGGCTATTCTCGATGAATTTGCCAGGGAGGAGCTTCAGGAAAAGCTGCAGCAGTGCAGAATTCAGCACAGAGTCTACCAGAAAGCGAAGCGCGAATGGAACGATGCCGGGAAGAATCAGGGAGACCGGGTCAAGGAGCTTGATTTTCTTCAGTTTGAGCTGCAGGAGATGGAGGCAGCAGCGCTTTGTCCCGGAGAAGATGAGAAACTGGAAAATGCTTACCGTCTGATGGCAAACGGACAGAAGATCATGGAAGCGCTTTCGGAGACAGGGAGCCTGACGGGAGCCAGTGGCTACTCCGGTGCAGGAGATGAGATCAGCCGGGCCGTCAAGGCAATCGGTGCGGTACGATCCTATGATGACGCGCTGGAAGGGCTTGGCAGCACACTGGATGATATTGAGGATCTGATCAGCGAATTCAACAGGAGCCTGTCAGACTATATGGACGGCTTTGTTTTTGACGAGCAGGAGCTGCGTCAGACAGAGGAACGGCTGGATCTGATTAACCGCTTAAAGACAAAATATGGAAATTCCATTGAAGAAATTCTGGAATCGGCAAAGCAGAAGGCAGAACGGATTGAAATTCTTCTCAACTATGAGGATTATCTTCAAAAGCTTCGGGCAGACTATGAGAAATCACGGCGTGCGCTGTTCCAGACAGCGTCGGAGATTTCAGATATCCGGAAAAAATATGCGAAGCAGCTTTGTGAGCAGATTCGAAATGCACTGATTGATCTGAATTTTCTGGAAGTGCGGTTTGAAATTGTTTTTCAGCAGATGACGGAGCCATCTGAAAATGGAATAGATGAGATCTGTTTCCAGATTTCCACCAACCCGGGACTGCCGCTTAAGCCTCTGGGAAGTGTCGCTTCCGGAGGCGAGCTTTCACGAATCATGCTGGCGATCAAGGCGGTGATGGCAGACCGTGATGCAGTTGAGACACTGATTTTTGATGAAATTGATACAGGAATCAGCGGGCGTACGGCACAGAAGGTATCTGAAAAAATGGCAGTGATTGCCAGAAATCATCAGATTCTCTGCATCACGCATCTGGCACAGATTGCCGCCATGGCAGATCAGCATTATATTATTGAGAAGAAACCGGCCAACAGCAAGACAGTCACAAATATCGGAAGATTGTCGGAGAAAGAGAGCGTGGAAGAGCTGGCGCGTATCCTTGGGGGTGCAAAAATCACGGAGGCTGTGCTGGAGAATGCCCGCGAAATGAAAGAACTGGCAAATCACACAAAAAAATACTAGAGTGGATCGCACCATAAATCCACATACTGAAAGCAGAGACGATAAAACGGACTCTGCTTTCGCTGTGTCAGGACAATCTTCTGCCGGACATCCGCACTTGATCTGTCCGGATATGAGCAGAGCAGGCGTGTGCAATGAGAATTGCGAAGGTCCGTTTGGCAAAATGAATCCGGGAGTGAGGTGCGGAAGATGAATGTCAGAAAATACAGAAGATTCGTATGTGTGCTATTGGTACTTGCTGTGATTGGCTTCGGTGCCGGAGCATGGAGTGTATTGAGGGGAATGATTCCGGAAGAAATCCAGGTGTCGGAAGAGGGAGAAATTCCCTCTCTGTTTCACAATGTCATGGATCACTTTATTGAAAAGAATCCGGTGACGGAGGAAGCACCGGGGAAAGCCGTCTCCTACAGTCTGTTCGGCAGAATTCCTCTGAAGACAGTCAGTGTCAGCGTTGTGCCGCGCCGAAGTGTGTTTCTGGGAGGCACGCCGATCGGAATCTATATGGAGACAGAGGGCGTGCTGGTCATTGAGACAGGTACAATTACTGCCGGGGACGGGAAAGTGTGCTGTCCGGCAGAAAATATCGTGCAGTCGGGCGATTACATTCAGGCAGTCAACGGAGAGACAGTCTCCACAAAAGAGGAACTGGTCGCATGCATTTCCAAGTGCGGAGGATCTTCGGTGGTGCTGGATGTAAAGAGGGGCGGGGAAGCAATCCGGCTGCGCGTAAATCCTGTACAGAATGATAAAGGAGAATACAAAGCAGGAATCTGGGTGCGCAATGACACACAGGGAATCGGGACACTTACGTACGTAGATCAGGAGGGACGTTTCGGGGCTCTTGGTCATGGGATCAGTGACATAGATACGGGAGAACTGCTTTGCATCAGCGACGGAGTCCTCTACGATGCGGAAGTGGTCTCTGTCATCCGGGGTGAACAGGGCATCCCGGGGGAGCTGTCCGGCATCATCCATTACAGCGAAGGGTACCAGATCGGCGTCATCAGCGACAACCTGGAAAACGGAATATATGGAACCGTATCAGGATTTCCGTCAATGATTCAGAACCGGGAGATGTATGAGGTGGCGCATAAACAGGAGGTTGAACTCGGACCAGCGACTATGTACAGCACCGTGGGAGATACGTGCAGACCGTATCAGATAGAGATCAGGGAGATCCGGCTTAACGGCAAAGATGTCAACAAAGGGATGATTGTGGAAGTGACAGATGAG
Organism: Lachnospiraceae bacterium; assembly: GCA_004557975.1. Classification (GTDB taxonomy): domain Bacteria; phylum Bacillota; class Clostridia; order Lachnospirales; family Lachnospiraceae; genus Choladousia. The sequence goes on from SFEV01000007.1 coordinate 22,539, forward strand.
GAGCTGCTTGCATTGACGGGAGGCATTGTGCAGGGGATGTCGGGCAGCCCCATCATCCAGGACGGGAAATTGGTCGGCGCTGTGACGCACGTTCTGGTCAATGACCCGACGAGGGGATATGGGATATTTATCGAAAATATGCTGGATGTGGCGGAGTAGCGTAGCTTAAAAACGGGCAGTCTCTCAGTTGGGATGCGGACAGCACCCGGCGGGAGATTGCCCTTTTGCTTTATAGCAGAATAATTTTATTCTTCCCTGCACTTCAGAATATCATTGTAGAACTCGTTCATCTCCTTGCGGGATTTGAAGACGGCCACATACATCTGATTTCCCATGGCTCCTGAGAGAACATCCGGGACACGTTCCATCATTTTGATGTGGATGCCGTATTTTTCCTTGATATCTGCGTGGCTCATGGTGAAATCCTTGCCGTCACGTCTTCCTGCAAACGCACAGTATGCGCCTTCTCCCACAGGCATGGTGGAACGGTCAAAGGCGATCATATCCGCCCAGATTTTGTAAACGTCGGTGCTGTGCGCAAAGTCGATCATATCCGGTGTCACGCCGCCGCTGGGACGCATATTGACCTCCAGAGCCACCAGATCGCCCTTCTTGCCGAGACCTTCCTGATCCTTCAGCAGGCGGAAAAACTCAAAGTGTACGAAGCGGCTCTTTACGCCGAAGCTTCTGACAGTAGCACGTCCGGCTGCACGTGTATCATCCGGAAGATCCTTCAGAATATAAAAGATGGAATTGTCAGATTTGTTTACGATATCCATGATAGACATGGGAGTAATGTTTCCGGTCTCAAACATGGGCTGACCGTTGGAGTCGATAATGGCATCGTAGGAGTTGACCTCACCGTTTACGAACTCCTCCATGATGTAGGGAGTGTCCGGCCATTTCAGTTCAAAGAACTGCTTCATCTGGGCATCGTCTTCAATCTTGAAGGTGTGGGAAGCTCCGACACCGTTGTCCGGCTTTGCGACTACCGGATAGCCGACCTCCTTCACAAAAGAAAGGCAGCCTTCCATGGTGTCCACCATGTGGTACCGAGCCACCGGGATTCCGGCTTTTCTGTAAAATTCTTTCATGCGGGATTTGAATTTGATATTCGGAATATCGGCTACCTGGAAACCGCTGGTGATGTTAAAGTCTGTACGGAGTCTGGCATCGCGCTCCAGCCAGTATTCGTTATTGGACTCCAGCCAGTCAATTCTGCCGTGTTTGTAGGTCAGGAAAGCAACTGCGCGATATACCTCGTCATCATTCTCAAGATTGCTGACCTTGTAATACTCGTTAAGACTGTTCTTCAGATCTTCACTCAGCTCGTTGTACGGCTGATCTCCGATGCCAAGTACATTGAGACCGTTTTTTTTCAGCTCACGGCAGAACAGCCAGTAGTTAGCAGGAAAATTCGGTGAGATAAAGATAAAATTTTTCATTGTTCCTCCCTCTTTCTTTTGTAATTAGTTGAGACCTAACAGATATGGTACAAAATACTCCACCTGGCGGTGCCACCAGTACCAGTCGTGGCTGCAGTCATAGCCCCAGTAATCAACCCATGCCTGAATTCCCTTCTCCGTAAGAATGGACTGGAGCCATCTGACGGAGTCCGGAAGTTCCCAGGGTCCCTGTCCGGTACAGATAATGGCTTTTTTCAGGTTGTAGAGCGGAATATATGGGTGATCTGTCCCCATATTGGACAGATAGTGGACAGGGGAATTTGCATATACGAGATCGTCCATGTAATTGCCGAAGCCATACTCTGCAGTATAAATACCGCTGAGAGCCAGAAGTCCGTCAAACAGGTCAGGACGGCGAAAGTAGAGATTGGCCGCATGGGTTGCCCCCAGGCTGCAGCCGAAAACTGTGATGCCGGGGTAGCCGGTCCAGCCGTTGCGGTCATTGGCGAACTGTCTCAGAAAAGGAACCACTTCGTCGGTGATATATCTGATCCACTGCTCGTGACGGCAGATTCTGGAGCGTGGATTGCCGTTTGTATCAGACCAGGTCTCTTTATCCAGCGTATCGATGGAGCAGACCATGACCTGACCTGATTCGATCCAGGGAGACCAGGTTTCTGCCATGTGAAAATTTTCAAAGTCGAAAAAACGTCCGTCCTGACACGGAATGAAGAGAACGGGACGGCCTGCATGGCCGTAAATTTTGCATTCCATATCGCGGCCAAGTGCCGGGCTGTATTGTTTATAATAATTTGTTTCCATATTTCCTCCACTGCCACACTCTGCGCGGCATCAATTATATATTTCAGGCTGTTGCCTCCGGCAGATACCAGATGAAGGTCTGCGAAAAAAGTCTGTCAGAGAGTAAATCCTGTGTTACGCATAAGTCAGCAGACTCATGAAGAAGGGAAGCTGTTTTTCCCAGCTTGCTTCACAGTGGGTCCCCCCCGGGACGATACGGCTGTCCACCAGAATCCCCTTATCCATCAGAAGAGAGGTGATGCGGGCAAACTGATGCCGGATATTTTTGTGATTGTCCATTTCCAGTTCTCCGTAATCCATATACAGAAAAGTATCCGGAAGCAGGTCGGCATTGCGTATCATCTGCTCCAGCTTCCTGGGAGCCACCCACAGAGAAGGTGAGAGAGCAGCACCGCGTGAAAAATACTGCGGGTATTCCAGGATGGCATACACAGTCATCAGGCCGCCCATGGAGCTGCCTGCGATAAAAGTATGTTCCCGATCCGGCAGCGTGCGGTAGCGGCGGTCGATCTCCGGCTTAAAAGTTTGGACAAACCAGTCCATGGTGAGCTTTCCGCGTGCATCGATACTGCCGATTCCAGACTCGGAAAACGGGAAAGGCGTGTACTCTTTCAGTCTCCCGTGGTCAGGGCTGTGATTGCACTCTACGGCCGCAATGATCATCTGTGTCTCAGTGCTGTCCATGTATTCTTTCATGCCCCAGCATTTGCCGTATGTGGCATCGGAGTCAAAAAAGATATTATGCCCGTCAAACATATAGAGAACAGGATACTGTGTATCAGGGCAATGTATGTAGGATTCCGGGAGATAGACGTAGACGCCGCGCTCTTCATCGCCTGTCAGCTCCGGAATGGTAATCTTCCATTTTTGTACCATGGTACCTCCCATCTGCGCATTATGTGAGCTTCGAAAGTATGAATAAATTTTTCAGGTAAACTATAGCACGAGACTAGGAAAATGGCAATCGGGAATTAGTTCGAAAAATCAGCTGAAATGTCAGTATATGGATGATATATTGCCGAAGAATTTTGCGAAATATTCCTGGAAATAATGCTCTTCAAAGAAAATAATACTATTATTGTGAGAATATTCAGCGGCTGAATAAAAAAAGCTTCTTGAAAAAAATCTGAAAAAATGTTAGGATAAATGCAAAACTGAGCAGCAGAAAGCGTAAGTCCAAGTATCCGGGCCTGCGCTTTTTCTGTTTTACAGAGCAGACAATTAAGTGTGTAGCCGGAATGGCATAAATCCAGCTTCGGTTGTACACTTTTTGTCTGTTTTTTATTTGGAGGTGATTTATGGCAAACCATGAAATGAAAATCCGCGTTATGAAAACCGTGTCTGAAGGGACGATGGAGATCATACGCAGACGGGTACGTACGGACAGCGCGAACGGACTGTCCCGGAAAAATGCAGCTCTCGCCCTTGTGCACGGGGACGTATGCGACATGATATACGCCAGTGACCTGGCGCAGAAAACGGCTGCTCTCTTGCCGTGCTCGGCATTGTAATGATATTTTTCCAGATCGCCATCTCCATTGCAGTCGGCATGGCAGCAGGCTGCATCCCGGTTGTGGGCTACAATATCGGAGCAAAGAGGAAAGACAGAGCAAAGACACTGTTCACATATCTGCTGATTGCAGAGGCGGCGGTGGGAGCCGTGGCATTTTTGATTGTAGAGCTGCTTCCGCATCAGCTCATCGGTATCTTTGGTGCATCAAATGAGAGCGCCTACTATACAGCTTTCGCTGTGAAATGTTTCCGTACGTACCTTTGTATGATGATACTTGCAACGGTGAATAAAGGTACGTTTATTTATCTGCAGGCGATGGGGAAGGCTGTGGAATCCATGCTGATCTCCATGATGAGGGAAATTGTGTTCGGCGTTTTGCTGCCGATTATCCTTCCGCGCATGTTCGGGCTGGACGGACTGCTCTATTCTTTCCCGGTGGCGGATATTCTGACCTTTGTGATCGCCGTTATAGTCATCCGGCGCACGTACAGGGAGCTTTCCATACCGGATACCAGAAGTTGAGAAGAAAGGAGATAAAAAATGGGCAACAGGATTATAACAATAAGCAGAGAATTTGGCAGCGGGGGGAGAACGATCGGAAGAGAGACGGCACAAAAACTGGGTATCCCCTGCTATGACGAAGCGATTATTGAGAAGATCGCAGAGGAGAGCGGATTCTCCAGAGAATATATTAAAGAAAGAGGAGAATATACACCTTCTGCAAGCTGGATCGGCAATGCGCTGGCAGGACGTGATTTTAACGGCTATTCTCCCTCTGACCAGCTCTGGACGGTACAGAGCAATATCATAACGGAACTGGCACGGAAATCCTCCTGCGTGATCGTGGGAAGATGTACTGACTATGTTCTGAAGGATAAGGCGGATTGCCTGACTGTCTTTATTCATGCTTCCATGGAAAAACGTGCGGAGCGTATTGTGAGGGTTTACGGTGAGAGCAATGAGACACCGCAGAAGCGTCTGAAGGACAAGGATAAGCGTCGCAGGGCATACTATCAGATGTATACGGACACAGAATGGGGAATTGCGCGAAATTATCATATAGCCCTTGACAGCGGTGTTCTCGGAATTGAGAAATGTGTGGAGATTATATTCGGTCTGTATTAAGCGGATATTCACAATCCGCTTCGCTACTTGCTCATAACCGAATAACCGCTTCGCAGTTTATCAGATGGGGTTTGTACCCCACCTGATACAAGCAAGTCCCCACCTGCCATATAATGCTCTACGCATTTGAAGTGGGGGACTTACTTGATTCGGTTAAGATTCTGTGAACGGAGGGAACAGTAACACAGTGAAAAAACAGAAATAAGTAATGATCTGGACAGAAAAACCATACAGGAGTATAATAGTATATCATAGTCAGGAAAGAGGATGAAAGAAAATGACTGAGGTATTATGTGCCATACTGCTTCCGTTTGTTGGGACGGCGGCCGGAGCTGCCTGTGTGTTTTTCATGAAAGATGCGATGAACCGACAGATACAGAGGGCGCTGACTGGCTTTGCGGCAGGCGTCATGGTCGCAGCTTCTATCTGGAGTCTGATCATCCCTGCCATGGAGCAGTCGGAGCATATGGGGAAATTGTCATTCCTGCCATCATTCATCGGTGTGTGGGGTGGTTTTCTGCTTTTGCTTCTGCTGGATCATCTGATTCCGCATCTGCATATGAACAGCCACTGCCCGGAAGGTACGCACTGCAATCTTGGAAAATCTACCATGATGATTCTTGCTGTTGCTCTGCATAATTTTCCGGAGGGAATGGCTGTAGGTGTGGTGGCCGCAGGATGGCTGGCAGCAAATGATGGGATTACGGCGGCAGCTGCACTGGTGCTGTCACTGGGAATTGCCATACAGAACGTGCCGGAGGGAGCAATTATATCCATGCCCCTTTGCAGCAGCGGTTTTGGCCGCAGCCGTGCTTTTGTCTATGGTGTCCTTTCAGGTGTTGTGGAGCCCATTGGAGCGGTACTTACGATCCTTCTGGCAAAGCTGGCAATACCGGCTCTGCCGTATCTTCTCAGTTTTGCGGCAGGCGCCATGCTTTACGTGGTTGTGGAGGAGCTGATCCCTGAAATGTCTGAAGGGGAGCATTCCAATATCGGAACAGTTTCCTTTGCGGTCGGATTTACTGTGATGATGGTGCTGGATGTCGTTCTGGGCTGACCCGGATCTGGCAGAAATAATGCGGACAGCAGCATAATACAAAACAAAGCAATACAATTGAATGAAAGTGAGGATAAGAAAATGGAAAAGTGGAAATGTTCAGTTTGTGGTTACGTTCATGAGGGCTCTCTGCCGGAGGATTTCAAATGTCCCGTATGCAAGCAGCCGGCAACAGCATTCGTGAAGGAAGAAGCACCTGTTGCACCGGCAGCGAACCGTTATGCAGGTACCAAGACAGAGAAGAATCTCTGGGAGGCATTTGCAGGGGAGTCACAGGCACGCAATAAATATACATATTTTGCTTCCGTGGCGAAAAAAGCTGGTTACGAGCAGATCGCAGCTCTGTTCCTGAAGACAGCGGAGAATGAGAAGGAGCATGCAAAGCTGTGGTTTAAAGCTCTTGGTGAACTGGGTGATACGGCTGAGAATCTGCTTCACGCTGCTGAGGGAGAGAATTACGAGTGGACAGATATGTATGACCGTATGGCAAAGGATGCTGACGAGGAAGGCTTCCATGATCTGGCAGAGCAGTTCCGCGGTGTGGCTGCCATTGAAAAAGCTCATGAGGAGCGCTATCGCGCACTGCTGCACAATGTGGAGACCGCACAGGTATTTGCAAAGAGCGGAGTGACCATGTGGGAGTGCCGCAACTGCGGTCATCTCGTTGTGGGTACGAGTGCTCCGGAAATCTGCCCGGTATGCAACCATCCGCAGAGCTTCTTCGAGGTACGTCAGGAGAACTATTAAGTATCATTTTAAAATTTCGAAAATGGAAGGGCTGTCTCTGTATCCGGCGGAGGCAGCCTTTTCCTTTTTGTGTGGATACTCTTTCGCAAAGGAAAAGAAAGGGTGGGATTTGAAGCGGAAATCTGTTATACTATACAGGAATTTGCGATAAACAGCTTAAAAGGAGATTATTATGCTGAAGGGAAAGACTGTGATTCTCGGCGTGACTGGCAGCATTGCCGCATATAAGGCGGCGAATCTTGCCAGCCTGCTCAAAAAGCAGCACGCCGATGTCCATGTGATTATGACAAAAAATGCGATGCAGTTTATTACGCCGGTGACATTCGAGACGCTGACAGGAAATAAATGTCTGACAGACACCTTTGACCGGAATTTTCAGTTCCATGTAGAGCATGTGGAGCTGGGAAAGCGGGCGGATCTGGCGCTGGTGGCCCCGGCGACTGCTAATGTGATGGCGAAGCTGGCACACGGCATAGCAGACGATATGCTGACTACGACTCTGCTGGCGTGCCGATGCCCGAAACTGATTGCCCCTGCGATGAATACACGGATGTATGAAAATCCGGTTACACAGGACAATATGGAGCTTCTGAAAAAATACGGCTGGGATTTGATTGAGCCTTCCTGCGGACACCTGGCGTGCGGAGATACAGGAAAAGGGAAATTTCCGGAAGAGAAAATTCTTGTGGAGCATGTGCAAAATGCAATTGCGCGGCCCAGAGATATGGAAGGGCTTAAGGTTCTGGTGACGGCAGGGCCTACGATGGAAGCCATCGATCCGGTTCGTTTTATTACCAACCATTCAACGGGGAAAATGGGTTATGCCATTGCCAGAGTCTGCTGCCAGAGGGGCGCTGATGTGATGCTTGTGAGCGGCCGAACGAATCTTGACGTACCTGTCGGTGTGACAGTGATTCCGGTGAAGAGCGCACAGGATATGTTCGAGGCTGTGACTTCCTGCTCAGGAGAGCAGGATATGATCATCAAGGCTGCAGCGGTGGCAGATTACCGCCCGTCAGCCCCGGCTGATCAGAAACTGAAAAAGACAGACGGTGATATGAGTATTGCTCTGGAGCGTACACAGGATATTCTGGCGTATCTCGGAGCACACAAGAAGGACAAGCAGGTGCTCTGCGGATTTGCAATGGAAACGGAACAGATGGTGGAGCATGCGAAGGAAAAGCTTAAGAGAAAGAATCTTGACCTGATTGCTGCGAATAATGTAAAAGTGGCAGGGGCGGGATTTGGCACAGACACGAATGTGGTGACGCTGATTACACAGCAGGATATGAGAGAGCTGGAAATCATGAGCAAGGAGGATGTCGCCAATACGCTGGTGGATGAGCTGATGGAGCTTCGCAGAAGGAAATTGTGAGAAGACAGAACGGTATTCAGAAGGGGCAACTGTTCAGACTGTGAGGATACTGAACAGTTGTCAGAAAGGACGGAATAATATGAAGTGTTACGAGACCGTGTGGGAAATTTTTAATAAGTGTGCAAACAACCAGATGCGTGACGTGTTTATTGAAGAGCTGGAGATTGAGGACATTGACGCTTTTCTGCAGGAAAAATTTAGAGGAAAGGAAGTTTCCTTTGAGAAAACGGTAAAACCGGACGGTACAATCATTTATGACATCATCGCTTCCGGGATCAGGGAGCGCTATTCATTTACAGAGATTTAGACTGTATGGAAATGATTTCCCAGCAGAGATAAAGAAGAGATGATCCGCTACGGATCAGGAAAGGATTACGACATGGACAGTATCATCCGGGCCCTTGAGGCTCAGAATATCAGCGGAGCGCTTCTGCGGGATATTGCTGTATTTCGTGACAGCCATCCGGTGGAGGAAAAACTGAGAGGGCGTATAGTAAAGCCAATGTTGCCCTTTTACGGAAAGGAAACTTTTGAGATGGCAGCGTATGCGCTGCTCCAGGGAGAAAATATTCTGCTGACCGGTACGAAGGCAACTGGAAAAAACATTCTCGCAGAGAATCTGGCTTATGTTTTCGGAAGGCCGTCATACAATATATCGTTCCATGTAAATATGGACAGCAGCGCACTGATCGGGACGGATACGTTCCGCAACAATGAAGTGCAGCTGCGCACGGGGCCGGTGTATGAGTGTGCAGTCGGAGGCGGCTTCGGCATTTTTGATGAGATTAATATGGCAAAAAATGATGCGGTTTCCGTACTTCATGCAACACTGGATTACAGAAGGATTCTTGATGTGCCGGGCTATGAAAAGATTGTACTTCACGATGCGGCGCGGTTTATCGGCACGATGAATTACGGCTACGCCGGGACAAGGGAACTGAACGAGGCTCTTGTCTCCCGTTTTCTCGTCATCGAGATGATGGCTGTGACAGAAGACACCCTGCGTCATATCCTGAACGATCTTTTCCCGGATTTTAAAGAGGAAGGGCTAAAGCAGATCTGTGGTCTGTTTCTCGATCTTCAGACGAAAGCGGACAACAATGAGATATCGACGAAGCCGCTTGATCTGCGAGGCCTGATCGGAGCGCTGAAAACGGTGCGTGCCGGACTGGCTCCGCGTCCTGCAATCCGAATGGGGATCGTAAATAAGAGTTTTGATCTCTTTGAGCGGGAGCTGGTGGAGGACATTGTGATGACAAGGATTCCGGAGGCGTGGACGCCGGCGGATATTTTTCAGGGCTGATACAGGCAAGAGGTGATTATTTGGACGGAATAAATCAAAAGGGATTTCCGGAGGAACAGTATCCGGAAAATGATATTTCTGTTGAGGCGGAGAACAGAATCAAAAATCTGATGTGGACAGTCAGCGGAGATTACCGGCTTGATACGAAACTTGATGTATCGTCCTACTCGCGGTCAAAATATATCGCCATGTATGATGCTGTCAAGCAGGGAGCTTTCGCCAGGTTTTTTGATCAGAATGTTCTGGCTGTGTACCTGGTGAAGAAAATTTACTATGGCGCCCAGGAACGTTCTCTGACAGAGATTGCACAGCTCTGTGTGGATGCGGCAGTCTGCCGGAAAATTGCGGCAGAGCGCCCCGGCGTGCCGGAATTGCGCAGAAAAGCATTCTCAGACCTGCTTGAGCTTTCTTTCCGGAGGATGGCTTCATCGCTTCCGGGAAGAATCAAGATCGCCATGCTGAAAAGCTTTCTTGACGGGGAGTATACCGGTGAAAAGAAAATCATGGAAGCCCTTTCAAAGATTACCTCCCTTGAGACGAGCGAAAATGTCATGGATCTGGTGCGTGTGACGGATGAGCTGTACAATACGCTGAATGACCAGAGTTTCGAAAAAAAACACGGTGATCTGGAACATGTACTTGCTGTCACGATGGAAGAACTTCAGGAATTTGACTGGAAGGATTTTCTGGAGGAGGAGATGACAGAGGATCTTCTGGAACGGTATCTGAATCGCATGAACAGTCAGGTGACGAGTCTTCAGGAAGAGGAGGATCAGGAGGACAGACCACGGTCGGGAAAGCACAGGGTCGTGCTGATCGACGAGGCAGCGGCGGCCAAAATGTATTCGTATATGGAGCTGAACTACGGGAAATCCTATCTTCCGAAGCGGGAGCAGGAGCGGCTGAACCAACGCCTCTGCCGCGGTGCACACGCGGACTGCAGCCTGTACCTGACAGACGGTATTCTGCGAAATCCCGTTCTTTCCAATGCGCAGTACGTCAATGCGAAGCGCCATGCGGAGAAAAACAGGACATTATTCCGCAACAGCCGCAATATGATGGCGCGTAACATTGAGCAGCTGACAGATGAGCTGAAGCGTTCCCTGAATCGCAGAAGTGAGCCGGAGCAGAACGCATCCTGGTCAGGAGACATAGTTCCGCGTCTGCTATGGAAGGTGGGCAGAACGGAAAATCCCGGAAAGCTGTTTCAGAAGACAGAAAAAAGAAATACTTCGCAGTTTGTTGTGGATATTCTGATGGATGCCAGCGGATCACAGCGCAGGCGGCAGAGTCAGGTGGCTCTGCAGGCATATATGATCAGTGAAGCGCTGAGCAACAATGGAGTTCCTCACCGGATTACCGGCTTCTGCAGTTTCTGGGATTATACGATTCTGCAGCGATTCCGGGAGTACGATGCGCCGCGGGAAGAAAATCTCAGGATTCTTGATTTTGTGACTTCCTCAAACAACAGGGACGGTCTTGCCATCCGGGCAGTGGGAGATTCACTTCTGCAGCGCCAGGAGGAGGGGAAAATCCTGATCGTGCTAAGCGACGGGAAACCAAATGATATCATCGTCAACCGTCCCAACTGCAGGAACCCGAAGCCGTACTGCGGGGAATATGCAGTGAAAGATACGGCATTCGAAATCCGGAAGCTGCGCAGCAGCGGTGTCTGTGTGCTGGGGGTATTTACCGGAAGAGAGAAAGAGCTGATGGCGGAGAAGAAAATATTCGGCAGGGATTTCGCGTATATCCGCAATATTGAGGATTTCTCAAAAGTGGTCGGGCGCTATCTGCGAAAGCTGCTGGAGGAGGATTCGGCCAATTTCTGACACGGTATGACTGTTGTCGGAAAAGGTCTTGCGAAAAGTATGCAGTTAGATTACAATATAAGAAATGTGTGCACAGAAAGCAGAAAAAGGAGGAAAAAACATGGCAGACAAATCATGCAGCAATTCCGGCTGCAGCAAAGAGAGCTGTGAGGGCTGCCCCAGTGCAAATCAGCCACAGAGCTTTCTTGAAGAAATGAATATTTACTCTGAAATAAAACACGTGGTAGGTATCGTCAGCGGAAAAGGTGGTGTCGGCAAATCCATGGTGACAGCGTCCCTTGCCAATCTTCTGGCTTCCAAAGGATACCGTGTCGGTATTCTGGATGCAGACATCACAGGTCCGTCTATTCCGAGAATGTACGGGCTGACCGGTCCGGCAGAGGCGGACGATGAAGGGATTTATCCGGTGCTGACAGAAAATGGAATTAAAGTGATGTCGATCAATCTTCTGATGCCGGATCCTGAGACTCCGATTATCTGGAGAGGACCTGTGATTGCAAATATGATCAAGCAGTTCTGGAAGGACGTGATCTGGGGAGAGCTGGATTACCTTCTTGTGGATATGCCTCCTGGAACAGGCGATGTTCCTCTTACCGTGTTCCAGTCTCTTCCGGTGGACGGAATTATGGTTGTGACGACTCCGCAGGATCTCGTTAAGATGATCGTGAAAAAGGCCTACAATATGGCCCAGACCATGCATGTTCCGGTGCTGTCTCTGATTGAGAATTTCAGCTACGTGGTATGTCCGGACTGCGGAAAAGAGATTCCGGTGTTCGGAGAAAGCAAAATTGACGAGGTTTCTGATGAGATGAACGTGCTGGTGGGAGGAAAGATGCCGATCGATCCGAAGCTGGTGGAACTGTCCGACGCAGGAGAGTTCGCAAAGGCTGAGAACCCATATCTCCAGGTGGCGTATGAGACGCTGATGCTTCTCAGGCTTAAGGAGAAAGAAAACGCGGAATAGATAACGTAATAAAAGAAAATCTGCTGATTAACCAGAAAAGAAAAGGCAACACTCCAGGATAACAGGAGGGTTGCCTTTATGCATGTCAAACATAAGCTTCACAAAAGTATATTTCACAAAAACAGAAGTCTGTCTGCCGGTCTGTCATTGAAAAAACAGACTGTATGCACCGTGTTTTTCTGCCTTGTATTCTCACTGCTTCTCCATATGGCCGCTGCTGCCGCACACCGTCAGCTCCTTCAGCAGGGAATTGCGGAGGAGGTGCTGCGGTTCCATGTGCTTGCCAACAGTGATTCCAAAACAGATCAGGATATCAAATATCTCGTAAGAGACGAAATCCTCTCCTGGCTGGAGCAGGAGACATCACAGGAACAGACGAGAGAAGACATGGTGCAGTTTCTGGCTTCGCATCTGCAGGAGATTACAGCCGTCTCTGACCGTGTGCTTGTATCGCAGGGTGTGCCGTATCGCTCATCAGTCAGAATGGAAAAGTGTTATTTTCCGGAACGGACGTACGGCTCCTGTACATTCCCTGCGGGCTGGTATGAATCCCTGCGGATCTGTCTCGGAAATGCTTCCGGGCAGAACTGGTGGTGTGTTCTGTTTCCTAAGCTGTGCTTTGCGGACTGTCTTCACGCAGTTGTGGGGGAAGAGCAGCAGAAAGAACTGCAGGAGCTTCTGACAGCAGAAGAATATGAGAGTCTGCTGCGCCATCCAGACCGGTGGAAGATATCATTCCGGTGGTTCTGATGTAACCGAATCAAGTAAGTCCCCCACTTCAAATACGCTAAACTAAATATTAAAGGACATATTACAGCGATGGTTCCGGATCAACCGGCGTCAGAGCACCTGTCACAGAATCCATGACGTATCCACGGATACAGACATCCTTCGGGATGAGCGGGTGCTCCCGGAGCTCTTCCACTGTGGAGGCAACCGACTCCTCAGGACTGTCAAAGCCGCCCAGCCACTTGCGGAAATCTATACCGCTGTATTTGAGCATGTTGATGTCCCGCTGCTGGATTCCACGCTCTAGCATCAGATGAACCATCTCATCGCCATCCATGCCCTGGCAGCCGCAGTCGGTATGTCCTATGACCATAACCTCAGTCACGCCCAGCTCAAGAATTGCAACAAGGAGGCTGCGCACCACGCTGCCGTAAGGATGAGTGATGACACCACCCGCATTTTTGATGATTTTTGCATCGCCGTTTTTGATGCCAAGTGCGGCAGGAAGCAGTTCCACAAGGCGTGTGTCCATACAGGCAAGAATCGCCAGCTTTTTGTCCGGATATTTGCTGGTCGTATACTGCTCATATTTTTTTTCTTCCACAAATTTTCTGTTGTACTCAAGAATGTTCTCGATCATAGTAATCTCCTTTCTTTATTGTAATCGCCTTCCTTTACAGAACCGTACCGGTTATCATCCGACATTTCACATTCTCAGTTTTTATTTTTAAAACTGGCGCGCTTTCTGAGCGTCGGATCCAGAATCTTTTTGCGGATGCGCAGGCTCTTCGGCGTAACCTCCAGCAGCTCGTCCGTGTCAATAAATTCCAGCGCCTGCTCCAGACTGAGGATTTTGGGCGGTGTCAGCTTCAGCGCCTCATCGGAGCCTGACGCACGAGTGTTCGTCAGATGCTTCGTCTTGCAGACGTTCAGCTCGATATCCTCCGGCTTTGCACTCTGTCCGATGACCATACCGGAATAGACCTTTTCACCAGGTCCGATGAACAGGGTACCGCGGTCCTGGGCGTTGAAAAGACCGTACGCGACGGATTCACCGGATTCAAAGGCGATCAGGGAACCCTGGCTGCGGTACTGCAGGTCTCCCTTGTAAGGACCGTAACCGTCAAAAATTGTATTCATGACACCGTTTCCTTTTGTGTCGGTCAGAAATTCTCCGCGGTAGCCGATCAGGCCGCGGGAAGGAATGCTGAACTCCAGACGGGTATATCCGCCCTGTCCCAGGCTCATGCCCTGCAGCTCGCCCTTACGCAGGCTGAGCTTCTGGATGACCGTGCCGGAAAACTCCTCCGGTACATCAATGTATGCCAGCTCCATGGGCTCAAGTCGTTTCCCGCGCTCGTCCGTCTTGTAAATAACCTCGGCTTTGCTGACTGCGAACTCGTAGCCCTCACGGCGCATGGTCTCGATCAGAATGGAGAGATGCAGCTCACCACGTCCCGAAACCTTGAATGTATCGGCATCCTCCGTCTCCTCGACGCGCAGGCTGACATCTGTGTTCAGCTCACGGAAGAGTCTGTCGCGCAGATGGCGGGAAGTGACGAATTTACCTTCTTTTCCTGCCAGAGGACTGTCATTGACGATAAAATTCATGGAAATTGTCGGGTCGGAAATTTTCTGGAACGGGATGGCATCCGGAGCTTCCAGTGCGCACAGTGTATCTCCGATATGGAGGTCCCCGATACCTGAGATTGCGACGATGGAACCGATGGTGGCGGAAGTCACATCCACCTTATTCAGACCGTCAAACTCGTAGAGCTTGCTGATCTTTACTTTCTTTTTCTTGTCAGGCTCGTGATGGTTCACGAGAAGTACCTCCTGGTTTACGGAGATGGAGCCACGGTCTACCTTGCCCACACCGATTCTGCCCACGTACTCATTGTAGTCAATGGTACTGATCAGCACCTGGGTAGGACCATTTTCGTCCCCCTGGGGAGCCGGGATGTAGTTCAGGATCGTCTCAAAGAGCGGCTCCATATTGACCGGTTTGTCATTTGGATCAAGGACTGCGTAGCCGGCCTTTGCCGATGCGTAGACGAAAGGACAGTCCAGCTGCTCATCGGAGGCATCAAGTTCGATAAAGAGCTCAAGCACCTCGTCGATCACCTCACTGGGCCGTGCCTCAGGTCTGTCAATTTTGTTGATACATACTATGACAGGGAGATCCAGCTCCAGAGCCTTGCGCAGAACAAATTTTGTCTGGGGCATGGCACCCTCGAAAGCGTCGACCACAAGGATGACACCGTTCACCATTTTCAGTACGCGCTCCACTTCACCGCCGAAATCTGCGTGTCCGGGAGTGTCGATGATATTGATTTTCGTATTCTTATAAACAACAGCAGTATTTTTTGAAAGGATTGTGATACCGCGCTCCCGCTCCAGATCGTTGGAGTCCATGACGCGCTCCGCAACCTCCTGATTTTCACGGAAAACACCGCTCTGCTTGAGCAGCTCATCCACGAGAGTGGTCTTGCCGTGGTCTACGTGTGCAATGATAGCGATATTTCTTACATCTTCTCTGATCATACAAATTCTCTCTCTTCTTATATTAATAGCCCTTTTTTAACATCGTACAGTTTATCACAATTTCTGCAGATTACAAGCGGATGATATAAAAAAAATAAAAAATTTCAAAAAACAGTTCTAAACACAGGAGTGGCCGAATAAAAATGAATATATCAATACAAGAAGAGATACTTCGTTTGAAGGAAGGGAGAACAAAGATTTATGACAGACAAGATAATTGAAAACAATCAGGTATCCATCATGGGGAAAATTGTATCCGGATTTTCATTCAGTCATGAGGTGTTCGGAGAGGGCTTCTACATGGTGGATATTTCCGTGCAGAGACTCAGCGATTCCTCGGATATTATTCCGGTGATGATCTCCGAGAGGCTGGTCGATGTTACACAGGATTATGTGGGAGAGTACATACAGATTTTCGGACAATTCCGTTCCTATAACAGACATGAAGAAAAGAAGAACCGTCTCGTCCTCTCTGTGTTCGCAAGAGAAGTCAGCTTTGTGGAGGAGGAGTGTGACAAGGTGAAGAGTAATCAGATCTTTCTGGACGGCTATATCTGCAAGACACCCGTCTACCGCAGGACTCCGCTTGGCCGTGAGATTGCTGATATGCTGCTGGCTGTAAACCGGCCCTACGGCAAATCAGATTACATTCCCTGTATCTGCTGGGGAAGAAATGCAAGGTTTACCTCCGGATTCGAGGTGGGCGGCCACGTACAGGTATGGGGAAGGATCCAGAGCCGCGAATATGTGAAAAAGCTGGAGGATGAGACCACCGAGAAGCGGGTGGCATATGAAGTTTCTGTCAGCAAGCTGGAATATCTTGAATAGGAGTAGTACGGAACAGATACGAATAAGATTGCATTCTGGGGGAAGATGTAGTAAAATGTAAAAGATTGAGAAAGATTACATGGGCAGCAGAACATATCACGCGGGAGCGTACATTTTGCTGCGGAATGGATGAGGTGAAAGATGAGCGGACGATCAATACACATATTCTGTGGTACGGGTACGGGCAAAACATCTGCAGCTCTCGGCAAGGGAATCCGTGAGGCAAGTGTCGGCAAAAATGTCATTCTGATTCAGTTCCTGAAGGAAAAACAGGCACATGGCAGTATGGATTTTTTCAAGCGTCTGGAGCCGGAGGTGAGGCTGTTTCGGTTTGAAAAGTTCCCTGAGAATTATGAGAGCCTGACAGAGCGCGAGCAGGAAGATGAGATTCAGAATATCAAGAACGGGCTGAATTTTGCAAAAAAAGTACTTGTGACAGAGGAGTGCGATGTCCTGATTCTCGATGAAATACTTGGTCTGACGGAGAAGGGGATTGTATCTATTGACGAAATCCGCAGCCTTATTGACGCTGTGGGAGACGAGACCGAACTGTATCTGACCGGTACCTGCAGATGCGAGGAGCTGTGGCCGTACGTGGACGAGGTAACGGAGCTGATTACGCAGAATGTCTGATTCCTGCTTCGGTTACCGTATTGTCTGTTCTGTTTTTCAGGGCTGATGATGAATTTTTCGGTGGTACAGTTTTCGTAAAAAAACGTTGACAAGCATAAATCATGATGATATAGTAGGGAAAGTTAGAGAGCGCGGAAGGCAGTATGCAGCAGTGTATTGCAGTTTGTGGTTTCTGACTGATTTATAATAATGATAGAGGTTGCGCAATTCATGAGTATTCTGCAGGATGTGTTCAGGCACAGGGGATCGCAGGGGAAAGGGGAAAGCGCCGAAGGAGACAGCTCCTGACAGTTGTTTTCCTGGGCATATGGTGAAGAATCATATGACTGTCATCGTATTGCGATGGAGGGCTATCTGGGGGAAACATTACGTTGTATTTCTTTGGGGACTGCCTTTTGACAGTCCCTTTTATATCGCAGAGGTGTACCGTTTAGCCTTCCGGTCAGGGAATATTACATATCAGTAAGGAGGAACAGTATGGCTATTTTTAAAGGCGCAGGCGTTGCAATTGTAACACCCATGTATGAGGATGGAACGGTAAATTACGATAAACTCGGTGAGCTCCTGGAGGAGCAGATTGCGGGAAAAACAGATGCAATTATTATCTGTGGGACGACAGGTGAGTCTTCCACACTGACCCATGAGGAGCATGTGGATGTAATCAGGTATGCAGTTGAGAAGGTGGCAAAGAGGATTCCTGTCATTGCAGGAACAGGTTCCAACTGCACAGATACGGCGATTTATCTGTCACAGGAGGCAGAGAAGGCCGGTGCTGACGGGCTTCTGCTCGTTACTCCGTACTACAACAAGGCCACGCAGAACGGTCTGATCCGTCATTATACAATGATTGCGGACTCAGTGACACTTCCGATCATTCTTTATAACGTCCCCAGCAGAACAGGCTGTGCCCTTGCGCCGGAGACCATTGCGCATCTCGTAAAGAATGTGAAGAACATCGTGGGAGTAAAAGAAGCGTCAGGCAATATTTCCAACGTTGCAAAGCTGATGAGCCTGGTGGACGGGGAGATTGACCTGTACTCCGGCAATGATGATCAGGTGGTACCGATTCTGGCTCTTGGAGGTATCGGAGTGATCTCCGTGCTTTCCAATATTGCTCCGGAGCAGACGCACAATATCGTTGCATCCTGGCTGGAGGGTGATGTACAGAAGAGCTGCCGTCTTCAGCTTGAGGCCATCGAGCTTATTGAAGCTCTGTTCTGTGAAGTGAATCCGATTCCGGTAAAGAAAGCGCTGAATCTTCAGGGCAAGGAAGTCGGACCGCTCCGCGCTCCGCTGTTTGAGATGGAGGAGAAAAATGCACAGCGTCTGGAGAAGGCCATGAAAGCATACGGAGTTCTGTGAAAGCGAGGATAAAAATGGTTAGAGTAATTATGAGCGGCTGCAACGGCTATATGGGACGTGTAGTGACAGAGATTATCGCAGCAGATGAAGAGGCAGAGATTGTGGCAGGCATTGATCTTCAGGATAAGGGAGACAAGACGTATCCTGTCTTTACGGATATTTCCCAGTGTACCGTGGAAGCGGATGCGGTGATTGATTTTTCTTCACCGAAGGCACTGGACGGGCTTCTTACTTACTGTGTGGAAAAGCAGGTTCCGGCTATTTTCTGTACGACAGGATATTCTGAGAAGCAGATTGCACAGATCAGAGAAGCGTCACAGAAAGTGGCTGTGATGAAGTCTGCGAACATGTCGCTCGGCATCAACATGCTGCTGAAGCTGATTCAGGATGCAGCGAAGCTTCTGGCTCCGGCCGGCTTTGACATGGAGATTGTGGAAAAACATCACAATCTGAAGGTGGACGCGCCCAGCGGTACGGCGCTGGCACTGGCTGACAGCCTGAATGAGGCTCTCGATCAGAAATATGAATATAAATATGACAGAAGCCAGGAGCGCAGACGCAGAGACAAGTATGAGATCGGTATCAGCGCAGTGCGGGGAGGCAGCATTGTCGGAGAGCATGAAGTGATTTTTGCCGGACTTGATGAGGTGATCGAATTCAAGCATACGGCGTATTCAAAGAGTGTTTTTGCCAAAGGCGCTGTGCAGGCCGCAAAGTTTATGGCAGGAAAAACGGCCGGCTTTTACGATATGAGTGATGTGATTGCCAGTCGTGATGAAGAGCAGTAAAAGAAAAGAATTTACCATAACACCAGTGTTATAAATTATTTTGGAGGAACCCGAAGATGAAAAAGGTAGTGAAGTTTGGCGGAAGCTCTCTTGCGAGCGCGGAGCAGTTCCGTAAAGTGGGAGAGATTATTCATTCAGACAGAGACAGGAAATATGTGGTACCGTCCGCACCGGGAAAACGGTATTCATCGGATACAAAGGTGACGGATATGCTCTATGACTGTTACAATACGGCGGCAGATCATATAGATATCGCGAGAAAACTCGCAGCGATTCAGGAGCGGTACCAGGAAATCATCGACGGGCTCGGACTTGATCTGTCACTGGATGCTGAGTTTGCGAAGATCAGAGAACAGTTTGAAGCACAGGCAGGAAGCGATTACGCTGCTTCCCGCGGTGAGTATCTGAACGGTATTGTCATGGCTGCGTATCTGGGATATGAGTTTATTGATGCGGCCGAGGTGATCCGTTTTGATGAAGACGGTGTCTTTGACAGTGAGACGACCAACCGGATTCTGCAGGAAAGGCTGCGGACTGTGGAATGTGCTGTCATTCCGGGGTTCTACGGGGCTCTGGAAGATGGAAGCATCAAGACCTTTTCAAGGGGTGGTTCTGATATCACCGGCTCCATTGTGGCCAGAGCCGTCCATGCAGACCTGTACGAGAACTGGACAGATGTGTCTGGCTTCCTCGTGACAGATCCGCGTATTGTGGAAAATCCGGAGACCATTGAGACAATCACATACCGCGAGCTGCGTGAGCTCTCCTATATGGGAGCGACGGTGCTGCACGCTGATTCCATCTTCCCGCTGCGCCAGGAGGGTATACCGATCAATATTAAAAATACGAATCGTCCACAGGATCCGGGTACACTGATTGTGGAGAGCACCTGCCGCCAGCCGAAGTTTACGATTACCGGTATTGCCGGCAAGAAGGGATTCTGTGCAGTCAATATTGAAAAGGATATGATGAACTCCGAGATCGGATTCGGGCGCAAGGTGCTCCAGGTATTTGAGGAAAACGGAATTTCCTTTGAGCATGTTCCGTCCGGCATTGATACTTTCACAGTTCTCGTTCATCAGTCCGAGTTCATGGAGAAGGAGCAGAGCGTAATCTCCGGTATTCACAGAGCTGTGCATCCGGACACTCTTGATCTGGAATCGGATCTTGCACTGATTGCAGTGGTGGGACGCGGCATGCGGGCAAAGCGCGGCACTTCGGGACGGATTTTTTCCGCACTGGCTCACGCCAATGTCAACGTAAAGATGATTGATCAGGGTTCCAGTGAACTGAATATCATCATCGGTGTGAAAAATGAGGATTTTGAGCGTGCGGTGAAGGCTATTTACGATATTTTTGTACTGACAGTATAGACGAAATACGAGGGATAGATATGCAGAATCATTATACGGTGCCGGAGACGGCACAGTCCTTCGCATATGAGAGAAAGGGAAACAGCGCAGTCATCTGGCGCTGTTTTTCGCATGATACGAGGGCATACATTCCGGCGGAGATTGACGGCCTGCCGGTAAAAGAGATTGCACCCTACGCATTCTCCGCACATATGGAGGAACGGACTCTGGAGCAGGGGATACAAAGCGGCAAACTTCGCATCTGTGTTCCGGAGTTTCTGTATGAAAGTGATCCGGATGGGAGAGAACTTCCGCCTGCTCTGTGTGGAAACAGACTGGAAGGCATCTCATTTCCACAGGAGCTGCTCAGAGTGGGACGGTACTGTTTTTACAACTGTGATGCGCTTCACAGCCTGGAATTCTGGGGAGCACTGGCTGACTGGGGAACCGGTGTGTTTACCGGGTGTCACAGGATCAGGGAGATTCGTGTCCACACAAAACAGGATGGGAGCTCTTCACTGAAGCAGGTGCTGGATGAAGTCCATGAGGAGTTGCGAGTCACGTACTGTTTTGAGGGACAGGATGAAGGGCAAATGGTCCTGGCCCATCTTCTTTTTCCGGAATTCTATGAGGAAGGAATCGAAAATACACCGGCCAGGATTCTGGAGACCCATGTGCACGGGTCAGGTATGATGTACAGGAACTGCTTTCAGGGCAGAATATTTGATTTTCGCCAGTATGATACACTGTTTCCACATGCCGTTGCCCAGGAATCTCAGGAATCAGTCTCAGAGCTTGTCCTGGACAGGCTGCAGGATTCCTTCAGGCTGTCGGAGAGCGCTAAGGAACAGTATCTTACTTACATGCGCACCCATGCAGAACAGATAGCTGCGTTTATTCTTGACAATCGTGATATAGAAAAGCTTCAGTGGTTTCTGGAAAATGTGGGGAAGAGCACGGAACTGACTGATTTTATGGTGGAGAGAGCTTCAAAGCTCCAGTTTGCGGAGGCTCTTGGGATGTTGATGGAATTTCAGAGGGCCGGGCGACCGAAGAAAACAAGAAGGCGCATGGAGCTGTAGAGTTCAGGCCTGATCGAAATAAAAAAGCTGCAAAATAACAGAAGCTGCGGTAAAATAGTACCGGAGCAAAGATACATCCGGGAAAAGGAGGTGCGGTATGAATCCCGTTTACGAAGAACGAAAGGAAATGCTGGATTTTATCGAAGTAGCGGCGGATATTCTGCGCAGTGCCCGCAATGAGCTGTATCTGAATATGAGATTTCTCGATGTCTCTCTTTCAAGCCTTGTCTTCGTACCGGATCAGCAGATACGCATCACAGGCACCGATGGCAGCGCGCTGTTTTTTCAGCCGGATGCGCTGGTGGAGGTATTTCGAAAAGGACGCACAGAGGTGAACCGCCGGTATCTGCACAGCATTATGCATTGTCTGTTCTCGCATCTGTGGACACGCAGGGAGCGGGATCCGGAATATTGGAATCTGGCGTGTGATATTGCGGCGGAGTACGTGATAGACGGGCTGTATCTGAAAGCGCTGCACCGGCCGAAATCATCCCTGCGCCGTGAAGTGTACCGGTGGGTACAGTCGGGTCCTTCCGGTGAGCAGGAGACAGAAAATGTCACGGTGACAGCGGAGCGTGTATACCGTTTTTTATGCGGCCGCCACATGATGCAGGCACAGCTTGATGTGTGGAAACGGGAGTTCCTTGTGGATGACCACAGCCGCTGGGATCAGGATCAGGACCAGAAGCAGAAGAGTCCTCAGCAGCAGAAGTGGGATGACATCCGTGACAGGATGCAGACAGAGATGGAAACTTTTTCCAAAGAAGCTTCCGATGATATGAGAAGCCTTGAGGAACAGATTTGTGCACAGAACCGCAAACGGTACGATTATCGTGAGTTTCTCCGGAAATTTTCTGTCCTGAAAGAGGAGATGCAGGTGGATCCGGACTCCTTTGACTATATTTTTTACCATTACGGGATGGACCTGTACGGCAATATGCCGCTGATAGAGCCTCTGGAGACGAAGGAGGTTCAGAAGGTGGAGGATTTTGTGATCGTCCTGGATACCTCCATGTCGTGCAAGGGCGATCTGCTGAAGCACTTTCTGGAGGAGACGTACAGCATTCTCAGTGAATCGGAGAGCTTTTTCAGGAAAATTCATATTCACATCCTGCAGTGTGATGACAGAGTGCAGGAGGATGTGCTGATAACAAACCAGGAGGAGATGAAGCAGTATATGGAGCATTTTACGGTCCGGGGCTTCGGCGGAACAGATTTTCGTCCGGCCTTTGCAAGAGTGCAGGAGCTTTTGTGTCGGAAATGCTTTACGAAGCTGAGAGGACTGATTTATTTTACCGACGGGTACGGGACGTTTCCGGTCCGGAAGCCGCCATATGAGACGGCATTTGTATTTCTGAGGGAGGACTACCGGGATGTGGATGTGCCGCCGTGGGCGATCAAGCTAATTGTGGACCGTGAAGAGCTGATGAGGGGAGATAGCGTATGAATATCAGAAGAGCAAAAGAGGAAATAAAGGATACGATAGAAGCGTATCTTCTGAAGAATGAATACGGAGAATATGTGATTCCGCCGATCCGCCAGAGGCCAGTACTGCTTCTGGGCGCACCGGGTATCGGAAAGACGCAGATTATGGAGCAGATTGCTAAGGAGTGTGGAATCGGGCTGGTGGCCTACACGATCACCCACCACACACGTCAGAGTGCCATCGGACTTCCATTTGTCTCAAAACAGTCCTACGGTGGACGTGAATATACGGTGACAGAGTATACCATGAGTGAAATCGTGGCATCTGTCTACGAAAAAATGGAGAAGACGGGACTTTCGGAGGGAATTCTGTTCATTGACGAGATCAACTGTGTCTCTGAGACGCTTGCTCCGGCCATGCTTCAGTTTCTGCAGTGCAAAACCTTCGGAAGTCATGAAATCCCTCAGGGATGGATCATTGTGGCGGCCGGAAATCCTCCGGAATACAATAAATCCGTGCGTGAGTTCGATGTGGTCACACTGGACCGCGTTAAAAAAATCGAGGTGGAGCCTGATTTTGCGGTCTGGAAAGAATATGCGGTGAAGCAGCAGCTCCACCCTGCCGTGATTTCCTATCTGAATACAAGGACCGGAAACTTCTACAAGATGGAGACGACGGTGGACGGAAGAAAATTCGCGACGCCCAGAGGATGGGAGGACCTGTCCACAATCCTGAATGTCTATGACAGTCTGGGAAAGGAGATGGACAGGGAGGTCGTTGTGCAGTATATTCAGCATGAGCGCATTGCCAAAGATTTTGCAAATTATCTGGAGCTGTACCGCAAATACCAGATGGATTACCAGCTGGATGTAGTGCTGGAGGGAAGCATTGATGAGATTTTGCTGAAGAAAGCTTCTCATGCCCCCTTTGATGAGCGGCTCAGTGTGGTCAGTCTGCTTCTGTCGAGATGCAGAAGCCGGTTCGCAAAGCTGATGCGGCGGGAGCATGTCCTTGAGCTCCTCTATGAAAATCTGAAAATCCTCAGAGAGGGACTGCTGGGTGTGCACAGTGGACAGCCGATCGTATATTTCAGAGAAATTCTGGATGAATGGGAGAAAGAGACGACCCGGAAAAAGCAGGCGGAGCTTCTGACGAGACAGGAAGAGCATGACTGCCGCCAGGTGTCAGAGATTCTGGAACGATATCAGATTGAGCTGCAAAAGAGAGAAGTACAGGACGGCGATACTGCTTTTGCAGAAATCAGGCAGTGGTTCGACGAAGCACAGGATGCGTATGACAGAGAACTTGAAGATTCCGGACGTATGCTGGAGCATGCATTTGACTTTATGGAAGCAGCTTTCGGCGGGGGACAGGAGATGGTAATCTTTGTGACGGAGCTGAACAGCGATTATTACAGTATTAAATTCCTTCAGCAGTATGAATGCAAACGGTATTATCGTTATAATCGGCAGCTCCTGTTTGAGGAGGGAAGCAGAACCATTGAGGCGCGTCTGAAGGCGCTGGGAAAATAAAAGAAAAATGCCTGTGTCACACAGTGGTGATACAGGCATTTTGTAATTATCTGATAACCTTGATCCATCCTTCCGGAGCTTCGATGCGTCCCATCTGAATTCCGGTCAGCGTATCATACAGCTTCTTTGTGACAGGTCCCATTTCACTCATACCGCTCGGGAAGCAGATTTCATTGCCGTGATCAACGATCTTGCCTACCGGTGAGATCACAGCGGCAGTACCGCACAGACCACACTCTGCGAAATCCTTCACCTCGTCGAAGTAAACCTCACGCTCCTCGACCTCGAGTCCCAGGTAATCCTTTGCCACAACTAGCAGTGAGCGGCGTGTGATGGACGGCAGAATACTCGGGGACTTCGGAGTAACGACCTTATTGTCTTTTGTGACGAAGAGGAAATTGGCTCCGCCTGTCTCCTCAACCTTCGTTCTTGTGGCTGCATCGAGATACATATTCTCATCATAACCCTGACGGTGAGCATCCATGATTGCATACAGGCTCATGGCGTAGTTCAGTCCTGCCTTGATATGGCCTGTTCCGTGAGGTGCTGCACGGTCAAAATCGCAGACACGGATTGTCAGAGGTCTTACACCGCCTTTAAAGTACGGACCTACCGGAGTCGTGAAGATACGGAACTGGTATTCATTGGCCGGCTTTACACCGATGACAGCGTCACTTCCGAACATGTACGGACGAATATACAAAGTAGCGCCGGAACCGTAGGGCGGAACGTAAGCTTCATTTGCTGCAACTGTCTGTACCACCGCATCAACAAAACGATCCTGCGGGAATACCGGCATTTCCAGTCTCTTGCAGGAAGCTTCCATACGTGCAGCGTTCAGGTCCGGGCGGAACGTAACAATATGTCCGTCTTCCGTGGTGTATGCTTTCATACCCTCAAAGCATGTCTGTGCATACTGAAGCACACCGGCACACTCTGTGATTGTAACGGTTGGATCAGAGATCAGAGCGCCCTCATCCCACGCGCCGTTTTTATAATTGGAAACAAAACGTTTGTCAGTCTGCATATAGCCGAATCCAAGATTGGCCCAGTCGATATTTTTCTTTTCCATAATTCACATTCCTTCCTTATGTAAAATAAAAAATTACATTATTTGTAGTTTACACCTGCTTTTTTTTTGCGTCAAGCTTTATTTCAACGAGACTTCTTAAGCAGGGAACCGCGGACCACAGCGTCTCTGCCGTAACGCTTCCGGATCTGATCCATGGCCTCCTCCAGCCGTTTCTGTTTTTCAGGGTCAGTCCTGGAACAGGAAGGTGCAAAGTCTCTGCCGCTGTGGTGCTGATTCTGCTTATGCTTATGCTCATCCTCTGTCAGAAACCCGTCGTCGAACAGAGAAAGCTGGATCGGTGTGTCCTCCGACACCAGTTTTGAGGTGCGTACGCCCAGAAGGCGGATGGGGCTTCCGTTCCAGAGCTCTTCAAACAGCCTGCATGAACAGGGATACAGCACTGATGAAAGAGAAGAAGGAGAGGAAAGCTGCGTCTGCCGGGAGCAGGAGTGAAAATCACTGTACTTGATTTCAACGGTCACAGTACGTGCCAGCTGATGGGATTTCCGAAGCCGGACTGCGACCTGCTCAGACAGGGACAAAAGAATGCGTTTTGCGTCCTGTGCAGATGAAATATCCTGTGAGAGGGTGGTGGAGTTGCCAATCCCCTTTGCCTCGTGGCTGTCCGGATCAAGAGTGGACTCATCAATACCGTTTGCAAATTCCCACATCATTTTTCCATGACTTTTGAAATGAACCTGCAGAAATTCAGGGTCGGTGGCGGCAAGCTCCCCGATAGTCCTGATTCCCAGCTGTGCCAGCCGTTCGGCGCTGCTGTGTCCTACCATAAAAAGCTCACTGACGGGAAGCGGCCACATTTTCTGCGGGATTTCATCGGGAAACAGTGTATGGACTCGGTCGGGTTTTTCGAAATCGCTGGCCATTTTTGCCAGAAGCTTATTTGGAGCAATTCCGATATTGACCGTAAAGCCCAGTTCATTGCGTACACGGTCGGCAATGCTGCGTGCGGCGAGCTGTGCAGAAGCGAAACGGTGGCTGATCGGCGTATAATCCATGTAACACTCATCGATGGAAACCTGCTCAATGTCGGAGGTGTATGTGTGCAGAAGCTCCATCAGCTCACGGCTTCGCTGACTGTACAGTGTGTGGGACGGAGGCTCGATGTGCAGAAACGGACATTTCCGCAGAGCCGAAGCCACCGGTTCCCCCGTGCGCACTCCGTACTTTTTGGCAGGTATGGACTTGGCCAGCACGACGCCGTGACGGCTTTTTTCATCTCCGCCGATAATTGCGGGAATTGTGCGCAGATCAAGAGACGGATCCAGTTTCAGTCGTTCTATGGCGCTCCAGCTCAGATACGCAGAATTTACATCTATATGAAAGATCAGGTTCATGGCGTCCTCCTTTCCGGTAATGATTTCTTTCCAAGTGTAACAGCTTTTCGGCTTCCTGTCACGGATTTTCGAATACACGTTGCCGTTACTGTTCCATTCGTTCACAACAACACGCTTCGCGATGCACAGAAACTGCATTTCATGCAGTTTCGCACGTGATACCCTCAGGATTTCCGCGGGCAAAATTGTGGCTTCAGGGATACTTGCGCAGTGCGGAAAAAAGAGGTATGATTACAGACAGAATTCATTCTTCTGCTTCTGGCGGCAGAGGGCGTGGAAGTTACGTATGAAAAAGTCAGTCTGACAAAATTTCGGTGGAAGAAGGTAGCGTGTTCTGATGCAGAAGATAAAACAGGAAGATTTACAGCATGATTTTTCACGGGGAAGTGTCAGCCGTCACATTATGGCGCAGGCAGTTCCGCTGATGGTGGCTCAGATTCTGCAGCTGCTGTACAATGTGGTGGACCGTATCTATATCGGACATCTTCCGGGGGAGGATGGAATGGCTCTGACAGGTATCGGTCTCGTGTTTCCGATCGTGTCTCTGATCGCCGCTTTTACAAATCTGTTTGGCATGGGCGGTGCACCTCTGTGCTCCATCGCAAGAGGTGCAGGAAAGAATGAGGAGGCGGAGAAAATCATGGGAAACTCGGCCGTCCTGCTGTTTTTTTCCTCTTTTCTGTTGATGGTGCTCTGCTATATCGTTCGGAAACCGGTGCTGTATATGCTGGGAGCCAGCGATGCAACGTACCCCTATGCGGATACGTATCTGACCATTTATCTGCTGGGGACTGTCTGCTTTATGATGGGAAACGGCATGAACCAGTTTATTACGTCACAGGGATTCCCGAAGATAGCCATGGGGACCACGCTTCTCGGGGCAGTGAGCAATCTGATTCTCGACCCGATTCTGATTTTCGGATTCGGAATGGGAATTGAGGGAGCGGCGATTGCAACTGTGATTGCCCAGACCGTATCGGCAGTATGGGTGCTCCGGTTTCTGACGGGGACGAAAGCAATTCTGCGCCTCAGAAAGAACCGTCTCAGGCTGGAATCACGGATTGTAAAGGATATCTGTGCACTTGGCACCTCCGGTTTCATCATGCAGGCCACGAACTGTGTGGCACAGATTGCATGCAATGCGATGCTGAGTATTTACGGGGGCGATCTGTATATCGGAATCATGACGATCCTCAATTCAATCCGCGAGATACTGAGTATGCCGGTATCGGGAATTACCCAGGGCTCACAGCCGGTGCTCGGTTTTAATTATGGTGCCAAAAAGTACGAAAGAATCCGCAGCGGAATCCGGTTTATGGCATTGGCAGGAGGAATATACACTGCAGCTGCATGGGTGGTGCTTGTCCTGTTTCCGGAGCCGTTTCTGGCGCTTTTTACCACAAACAAAGAGATGCTCAGTCTCGGTGTTCGATCTGTGCATCTCTACTTTGCAGGTTTTGTGTTTATGCTGTTTCAGTTTTCCGGGCAGTCGGTGTTTGTCGCGCTGGGTAAATCCAGGCAGGCAGTTTTTTTCTCCCTGTTTCGCAAGGTGGTCATTGTCCTGCCTCTGACACTGCTGCTGCCGCGCCTGATGGAGGACGGAGTGGCAGGCGTCTTTCTCGCGGAACCGATCTCAAATGTAATCGGAGGGCTTGCATGCTTTATTACCATGTATTTTACCGTCTACCGGAAGCTGGAGCGAAAACAGGTGTGATCCGGTTTTCCGCGTCCGGCGCAGTACAGCTCTTCAATGGCGGCGACAGCCTGCTGCACGGATTTATTGCTCACATTCACCGTAATGTGGGCATATTTTTCGTACAGAGGAGCGCGCTCATCATAAAGATCCTGCAGTGTCTGCCCCGGGCTGAATACGACTCCGCGCTTTGTCAGGTCTCCGAGGCGGTGACTCAGCGTAGCGCAGCTTACCTTCAGGTAGACAACTGTGCTGATGCTGCGCAGATGCTCCATGGCCCTGGGCCCGTAGATGACGCTGCCGCCTGTGGCAATGACACTGTTGGAAACGTTGATTTCACTGTTGACCCGTTCTTCGATCTGGTTGAAGCCGTCATTGCCCACTTCAGCCATGATCTGCCACAGAAGCTTTCCTTCGGATTTCTGGATCAGCAGGTCGGAATCGACAAAATCATATCCGAGCACTTTTGCAAGTACGATGCCGACAGTGCTTTTTCCAGCGCCCGGCATTCCGATGAGTGTGATATTATTCTTCATGGTTCTCCTCTCCAGTCCCGTTCTCAGGTTAAGTGGATATTCGGTTAAAAGATCAGTGCTCCGATTGCACCGAACAGTCCGGCGCTGGCAGCTCCCATAATGATTCCGGCGAGAATGACGCCAAGCATAACGGCCAGGACACTGGATTTGAAATCCATATCAAGCAGGCTGGCAGCCAGTGTTCCTGTCCATGCGCCCGTTCCCGGCAGAGGGATGCCGACAAAGAGCAGGAGAGCAAGAAACAGTCCGCGGCCAGCCTTGGCCTGCAGTTTCTTTCCTCCCTTTTCGCCTTTTTCGAGACAGAAGGTAAAAAATTTTCCGATATAAGGTTTGTCTTTGCCCCAGATCAGTACTTTTCTTGCGAACAGGTAAATAATCGGGACGGGGAGCATATTTCCGACAATGGCAATGATGTACGATGGCAGCAGCGGGAGTCCGAGGGCTATGGCGTAAGGCACAGCTGCACGGAGCTCAATGAGCGGAACCATGGAAATAAAAAATACAATCAGATAATTTGTCATAGTAATCTCCTTATTAATCTCTTCATGAAAATGTCTGCATGGGCTATTATACATGAAAACAGATTTTGTGCATAGTACTGAAATCTTATTTTTTGCGAAAGTGAATAAAAATGGAAATTCTACATATACTCACGTTACAGGGAAGGCTGTGCTTTTCCGGAAACAGTGTCTGCCGGGAATGGAAGCAGGCGCAGAAAAGGAGCGGAGATTATGTGGGGAATATTGACGGCACTGCTGTCAGGTGCACTGATGAGCATCCAGGGAGTATTCAATACGGAGGTCACAAAACAGACGAGCCTGTGGCTGTCCTCAGCCTTTGTGCAGTTTACGGCGCTGCTTGTATGTCTCGCGGCGTGGCTGTTCACAGACAGAACAAACGTGATGACGCTGGCACAGGTGGAGCACAGATACATGCTGCTGTCCGGTGTGATCGGGGCATTTATTACAATTACCGTTGTAAAAAGTATGGGAAGCCTGGGACCTGCACGGGCCGCCATGCTGATTGTCATTTCACAGCTTATTGTGGCGTACCTGATTGAACTGCTGGGGATTTTTGGTGTGGAGAAGCAGCCTCTGGAGTGGAGAAAGGTGATCGGAATGGCGATCTCCATCGCCGGAATAGTCATCTTCAAATGGTAGGAAAACAGTAAACCGGAAAATCCGAAACGTTGACGATTGGTAAAAATACGGGTATAATAATACGCAGCGTTTGCGCCGGAAAACGAAAGAAAAGAGAAACTGGAGGATCAATTTTGAAATTTTACACACATAAATATACAACAGACATGGAAGTATCGGTCTGTCCGATGGGGGAAATTTCAGGATTTCCCGTAAGGCCGGGCATGTTTGACATCAACGGGGCGATGGTACTGCCGGTTGGTGTGAATTTTACAGTTCATACGCATTACGGTACTTCCTGTGAGCTGCTTCTGTTTCGCCGGGGGGAGGAGGAACCCTATGCGGTTCTGCCGTTTCCCGAAGCATACAAAATCGGTGACGTCTATTCCATGATTGTGTTTGGCCTGAATATTGACGAATTTGAGTATGCATACCGTATCGACGGTCCCCATGATCCTGCAAAGGGACATACCTTTGACAGGGAAGCAATTCTCCTTGACCCGTATGCCAGGGCAGTGGCGGGACAGCGGATCTGGGGAAAGAAAAAGGAAAAATCGTATCACGCCCGTGTCGTCAAGGATACCTTTGACTGGGGAGACATGATGCAGTCGAAGCGGGAGATGAGCGATCTGGTGATCTATGAGCTTCATGTCAGGGGCTTTACGCGTCATCCCTCATCCGGTGTGGAGCATAAAGGAACGTTTGCGGGACTGAAAGAAAAAATTCCATATCTGAAGGAGCTTGGCATTAATGCGGTGGAGCTGATGCCGATTTTTGAGTTTGACGAGACGATGAACTCGAGGGAAGTGAACGGAAACCAGCTTCTGGAGTACTGGGGGTATAATACCGTCAGCTTTTTTGCGCCGAATTCCAGCTATACTGCTTCCATAGAGTACAATCAGGAAGGAACAGAGCTGAAGGAGCTGATCAGGGCGCTCCACGAGAACGGCATTGAGGTGATTCTTGATGTGGTGTTCAACCATACGGCGGAGGGAAATGAATACGGGCCGACCTTCAGCTTTAAAGGCTTTGACAACAGAATTTACTATATGCTGACGCCGGACGGAAATTACTATAATTTCAGCGGATGCGGCAATACACTCAACTGTAATCATCCCGTGGTACAGCAGATGATTCTGGAATGTCTGCGTTACTGGACAGTCAGCTACCGCGTGGATGGCTTCCGGTTTGATCTGGCCAGTATTCTCGGGAGAAATGTGGACGGCTCTCCGATGAACAATCCTCCGCTTCTGAAAAGCCTTGCGTACGATCCGATTCTGGCCAATGTAAAACTGATTGCCGAGGCATGGGATGCGGGAGGAATGTATCAGGTCGGCAGCTTTCCGGCCAGCAGACGGTGGGCCGAGTGGAACGGCAGATACCGCGATGCGGTCCGCTCTTTCCTGAAGGGCGAAAACTGGGAAGCTCAGAATGCCGCGTGGAGTATATGCGGCTCCGGAGACCTGTATGGCATGCCGAGTCCCGACTACAGCGGCAGCTACGCAGGCTACAATTCCTGTGTGAATTTCCTGACGTGCCACGACGGCTTTACCATGTACGATCTCTATGCGTACAACGAAAAACATAACTGGGAAAATGGCTGGAACAACACGGATGGTTCCAACGACAACAGGAGCTGGAACTGCGGGGCAGAGGGCGAGACGGAGAATCAGGACGTGCTGACGCTGCGGTACCGGATGATCCGCAACGCCTTTGCAGTGCTGATGTGCAGCAGAGGAACACCGATGTTTCTGGCAGGAGACGAATTCGGCAATACACAGTTCGGCAACAACAACTGCTACTGCCAGGACAATGTGTGCTCATGGCTGGACTGGAGTCTGCTGAAAAAGAACAGAGAGCTGTTTGAATTCTTCCGCTTTATGATCGCATTTCGCCACAGACATCCTGTGATCCGCAAAAAGCTGCCGGATGCCGTGTGCGGAATGGAACCGCTCCACACTCACGATGTCCGCGCCGAGATTCTTGGCATCCCTGGTGATGCGCGCACGTTTGCGGTCAGCTTTGCCGGGTATGACCGGGAAAACGGCAGGGACGACCTTGTATATATCTGTATCAATACGTACTGGGAGGATGTTACGGTCACGCTACCTGACCTGCGTCGGACGGGCGCATGGTATCTGAGTGTCAATACGTACGGGGACGGAGAAGGAAGATATTTCTACCCGGAGGGACAGGAGATAAGGATTGACGGTGTGTTTATTATGCGCCCGCGCTCCGTGGCCGTATTCACAGGTCGCGGGAACCGATTCTCCTGACAGGATCGTAATAATAATCAATAATATTGTAAAAAAGATGTTGCAAGTACGTTACTTTTTCGTTAAAATAAAGAATGCATGAGGGGAACCACGGCATCTGGCTGTCGGGGGGATATGCAGAAAAGTAAGAGAGGGCTGGCAGCAGCCCTGTTGTGCGTGCTGATTTTCATGACCGGATGTTCCGGAGAACAGGATGTTTATCAGGCCGGATGGGAGAGTGAGACGACGGGCGCACGCGATGAGAAAATGACGAAAATGTTTGAAAGTGCATCGGATGCAGGCACTGTACAGGCGGCTTCACCGGAGACTGAGACGGATGTTCCGGCCGGATACGTGTATGTATGCGGGGCAGTGAACCAGCCGGGAGTGTACCCGGTGACGGAGGACATGCGTCTGTTTGAGGCGGTTGCCATGGCAGGCGGTTTTTCCGTGGATGCTGATGAACAGTGGCTCAACCAGGCATCCCGTGTCTGTGACGGACAGCGTGTGTACGTGTATACGCTGGAGGAGACGCGGCAGATGGCGCAGAACGGGTCTGCAGGACAGACTGCAGATACATTCGCAGAAATGCAGGAGGCAGGTGCGGACACAATGTCCGGAATGCAGGATGGACAGCAGAAAGTCAATCTGAATACGGCAGGCCGCGAGGAGCTGATGACGCTTCCGGGGATCGGCAGGGCGAAGGCAGATGCGATTGTGCAGTACCGTACGGAGCACGGCAGCTTTAAGAAGATCGAGGAGATACAGAACATATCCGGGATCAAGGAAGCCGTGTTTGCAAAGATCAGAGATTACATAACAGTTTAAATAAAAGGAGTATTGGCATGGGAAAAAAGGTTCTGGTAGTGGATGATGAAAAACTGATTGTGAAAGGAATCCGTTTCAGTCTGGAGCAGGATGACATGGAAGTGGACTGTGCTTATGACGGGGAGGAAGCCGTGCGCATGGCAAAGGAAAAGGCGTATGATATTATCTTGCTTGACCTGATGCTTCCGAAGCTTGACGGGCTTGAGGTCTGCCAGCAGATCCGTGAATTTTCCGATGTACCGATCGTTATGCTGACAGCCAAGGGCGACGATATGGACAAAATCCTTGGACTGGAGTACGGTGCCGATGACTATATTACGAAGCCGTTCAATATCCTTGAGGTGAAGGCCCGTCTGAAGGCAATCATCAGGAGAACCTCCCAGAAGGCGGCTGTGGAGCCGAAGGGGAAAATCGTCGAGGTAGGTGACCTGGCTCTTGACTGCGAGGGCAGAAGAGTCAGCATTGCGGGAAAAGAAGTAAACCTCACTGCCAAGGAGTTTGATGTGCTTGAGCTTCTTGTGTTCAACCCGAATAAAGTATACAGCAGGGAAAATCTGCTGAATATTGTGTGGGGATACGAGTATCCGGGAGATGTGAGGACGGTAGACGTCCATATCCGCCGTCTGCGCGAAAAGATCGAGGCAAATCCGAGCGAACCGAAATATGTACATACGAAGTGGGGAGTGGGTTATTATTTCCAGCATTAAGGCAAAAGCAGTCAAGTATTTTAAGAGTCTTCAGGCAAGGATATTTGTCATTTTTATTCTTGTCGGTCTGATTCCGATTTTTCTGATGAAATATTTTATTCTGGAAAACTATGAGGCCCAGGCAGTCTCACAGAAGAGTACGATGGTTCAGGAGCAGTGCCGTCAGCTCACGGATCAGATCAGTGAGACAGGGTATATCAGAGGAAATGAGTCGAAGCAGGTTGACCGCCAGCTGGAGCAGCTGTCCAAGCTCTACAACGGCCGTGTGATTATTGTCGACAGCAATTTCCTGATTATCCGGGATACATACGATATTGATGAGGGAAATGTCATCATATCGGAGGAAGTACTGCAGTGCTTTATGGGAAAGGATTCCGCCAACTACAACCGGGAGAATGAATTTCTTGAGATTACGGTTCCTCTGAGAAATAAGGATACGAAAGAGATGGAAGGAATCATGGTGGTCAGTGTGACGACCACCGATGTGGAGGCCGGAAAGGACGCACTGGGAAATACAGTACTGACTCTTCAGATTGTTCTTACGATTCTGATTCTGGCAGTTGCCTTTTATGTTTCACGCATGCTGACCAGGCCTTTCGGGAAGATCACCAGGTCTCTGGAGGAGGTACGCGGCAGTGTGACGGAGCAGGAGATTTCGATTCCTGACTATACAGAGACTCAGCTTCTTGCAGAGGCATACAACAGGATGCTCAGGCGAATGAAGCTTCAGGAGGATTCGAGACAGGAATTTGTCTCAAACGTCTCACATGAGCTGAAGACACCGATCACCTCCATGAAAGTGCTCGCCGATTCGCTGCTGGCTCAGGAGGATGTACCTGTAGAGCTGTATAAAGAATTTATGGCAGATATTGCGGAGGAGATTGACCGTGAAAATAAAATCATCTCCGATCTGCTTTCCCTTGTCAAGATGGACAAACGTTCTTCTGATATTCATATCGCAGAGACGAATATCAATCAGCTGATTGAGCTGGTGCTTAAGCGTCTGCGCCCCATTGCTGCAAAGCGCGGGATTGAACTGGTGCTGGAGAGTTTCAAGCCGATTCTCGCGGAAGTGGATGAGACGAAGCTGACGCTTGCAGTCTCCAACCTGATTGAAAACGGAATCAAATACAACAGAGAGGACGGGTGGGTGCACGTTTCTCTGAATATTGACAGTAAATATTTTTATGTTAAGGTGGAGGATTCCGGAATGGGTATTCCGGAGGAGGCGCAGGAGCATATTTTTGAGCGCTTTTACCGCGTGGACAAGTCACATTCCCGTGAGATCGGAGGAACGGGACTGGGACTTGCGATTACGAGAAGTGCTGTTCTGATGCACCATGGCGCTATCAAAGTATACAGCAAGGAAGGAGAGGGAACGACCTTTACGGTGCGCATCCCTCTGAAATATGTGCCCTAGTCACGAGGTACAAGGGCAGAACATATCATGCCGGGAGGAAATCTGTGAGAAAAAAATGGAATCTTTTCTGGCTGGTCGCAGTGGTCATGCTGATGCTTGGCGGATGCGGCAGCCGGAGGGAAGAAAAGGGATATACTGTATATTATACGGACACTACAGGGTCAAAGCTGATGGATGTACCGTATAATCCGGCCGCCGAAACCTTTGATGAGATGATGAAAGAGCTGCTGGGACAGCTGGCGAATGCGCCCAGCGGGTACATTAGCGTGTTTCCTTCGGATGTCACGGTTAAGGGCTATGAGCGCGGTATTGACGCGCTGAGAATTGATTTTTCCAAAGAGTACTATGAGCTGGACAATATCGGTGAGATTCTGCTTCGTGCCGCCGTCATCAAAACGATTTCTCAGATCCCCGGTGTCACCAAAATAATGATTACCGTGGAGGGGCAGCAGCTTGTGGATACGGACGGAAAGCCTGTTCCGGCGATGGATGCGGCCAGCTTTATTGATACGAAGGAGGGCGGAATTAATTCCTACCAGTACGCGACGCTTACGTGCTATTTTTCTGATACGGCGGGGGAAAAGCTGGTGGCGGAGACGCGTGAGGTCCACTATTCCAGCAATATGATGCTGGAACGCGTCGTCATGGAACAGCTGATCCGGGGACCGGAGAATGCGGGAGCAAGTGCTGTCGTTTCAGGATCGGCCAAAATTCTCAGTGTCAGTGTGAATAATGGAATCTGTACGATCAATCTTGATTCCGAATTCAACAAGGCTCCGTCAGAGAGCACGGTCAGGCCGGAGGTGGCGCTGTATGCCGTTGCAAATTCCATCTGTGGAGCGTGTGAGACTATCAGCGGCGTAAAATTTGAGATAAATGGAAAAGATGACGTTAAATACCGCGACCAGGTTGAGATTGATCACGTATTTATGCCGGACATGCAGTTTGCAAAGAATGAGGATTCCGGGACAGAAGATTCCGTGGAATCTTCGACGGAAGATATACAGACAGAATCCGTAATGCAGACTGAGCAGGCATCCGAATCTGATACAGAGCTTCTTTCCGAGGATGAGACATCGGATATGGCAGCAGGCAATCCGGTGGTAGGCATTGATCCGCTGCTGACAAAGGAGTGATGCGGTGAAAAGACCGCTGTTATGGTTTGGCGCGGTCTGCTTCCTCGTTCTGGCACTGTTGGGAAATACCGGAGATTCACAGGAGAGTCCTCCGGTATTTTTTGAAACATGGCTGTCAGAACAAGGTGCAGCGCCGGGCGCATCTGTTGAATTTGAAGGCCGTGTCTCTTCGTGTGACGCGGTATCTGAGGGCTTACGCCTGTCTGTTTCTGAAGTGACGGTCCGTATACCGGATTCGTCAGAAATTTCTTTTTTACCCGAACAAAAACTGATTTTTACCACAGACCAGATCAATCCTGCACCAGGTGACCGTCTGCGTTTTTCCGGCTGTTTTGAATCCTTTGAGTCTGCCCGAAATCCCGGAAATTTTGATGCAAAGCAGTATTATGGCAGTCATAATACGGTGGGACGAATAAAAGATGTGAAGCTTCTTGGGTGGAACCGAGGAAGCTTTTCTGTGCGTGGGATGATGCACAGACTGCGGGGAGCACTGCGTATTTCCTGCGGCAGGATTCTGGGAGATAAGAAGGGGCGGATTCTGTCGGCCATCTGTCTGGGAGAGAAGAGCAATCTGGAGCAGGAATGGAAAAACACGTATCAGGAGGGCGGAATTTCCCATATTCTGGCAGTTTCCGGACTGCATGTTTCCATGACAGGGATGGGGATTTTTTACATGCTCAGACGGCTGCGGCTGTCATATGAACTCTCCGCTTTTTTCTCAGGAATGGCAGCATCGCTATACGTGATCATGGCAGGAGGCGGGATATCGGCTACGCGTGCTCTGGTGATGTTTTTCCTGTGGCTGGGGGCACAGGTCTGCGGCAGAAAGTACGATATGATAACCTCGGTTTCAGTGGCAGCGGTGCTTCTTCTGCTGAAAAATCCGCGTGCTGTAAAAGACGCGTCATTTCTGCTGTCCTTCGGTGCAGTGCTTACCCTCGCGGTGCTCGTCCCGTGTGTGAGGGAGACATGCGGGATCAGAAACCGTTTCATCACTGCAGTAACTGGTTCTGCATGCATCTTTATGGGAAT
Organism: Lachnospiraceae bacterium; assembly: GCA_004557975.1. GTDB lineage: Bacteria > Bacillota > Clostridia > Lachnospirales > Lachnospiraceae > Choladousia. The sequence goes on from SFEV01000007.1 coordinate 60,132, forward strand.
GCTGCCTGTCAGTCTGTATTTCTTCTATCAGGTATCTCCGTGGAGTATTCCCGTCAACATGGCGGTTGCTGCGCTTATGACTCCTCTGATGGGAACAGGTATGGCGGCTGCCGCTGCAGGAACGTGTTCCCTGGCTGTGGGGACATTCCTGGCAGCTCCGTCGTCATATCTGCTCAGTCTGTTTGAACTGCTCTGTAAGCTGGAGCAGCATCTGCCATCTGGCGTGTGGGTTGCCGGACGCCCGAGTGCGGAAAATATAGCGGTGTATTATCTTCTCCTGGCAGCAGCGGGACTTTGGACATGGAAACATGGGAAGGAGCCTGCTGTGGCAGGGAAAAAAACTGCTGTGCCGGGAAAACGTGTTTCTGTCTGTCTGGTATGGCTGATGACTTTTTGTATCTGTATTTCTCTCATGTGCCACAGATCTGAGCGGCAGCTTCGGATTGTCTGTCTCGACGTGGGACAGGGCGACGGCGCTCTGCTGATGTTTCCCGACGGGACAAGCTGTCTAATAGACGGAGGAAGCAGTTCTGTGAGCAAAGTGTGGGAGTACCGAATCTCACAGACCTTAAAATATTATGGGGTGTCGAAGCTTGACTGCCTCTTTCTTTCTCATGCGGACAGTGACCACACAAATGGAGTAAAAACGTTTCTGCAGGAATATGAGGCGGGACCGGATGGGAGGAATGTGCACGGAATTACGTTAGGCAGTCTTGTACTTCCGCCGGTTCTGGAGGAGGACTTCAGTGAGCTTAAGGCAATGGCCGCAGAACATGGTATCACTGTGCTGACCATGGAAGCGGGGGATAACATCGGCAGATGGTGCTGCGACAAAGACCGGGACAGTGAGAAATTCCTTTGCAGTACTTGTTTGGGACGGGCCTCCTGGAAACTGGAGTGTCTTGCACCCCGGTCTGAGGCGCTCTCCGGTGAACGGAATGAGGATTCCATGGTTCTGATGGTCCGGTATGGGAACTTCCGGATGCTGTTTACCGGGGATCTGGAGAGAGAAGCGGAAAAAAGGCTGGCAGATCAGCAGGAGGAGCTGCGTGCAGACGTACTGAAGGTGGGGCACCATGGATCAAAGAACGGAACCTCGGAGATGTTCCTTTCCGCTGTGATGCCTGAGGTGGCCGTAATTTCCAGTGGAGAAAACAACCGTTACGGACATCCCGCGCCGGAGACAATTGAAAGACTTCTGGAAGCGGGGGCTGAAATACTGGAAACGTCGCAGGGAGGCGCTGTGACCGTGATGTCGGATGGCAGAACATTTCAGGCAGAATCTTTTGCTGATCAGGATTTATAACTCTTTTAAAAATTTTATGAAAAATTATGGAAAATAATTGCGGATATAGAATATAATAGTAGCAGAGGGAAGAAGGTGGACAAATGACAATACGGGAAAAGACAGAGGAACAGGAACTCCGTATTTTCAGCAAATATGCAGCCTTCAGCAGGTATTCCAGAGGCAGGGACAGGGAGGAGGAGCAATGTGATATCCGCACTGTCTATCAGCGCGACCGGGATCGTATCCTGCATTGTAAATCATTTCGGAGGCTGAAACAGAAAACACAGGTGTTCCTGATTCCGGAGGGCGATCATTACAGGACGAGACTGACACATACACTGGAGGTGTCACAGCTTGCCAGGACCATCGCAAAGGCGCTCCGCCTGAATGAAGACCTGGTGGATGCCATTGCGCTGGGACATGACCTGGGGCATACACCCTTCGGCCATGCGGGCGAGCGTGCACTGAATTCTGCGTGTCCCTTTGGTTTTGCACATTATGAACAGAGTGTCAGAGTGGTAGAGCTTCTTGAAAAAAAGGGAAAGGGGCTGAATCTGACGTGGGAGGTGCGGGACGGTATCCGGAATCACAGGATAGCAGGGAAGCCGCAGACGCTGGAAGGGCAGATTGTCCGCTATTGTGACAAGATCGCGTATCTGAACCACGACATCGATGATGCGGAGCGTGCCGGAATTCTCCGGGAGGAGGACATACCGCAGGAGAGCCGCAGGATCATCGGGGACACGACGACAAAACGGCTGAACACGCTGATTCACGATGTTGTGATGAACAGCGAGGGGCAGGATATGATACGCATGTCGGAGAAGACAGAGGATGCCATGAGAGATCTCCGCGCATTTATGTTCCGCAGAGTTTATCAGAATCCTGTGGCAAAGCGCGAGGAGGATAAGGCTGTGGCGATGATCTGCAGTCTCTACCGGTTCTATAACAGTCAGCCGGAGCTTCTGCCTCAGGAGTATCAGGAGCTGATGCTGGAAAAGGGAGAGGCCAGGGAGAGAGTCGTCTGTGACTATATTGCAGGTATGACAGACTCTTACTCGATGAAGAAATACAGGGAGCTGTTTATGCCAAAATCATGGCAGATGTAGGGACAGCTTTGGAGGACAGAATGTTTTACTCAGATGATATTATTGAAGAGGTGCGGTCAAGAAATGACATTGTGGACGTTATTTCAGGGTATGTGAAGCTGCAGCGAAAAGGCAGCTCCTACTTCGGGCTGTGTCCGTTTCACAATGAAAAATCACCGTCATTTTCCGTGAGCCCATCGAAGCAGATGTACTACTGCTTTGGATGCGGTGCAGGGGGAAATGTATTTACCTTCATCATGGAATATGAAAATTATACGTTTCCGGAGACACTGAAGCTGTTGGCGGACCGTGCCGGAGTTTCACTGCCTGAGCAGGAGTATTCTGAGGAGGCGAAGCGGCAGCGGGACCGGAAAAGTGCCGTCCTGGAGGTCAACAAGATGGCTGCAAAGTATTTTTACTATCAGCTCCGCTCACCTCAGGGCGCAAAAGCCATGGAGTATCTGAAAAACAGGCAGCTTGGCGATGAAACCATCAAACGGTTCGGTCTGGGATATGCAGGCCCCTACAGTGATGCGCTTTACCGGTATCTGAAGAAGCAGGGGGTTTCCGATCAGCTGCTAAAGGAGTCAGGGCTGATGCAGGTCAATGAGCGTCAGGGTATGTATGACAAATTCTGGAACCGCGTCATGTTTCCGATCATGGATGTGAACAACAAGGTGATCGGGTTTGGCGGCCGTGTCATGGGAGACGGTAAACCAAAATATCTGAATTCGCCGGAGACAATTATCTTTGACAAGAGCCGTAATCTTTACGGACTGAATTTTGCACGCACCGCAAAAAAAAGGTACATGCTGGTGTGTGAAGGCTACATGGATGTGATTTCCATGCACCAGGCGGGATTTACGAACGCTGTGGCTTCACTGGGAACCGCGCTGACCAGCCAGCATGCGTCCCTTCTGAAACGGTATACGGATGAAGTGATTCTGACGTATGACAGCGATGAAGCTGGAATCCGCGCGGCACTGCGGGCCATTCCGCTTCTCAAGGAAGCCGGGGTATCCACGAGGGTTCTCCACATGGAGCCGTACAAGGATCCCGATGAGTTCATCAAGGCACTTGGCACGGAGGCGTTTCAGGACAGGATCGATCACGCCGAGAACAGTTTTATGTTCGAGGTTTCCGTGATGCAGAAATCCTACGATATGAAAGATCCGGATGCCAAAACACGTTTTTTCCAGGCGGTGGCATCAAAAATTGCAGGTTTTGAGCTGGAGATCGAGAGGGAAAACTATATTGAAGCTGTGACAGGAAGGTATCAGATTTCCTTTGAGGGACTGCGCAGAATGGTCATGAATGTTCTGATGCAGGGCGTTCCGGTGCGGAAGGCTCCTGTGCGGCAGGAGGCACGGCAGGAGAAAGAGGACGGAATCAGGAAATCACAGCGGCTGATTCTGACGTGGCTGTGCGAGTACCCGAAGCTTTTTGAAACGGTTTCTGCGTATATCAGGCCGGAGGATTTCTCGGACAAGCTGTACCGATCAGTGGCTTCCATGCTGTATGAGCAGCTGGAGCACGGCCAGCTGAATCCGGCCAGGATAACAAATCATTTTCAGGATCCGGAGCAGCAGCGCACGGTGGCGAAGCTGTTTAACACGGAGGTGCCGGTTGAGACACCGGAGGAACAGAAGAAAGCAATCAAAGAGACGATACACAAGGTAATGGAGCACGGGATCAAGCAGCGGACCGCCGCACTTGATCCGACCGATATGGAAGGACTTCAAAAGCTGATTGAATCAAAAAGAAGACTTCAGGAGCTGGAACGGCTGCATATTTCTCTGTAATGAGGACAGAATAGATAGCAGGCCACAGAATATCGGGTGGGAGTCTTGTCATGTATCTCCCTCATCCCGATAATGGGAAAGGCAGGGAGACGAATGAGTGCAGAGACGGTTAACATGGAGGCCAGACTGGATGATTTGCTCAGACTGGCCAGAGAAAAGAAAAATGTCCTGGAATACCGGGAAATATATGAGGTACTGAAACATCTTTGCTTTGGAGAACAGCAGTATGAGATGGTGCTGGATTTTCTGGAAGCAAACGGTGTTGATGTGCTAAAACTTGCGCCGGAAGAGCTGCTTCCGGAAAAAGAGGAGTGCGGGGATATGCCTCAGGATGAGGACGTGCCGGAAGAGATTGTGATGAATGAGCTGCAGGAGACCGATGTGATGGAAGGGATTGCAGTGGATGATCCGGTCCGCATGTATCTGAAAGAGATCGGACGGATTCCGCTTCTGTCGACGGAAGAGGAGCTTTATCTTGCAAGACGTATGAACGAAGGCGATGCTGCGGCGAAGGAACGTCTCGCCCAGGCGAACCTGAGACTGGTGGTGAGCATTGCGAAGCGGTACGCAGGCCGCGGGATGCAGCTTCTCGATCTGATACAGGAGGGAAACCTCGGTCTGATTCGGGCTGTGGACAAATTTGATTACAGAAAGGGTTACAAGTTCAGCACGTATGCGACATGGTGGATCAGACAGGCAATCACACGCTCTATTGCGGATCAGGCGCGCACCATACGAATTCCGGTTCATATGGTGGAGACGATGAACCGTGTCATCCGCACTTCCAGACAGCTGATGCAGGAATCCGGCAGGGAGCCGCGGCCGGAGGAGATCGCGGAAAAACTGGGAATGACGGCCCAGAAAGTCAGCGAAATTCTTCGGTTTTCTCTGGAGCCGATTTCTCTGGAGACTCCCGTGGGTGAGGAGGATGACAGCCATCTTGGCGACTTTATCCGTGATGAGACGATTCCCGTTCCGGCCGAGGCCGCTGCGTGTACCGTTTTGAGAGAACAGCTTTTCGACGTGCTCTCTACACTGACGCAGCGGGAACAGCGTGTGCTGAGCCTGAGATTCGGGCTGGATGACGGGAAGGCAAGGACACTGGAGGAAGTGGGAAAGGAATTTAATGTGACACGTGAACGTATACGGCAGATAGAGGCAAAGGCGCTGCGCAAGCTGCGTCATCCCAGCAGAAGCCGAAAGCTGAGAGATTATCTTGATTAGAGGGGAGTTATTATATGCAGATATCAAAACGTCTGAAGGCGGTCGCTGATATGGTAACTCCCGGCTGCAGACTTGCAGACATAGGCACAGATCACGCATACATACCGATCTATCTGGCACAGGCGGAGAAAATCAGCAGTGCCGTGGCAATGGATGTCAACCGGGGACCTCTGGAGCGGGCACAGGAACATATACACAGTGCGCTTCTGGAGAGTGTGATTGAGACGAGGCTGTCAGACGGCCTTTGTGCCCTGCAGCCGGGGGAGGCGGATGACATTGTGATTGCCGGAATGGGAGGACCGCTTACCGTCCGTATTCTTCAGGAGGGAGAGTCAAAGCTTCAGAAAGGATGCCGTCTGATTCTTCAGCCTCAGTCAGATATCAGGGAAGTGAGGGCGTACCTGGAAAAGACCGGCTGCAGAATTATCCGGGAAGAGATTGTTTGTGAGGAAGGGAAATTTTATCCGATGATGAAGGCAGTCGTCGGTGCATTGGAAAAAAAAGACGCTTATGACAGGGAATGTGGAGAAAAAGGCGGAGATAGTGACTGTCAGGATGATCATGAAGCGGGTCTCCGGTACGGCGCTCTGCTGATAGAAAGATGTCATCCGGTACTGAGAGAATATCTGCTTCGCGAGCAGATCCTGAACCGGAGGATTCTGGCTTCTCTGGAAGGGCAGACGGGAGAGAATGCTGCGGTCCGCAGACAGGAAGTTGTGTACGGGCTGAGAATCATAGAGAATATATTGAAAAAGTATGGAGGACAGGATGAAGACTGGAAAAATACTGGAGAGACTTGACAAAGAATATCCGCCGCACCATGCGGAAAAATGGGACAATCCGGGACTGCAGGTGGGCAGGAGAGACAGAACGGTCAGAAAAGTAATGGTGGCGCTCGATGCCACAGACGATGTGATACGTCAATGCGTGGAGTGGGGCGCTGAGCTTCTCGTCACGCATCATCCTCTGCTGATGTCCGGGATTACGAAAATAAACTGTGAAAGCCTCGCAGGCAGGCGGATTCTGGCGTTGACAGAAAATGGAATCTCGCATTTTGCGATTCACACAAATTATGATGTGACGAGGATGGCAGAGCTGGCGGAAAAAGCGCTGAAGCTGAAAAAGACAGAGATTCTTGAGGTGACAGGGACGGATGACGACGGGAAACCGTACGGTATCGGAAAGGCCGGGAATCTGACGGAGAAAATGACGGCAGCAGACTGCTGTGAGACAGTAAAAAAGGCATTCGGGCTGCCGCATGTCAGGCTGTTCGGAGACGGAAATACTGTGATTAAGCGGGTCGCAGTGTCACCGGGATCGGGAAAGAGTATGATAGCGCCGGCACTTGCATCCGGTGTCTCTTTGCTGATTACCGGAGATATCGGGCATCATGAGGGGCTGGACGCTGTCGACCAGGGACTGCTTGTCATCGATGCGGGACATTACGGCGTGGAACATATTTTTATCCATGATATGGCAGAATTTCTCAGAAAAAATTTCCCGGATCTGAAGGTAAAGGAAGCAAAGACTCAGGAACCGTTCGTCGTTGTATAGAGAATTTTGTTTCTTTATATATATAATAGTAGATAATAAAAAATGATAAAACCCTCCGTGGGATGTGCACTGGCACGATCAGACAGTATGGGGGACTGATATCACAGAAAAGGCCGGCATCGTGCAGGGCAGAAAGGAAGTGGGTATGCAGGAAAACAGAATTACAGTGAAAATCGGCAGCGAAACGAAGGAATATGCGAGAGGAACCACATATAGAGAAATCGCAGCGGAATACGAGAAAGACGATCCTATTTTGCTGGTCAGGGCACAGGGAAGGCTCCGTGAGCTTTTTAAGAAGGCTTCCGACGGGGAGACCATTGAATTTGAGACAATCCGTACAGTGGCCGGATTCAGCACGTACCGCAGAAGTGTTATCATGCTGATGCTGAAAGCGATCTATCATGTGGCCGGAGACAACAGAAATATTGACCGGATCGGAATCCATTTTTGTGTCAGTGACGGTTTTTACTGTACCATGCGCGGCAGGATTGAGCTGACACAGGAATTCCTGGATGAAGTAAAAGCTTATATGCAATATATGGCAGAGAAAGCATTTCCGATTCATAAAAAATCGGAAGCCACGTATGAGGCCCGCCGGAAATTTCATGAATACGGAATGTTTGACAAGGAGGAGCTCTTCTGGTACAGGCGTGCATCCAGAGTGAATCTCTACACCCTTGAGAATTTCGAAGATTATTTTTACGGATACATGGTTCCTGACACCTCTTACCTGAAGCTGTTCGATCTGAAGCTCTTTGAGGATGGCTTTGTCCTTCTTCTGCCGACCATTGAGGAACCGGACAGACTGCCTCCGTTTCGGCCGGAAATGAAGATTTTCCAGGTGCAGAAGGATTCCATGGAATGGGGCGCAAAGCTTGGAATTCCTACAGTCGGTTCCCTGAACAGCTACATTGTCAATCACAGGGCAAAGGATCTGATTATGATTCAGGAAGCGTACCACGAGAAAAAGATAGCGGAAATTGCTGCCATGATCGCAGCATCTCCGGAAAAAAAGGTGGTGCTGATCGCAGGACCGTCCTCCTCGGGAAAGACAACATTCTCCCACAGACTGTCCACGCAGCTTTCAGTGTATGGACTGAAGCCCCATCCTGTTGCGGCAGATGACTATTTCGTTGACCGTGAAAGAACACCTCTCGACGCAGACGGAAAACCGGATTTTGAACATATTGATGCCATCGATATTGAGCAGCTGAATCAGGACATGACGGATTTGCTGGCTGGAAAGACCGTGGAGCTTCCCAGATTCAATTTCAAGACAGGAAAAAGAGAGTACAAGGGAGATTTCAAGACACTTGGCAGAGGAGATATTCTGATTATCGAGGGGATCCACTGCCTGAATGACAGGCTGACTTACCGCCTTCCGAGAGAGAGCAAATTCAAGATTTATATCAGTGCACTGACACAGCTGAATATCGATGAGCACAACAGAATACCGACGACTGACGGAAGGCTTCTGCGCAGGATTGTGCGCGATGCCAGAACACGGGGAGCTGACGCGAGACGGACTATTGAGATGTGGCCATCTGTGCGCAGAGGAGAAGAGAATAATATCTTCCCGTACCAGGAGGAGGCGGATGTCATGTTCAATTCGGCACTGATCTATGAGCTGGCAGTGCTGAAACAGTATGCAGAGCCGCTGCTGTTTTCCATACGCCCGGAGGACAGGGAGTACAGTGAGGCAAAACGTTTACTGAAGTTTCTGGACTATTTTCTGCCGATTCCGTCAGAGGAAATTCCCAACAACTCTCTGATCAGAGAATTTATCGGCGGAGGCTGTTTTGATGTGTAGGGATTGTGTCAGCTACTGTTCACGTGCCATTGTTTCGCGAAAACGGTTTACAAATGAAAATCACTGTGATAAAATCAGCGCGTAAGTAGGACAGGTGATCGCGGCTGGCAGGCCGAAAGGTGCCAGACGAGGAAAGTCCGGGCTTCACAGGGCAGGATGCCGGATAACGTCCGGTGGAGGCGACTCCAAGGATAGTGCAACAGAAATGAACCGCCGGTTTCGGCCGGTAAGGGTGGAAGGGCAGTGTAAGAGACTACCGCTTTCCCGGTAACGGGAGAGGCATATGTAAACCCCATCTGAAGCAAGACCGCAAAGAGGCGTATGGCGGCCCGTCAGCCTCAGGTAGGTCGCTGGAGCCTGTCGGCGACGACAGGCGTGGATAGATGATCACCCACGACATAACCCGGCTTATCGTCCTGCTTACATTTTATGTGAGATGAAAATGGCCGGGACTGCTGCAGAATGAAAGAATCAGGCTTCTGATATATGTGCCAGTATTTTTGGTACGCCGCTTAATGGAAGCCTGAATTCATTCTGCAGTGGTCCCGGTTTATTTCTTATAAAAGTTTTAAGAAAACTTACACGGAAAGCATTCTTTGATTTCGCGGTTCTGTGTGGTATAATCGCAGTAGATAAAAGGATGAATGAATTCCGGAAAATAATGCACAAATACAATTTCGGAATGCCTTTTCGGAAAAGAGAGGAAGGGGTTTATATGAAGAAAAGACAGAAAAAATTATCAGCATTGCTGCTTGCATGCATGATGCTCTGCCTGCCGGTTTCTGATTCATATGCAGCGGTTTCGTATTCGGTGCCGGAAGGAGTGGACGGAAAGCTTCTGTTCCCTGGAGACAGCATAACGGGTATTGAAGGCGCACTGTATGTAGGCGATGAGGAGACAGCGGTGGAAGAAGGCGGCACCTGGCAGAATACGAGCGAGAAAAGGGTGTACCGTGTATCGATGCTGGAGGATGGCACTGTTTCTATGAGCCGTGATGGCTATATGCTGGAGGTTGTGGGCGGACTGTCATCAAGGCCTGATCCGGAAGCTCCGTCCGATAATCACTACGATTTCCCGGAGGAGGAAAAACCTCAGGAGGGTGAGCTCCATGACATTGCAAGCTATCAGGAAGATGAGAAGGTTCAGATTACCGCGGATGAGCCGGAGCCGGGTATGCAGTTCACAGGATGGGAGACAGATGATGAGGTTACACTGGAGGATCCGAAAGCAAGCACGACGACGTTCCTGATGCCAAAGGAGAGTGTTACGATCACTGCCACATATGCGGAGGCAGCACCTGTGACGTACGGAGTGACCGTCAACAGCGGTGACGGGAGCGGCACGTATGAGGCAGGGACGACAGTCAGTATCGCAGCATGGGATCGAAGCAGTGAGAATCTCGTGTTTACAGGTTGGAGCGCAGATACGGGAAATGTGAGTATCACAGATCCGACGGCGGCAGCCACAGATTTTATAATGCCGGAGGGCGAAGTGACTGTAAGCGCACAGTATGCGGATGCAGCGCCTGTGACGTACGGAGTGACCGTCAACAGCGGTGACGGAAGCGGCACGTATGAGGCAGGGACGACAGTCAGTATCGCAGCGTGGGATCGAAGCAGTGAGAATCTCGTGTTTACAGGCTGGAGCGCAGATACGGGAAATGTGAGTATCACAGATCCGACG